>WRHI01000050.1 GCA_009783315.1 Peptococcaceae bacterium
ACCCAATAAATTCCTGCTTAGATCTATATGTATGATCCCATACTGGAGGCAACAGGCAGACGGTCATAATCCCTCGCTACAGGAGCTCAGCAGACACGCCGAAAGGCGGGGCTTAACGGATGACCGCCAAATCATCCGAGGGGTTTTCATCAAATCAGCAAACACGCCCAATACCGCAAAGGCACATGATCTGACCATGCGCCTTTGTGGTATCGGTTAATCTGTACGTACATTTCTGCGCGCAATTGTACTCATATCAAAAAAATTATCTATTTCAACGACTGTGGTTCATAGTTTCTTAGACACTATGCGTGGGCGTGCCTTGATGGAGTTTTTAGCCCTTGTTATCAGTGCCCAAGTAAGGGTGACCCTTGCTGATGCCTGGAGCAAAAGGCATGACGTGCCCCAAGAGGATCGGCTTGCTCGCCACTACTCGCTCAATGAGTTGATGATGAGGCTGGGGACATACCGACAGACGAGCTTTTCAGGTCGCTATGGCAAGATAGTGTCCGCTCCGACCAAGGCCCAACGCACCATCTTCAAAGCGTTTGGGATTGTGGTCTGAAGTTGACCTAGCTATATTCTGGCGGGATTTTGAGTTACCCAGGCGAAGGGCGGCATTTATGCCGCCTTTCGTCGGGTGATCAGGAGATAATCATTTGTGCCTTCTTTTGGTTGTATTTCCCTAAATAAACTATTTGACAAGAGGCAAGAGACAAGAGACAATAGACACAATAAGGCGAAATCTGTATAGAGATTTGGAAGGAGTGTTCTTTTTGAGAATCAGGAGGTCTGTTTTATTCATTATGCTCTTTGCATTCGTGTTATCCTTGGCGGCCTGCGGAGATGCGGCGAACAATCAAAACCCTGCGAATCAGAATAACGTGACAGATCAATATGTCAAACAAGAGTATCCGGTCACGCAATATGAATTCGTTGTGCCTGCGTTTGGGAGCTTCATGATTGAATATCCTGAGGACTGGAAGCGGGTCGAAAATCAAGAGGGCAATTCTACCGTTTTGATCTTGGAGGTGGGGAATGATCAAGAGATCTTGCAATTTACGATGACCCATGACGCCGCCTTTTATAAAGCTTTTGAAGATTCTTTTGCGAAAAGTGGCGTCTTGATTGCGGATAACGGTGTGCAAGCGACAATTTATATTGATGCGAATGCGGATAGCAGCAAAGTGATCAGAGCTTTTGATTTCAATCCGGGAACGGACAGCCCCGATTATTATTTCGTCGAGATTAATATGAGCAAAGCTGTCTATGACGCTAACAAGGAAAAGATTCTGAACACTCTGAAAAGTTATAGGATCCGCTGAAAAGCGAACTCTCCTACAATGCTGGCTCTCACCGTGTATTCATGGGTTTATTTGCTTGCTGTTTAATAATGAAGGTTAACATTAATATAAAAAATAGCTAGAATGAAAGCGGATCCAGACGAAAACGCTATAGCAAGATTTATGAGCGTGATGCTAAATGAAGGCATGGCAAAAGGGGTTTACGCCAACATGTTTGTTTCGGCAGATACGCCGGTTTCCAATCGAAGGGTGCATATTTAAAAAGTGCATGAACTGACGATAAGGATAAGCAGAGCTTTCTGCCGCGGTGTTTTCCTGCAACTCAATGGTGAGTTGGAGGCAGATACCGCGCCGGCCAGTAACAGTGCCACGTCAGGGTTTGGGGAGCGGCAGACTCCAAAAGCCTGCGTATTTTTTTCGCCTTTCGGGGGCTGCGTCGGGCGGTGAGGCGCTTGGATTCTCCCGCTCACCAAACCCTACCTCGGGACTGTTACGAGCCCACATAATATCCATCTCCATTCACCATTCGGTTGCGGGAGAACCCCGCAGTAGATATTTCTATTTATTTTTTTGTCGCTTCCTGCACTTTTAAAATATGCACCCCCAATCGAACGCATGTTTGCAATCCTTGGCAAGATGTGTTATGCTGAATCTGATCATTTTCTCACAGGAAAGCAATCGGACACAGGATAACCGAAAAAACGGAGGATAATACCGATGCCGGATCATGACGCGGGTTCTTCTGATACGCACCAAAAACATATCAAAGTCCGGGGCGCCCGGGTACACAATCTCAAAAACATGAACGTGGATATTCCCCGCAACCGGCTTGTTGTGATTACGGGGTTATCCGGGTCGGGCAAGTCGTCCCTGGCTTTTGACACCATTTACGCCGAAGGGCAGAGGCGCTATGTGGAGTCGCTGTCCTCCTACGCGCGGCAGTTCCTGGGGCAGATGGACAAGCCCGACGTGGATTCTATTGAGGGTCTTTCCCCAGCCATTTCCATCGACCAGAAGACGACCAGCCGCAATCCGCGTTCGACAGTGGCCACCGTGACGGAGGTCTACGATTATTTACGGTTGCTGTATGCCCGGATCGGTCATCCCCATTGTCCCAAGTGTGGCAAAGAGATTGCCCAGCAGACGGTGCAGCAGATGGTTGACCAGATTATGGCGTATCCACAGCGCAGCCGCTTGCATATTCTGGCGCCGCTGGTGCGCGGTCGGAAGGGTGAACACAGCAAAGTGTTGGAAACCATCCGCAAGAACGGGTATGTGCGCGCCCGGGTGGACGGACGCATTGTTGATCTGACTCAGGAAACGGATCTGGTCCTGGCTAAAACCCATAAACATTCCATTGAAGCTGTGGTGGATCGCGTCGCCCTCAAGGAGGACAGCGCCGCGCGACTGGCCGAGTCTTTGGAAGCCGCCCTGAAGCTGGGGGAAGGAACGGTGTTGGTGTTGCTGACACCGGCCACGAGAGCCCCCGGCGCGACCGAAGCGGACGCCGGACTAGGTGCGGGCGTCGGCACTGGCGCTGGCACCGGCGCGGACGCGGATGAATCCGCCGACAGCACCGAAGAGCTGCTGGTTTTCAGTGAAAATTTCGCGTGTCCTGACTGCGGCATCGCTCTGGACGAAATCGCGCCGCGCCTATTCTCTTTCAACACCCCCTACGGGGCTTGTCCTGCCTGCACAGGCTTAGGGGCTCATCTGGAGCCGGATATGAACCTGATTATTCCGGACAGAAACAAATCCTTGAACCAGGGGGCCATCGCCCCTTGGGCCAATTCCGCGGCAACCTATTATCCGGCTATGCTGCGCAGTTTCGCGGACAGCCAGGGTATCGATATGGACGAACCTGTGGCGGCTATGAGGGATGAGCAGCTGGCAAAGCTGTGGGGCGGCACGCCGGAGATGATCACTTTCTCTTATATCAATGTGATGGGGGAGAACCGGGTCTGGCGGGCGCCTTATGAGGGGCTGCTGCCTCATTTCCAAAGACGCTACCGGGAGTCGGCTTCCGACTATGTGCGCGGCGAGATGGAGCGCTATATGTCGGAAAAACTCTGTCCGGCCTGCGGCGGTCGCCGGCTCAAGCCGGAGGCCCTGGCCGTTAAGGTTGGCGGGTTGTCCATCTATGATTATACGCGGCTGCCGGTGACGGAAGCGCGACGGTTTTTGCATGACTTGTCCCTGAGCCCCCGGGAGCAGACCATCGCCCGCCGGATTTTTAAGGAGCTGCTGGAGCGGTTGGGCTTTCTAATTGACGTGGGGTTGGACTATCTGACCCTGGACAGAGCGGCGGGCACCCTTTCCGGGGGCGAAGCTCAGCGCATCCGTTTGGCGACTCAAATCGGATCCAGTCTGACAGGGGTGCTTTATGTTCTGGATGAGCCGAGCATCGGTTTGCATCAGCGGGATAACGCCCGCCTGCTGGGCACGCTGAAAAAACTGCGGGATCTGGGTAACACGCTGCTGGTGGTTGAGCATGACGATGAAACCATGCGAGAGGCCGATCACATCATTGATATTGGCCCCGGTGCCGGCGCTCACGGCGGCGAGGTGGTGGCTCAAGGCACGTTGGCGGACATTGAAGCGGTGGAAGCTTCGGTGACGGGACAGTATCACAGCGGCAAACGCTGTATACCACTGCCGCTGCTGCGCCGACTTCCCGCGGAAAAATGGCTGACGGTGCGCGGCGCCGCGGAAAACAATCTGAAGAATCTCGATGTGGACGTGCCCCTGGGGGTTTTTACCTGTGTAACCGGCGTTTCCGGATCCGGCAAAAGCACGCTGGTGAACGAGATCCTGATCAAAGGCGTGCAGGAAGGACTGAAGCTGAAAAGCCGCGTCCGGCCGGGGGAATTTGAAAGCATCGGGGGCCTGGAGCACATTGATAAAATCATCAATATCGACCAGTCGCCCATCGGGCGGACGCCCCGTTCCAATCCGGCGACCTACACCGGTGTGTTTGATCACATCCGCGAGCTCTATTCCCAGGTTCCGGAGTCCAAAGTGCGCGGGTACAAACAAGGGCGCTTCAGCTTCAACGTCAAAGGGGGGCGCTGTGAAGCCTGCCGGGGCGACGGGATTATTAAAATTGAAATGCATTTTTTGCCTGATGTCTATGTGCCTTGCGAGGTTTGTCAAGGCCGCCGGTACAACCGGGAGACCTTGGAAATCCGTTACAAAGGGTTGTCCATAGCCGAAATTCTTGACAGCACGGTGGAAGAAGCCCTGGAGTTCTTCGCGGCGGTGCCGCGGGTTCAGCGCAAGATTCAGACTTTGTATGATGTGGGTCTCGGTTATATCAGGCTGGGACAGCCCGCGACCACGCTTTCGGGGGGGGAGGCCCAGCGGGTCAAACTGGCCACGGAACTGGCCCGACGCAGCACAGGGAAGACGCTGTATGTCCTGGATGAGCCCACCACCGGTCTGCATATCGCCGATGTGGACAAACTGCTGACGATTTTGCACCGGTTGGTGGAAGCCGGCGACAGTGTGCTGGTGATTGAGCACAACCTGGAAGTGATCAAGACCGCCGACTATATCATCGACCTGGGCCCCGAGGGGGGCGACCGGGGCGGAGAGGTTGTGGCGGCGGGCACGCCGGAAGAGGTGGCGGTTTGTGAAAAGTCTTATACGGGCGTATATTTGAGGCGCCTTTTGGAGCCATAAATAGGCATAATTGAATTATCCTTGTTTTTTTATGCCAGACGTTATATGCTAGTAAAGAACCAATCAGCAGAAAGCCAACCAGCAGAGACTCAATAGACTTTCGCCTCAAACAAATGAATTATAAAAAATAATCCACAAATAAGACGCACAATGGCAATTCCTGTCATAGGATTTCTATAAATTGGATATACTCCAAAGAGAACGAGGTGTGCACATGGAGTATATGAGTGTCAAGCAGGCGTCGGAACGCTGGGGACTATCCGATCGGCGTGCCCGGGTGCTCTGTGAAAAAGGTAAAATTGAAGGGGTCGTCAAAGTCGGCCGTTCTTACCTGATTCCCGCCTACGCGGACAAACCGGTTGACGGACGAACGCTGCGGGGCAGGATAATAGGGCAGGAGCACTCCGGAATTTTTTCCCGAATGGATGCCTTGAAGGGCGATCTTGACCGACGCCGTCCCATGACCGCGGGGGAACAGAAGCGGGTACGGGAGGAGTTTCTGGTGGACTTCACCTACCACTCCAACGCTATGGAGGGCAACGTCCTGACGATGCAAGAGACAGCCTTGGTCCTAGAAGGCATGGTTGTCGAACACAAGCCCCTGAAAGATCATCTACAGGTTGTGGGCCACAAGGACGCTTTCGCGTATGTCCAGAAACTTGTTCTAAACAAAGAAGTTATGAGCGAACGGGTGATCAAGAACATCCATTCCCTGGTGCTCATCGACCGACCTAACGATAAAGGCGTCTACCGCAAAATCCCTATCCGGGTCCTAGGGGCGTGCTGTGAGCCGCCGGAGCCTTTGTTTGTGCCGAGCCAGATGGAACAACTTATGGAAGAACACGGGGCGCAAAAACGCCACCCTCTGGAGAGCGCGGCTTTGTTTCATCTGGATTTTGAAGGGATACATCCCTTTGTGGACGGCAACGGACGGACAGGCCGTTTGCTCCTCAACTACATGTTGCTGCAAAACAACTATCCGCCCATCACCATCCGCCTGGAGGACAGAAAACGTTATTACGACTGTTTTGACAGTTACTACAAAGAACAAGCCTCCACACCCATGGTCAAATTCTTAGTGGAATGCATGGCAAAACGGCTGACAGAGTTTCTGGACATCTTATCGTAGACCGGTGCCCGGTATTCGGCACCCGGTATTCTGTGCTGGTATTCGGTGTTTAGTATTCGGTGTTCAGTATCTGGCATTCGCAAGCAGTATCGGTGCGCATTGCGCTTGCACAAAGGACACCTCTCACCCAATGCATTCAAATTGTCCATTGTCAATTGTCAATTGTCCATTGCCTTATACCCCATAGCCTCCGATATATCCCGGGTACATTGTTTAAGTGAGCGGACAATAAGCTCACGCTTAGGTCCCAGCATGTTGTGGTGCTTTCCGGTGACGCTGACAGCAAATTTGACCTTGCCTTCTTTGTCAAAAATCGGCGCGGCGACGCAGCAGATATCGTCCATGATTTCGCGGTCGTCGATCGCGAGTTCCTGCTGCCGAATAATCTCCAGTTGTTGCTTGAGTTCAGCCGGATCCGTGATGGTGCGGGACGTTTTGGCCGGCATCCCTTTATGGGACAAGATATAGTTGACTTCGGCGCTGTTGTGGTAGGCTAGGAGTACCTTGCCCAAGCCGCTGCAATGCATGGGCAGACGGTGGCCGCGATCTGAGACAATATCAAGGGTTTTGGTCGTGTCTATTTTTTCCAGATAAAGCACATCGCCGTTGTTTTCGGTGGCCAGCTGGACGATTTCGCTGACGACAGCGTTGAGTTTGAGCAGATGAGGCACAGCGATGGTGTGGATATCCCAGGAACGAGAGACAATGTTGCCAATCTCAAAAAAACGCACGCCGATTTTGTATCGGCCTGTGGTCGGGGACTGATCAATATAGCGATAGTCGCGCAATGTTGACAGGATACCATAAGTTGTGCTTTTGGGCCAGCCGAGCTTGTTGGAGAGATCTGTGACCGAGATTTCGTGGTTGTATTCGGACATGATTTCAATCAAATGCAGTGCCCTCGCTAAGGATTGGACATGGGAAGACCGAAATTGTCCTGATGTCGGTTTGTTGCTCATGAAGAACTCCATTCATTTTGAACTTCATTTTCATAATAGTTGTTGCTTGTTGTACTCAGTATACATCTTTTTGACAACTTTTAAAACACGAGGGATTTTTCCCAACAGGGGATTTCCGCCCAACCTTCGTCGTCAAAGGTCTCGCGGATGAGGGAGAAATAATAGCGCATTTGGTCTTGTATATGAGGTGAAGCAAGGGCCTGGATGCGTTTAGGGGTTCTGGCCAAGTCGGACAACATTGAGCAAGCAAAAATCGTTGCGACGTGTTCTTCTATGGCTGTCGTGGAGTAGACGTCCAAAAAGTAAATATCGTTCAGTTTTGAGATCGCGGAATAAACGTACTTTGGAGTCGATGAGCCGGTTGCGGCACCATATTCAAACCCTGAAGGCAGAAAAGAATCCCATTCGGTCCGGTCAAAATGGACACCATTGTTTTGAGCGTAATCGCTTATGCGGAGTATGTAGTCGATGCCGTGGCCGATTTCATGATGAAGAGTTTCTCTGTTGGCTTTTTGTGTATACAAAATCACATGGCTGCCGGTGTAAACTCCCAGGTATTCTTCTCCCGGGTCTTTTTTTTCTCTTTGAATGGATGTAATCTTGTTAACGAGAAGGATTTGAAGAGGATTGTGATCGTTGATATCCTCCCATACTCTGAAAAAACCTTCGGGGTATCGAGATAATTCATTGTCGATCAAGTACAGGCGTTCATACATTTCGGTGGCGGCTGTCATATTGTCGTACTCAATGCCATAAACGAGAGGAGTCTCCGGGCCAAAAAGGACTTGGACATTGTATTTGTCTTTGATCTGAGTCTGCATCTGCTTAAGCAATTCATCGGTGACAGGTTGGGCCGGCGCCCGTACAGCCAAGGTTGACTGATGGGACGCGAATTCAAACAAAGCGGGCGAAATGTATTTGTACAAGAGCATGTTGGCCATGGAAACGGACAACACGATGATGACTGTGGTAAGAAAAAGTGAAAAAATTCTTTTGAACACGGACGTCACCTCTCTGTTCATTCCACGCCGGCGTGGCGCAAACACGTGCTCTCAATTTGTCTTCTATGTCAGTATAGCAAGTTGACGGATGTATTTCAACAGCATTGAAAGGTTGTCTGGACACTGACATGTTTGTCCGGTTCCCAAAAAAGAGCCGGCACAAGACGAAACTTGGTCAAGGCAGCGGGGAGGAGCAAGGACACGGCCACGGAGGCCATACCCCGCGAGCCTTTGCGAGAGGGGAGACAGCTGCTCTTAGGCTTTGAAGCGAAGCAAACGCAAGGCTGCCTTATTTTGCGTTTGCCGCGAAGAAGCCATAGAGCAGCGTCGCCCCGAAGCAAGGCTCGCGGGGTATGGCCTCCGTGGCCGTGTCCTTGCTCCTCCCCGCTGCCTTGGGTCCGCCGCAATAATTGACATCACACCCAAACTGCCTTATACTACTAATCAATAGGGAGTTTCCTTCCCAAAAGGAGTTGTGTTGATGTCGGTGAGCGCAATGGAGATTGCCGCTTAAAACCAAATATCGGGCATTAGCAGAAATAAACGGGTTTTCCAACCTTGGGATGTTCCGCCGCGTTGTTTTGCTGTGCCGTCAACAGGAACCTTTTGTGAACACTGCTTTTTGCAGGATGCGATTCAGGTCGTATCCTTTTCTGGCTATATCAACCTATATCAACCTATATCAACGTGTTGATTGCCCCGCCGCGAAACAGCAGCTTCAAATGAGGCTGTTGATCCGCGGTGTTTTAATGCTCCCATATCACTTGTATTAAGGAGATATATCATGATCGATTTGAAACAATATGGCTATATCGAAACAGAAGCGCCCCCTCATGGGCTGATACCGGGAAGGGTCACAGACCACAGGGGGACCCATTACACGGTTATCACCGAGCATGGCGAAGGGGCTGCCGTGCTGAAGGGCGCGTTCCGGTACAACGCGGAAGGCCGCGGGGATTTTCCTTGTGTCGGCGATTTTGTGCTGTTGCACTATAACGATAACGGAAATTCCCGTATCGCTGCGCTTTTGCCCCGGCACGCCAAGTTTTCCCGCGCGGATTTTTCCGGTCATGGGGTAGGCTATGTGAAAACCGTTCTGGAACAAGTCGTCGCGACGAATTTTGACTATGTTTTTATTCTGTCGTCTCTGAATCAGGATTTCAAAACCAACCGTATTATGCGCTATCTGACCCAAGCGCGGCAGAGCGGCGGCTTGCCGGTTATTGTTCTGACGAAAGCTGATTTGGCGGAAGATTGTAACGCGCCGTTAGCCCATGTCAGAAACGCCGCGCCTGATGTGCCCGCGCACGTGATTTCGGTGCGCACGGGATTGGGCATGGACGCCCTTGACGACTATTTGCGAAGGGGCAAAACCGTTGTTTTCCTCGGTATGTCCGGCGTCGGCAAATCTTCGCTTTTGAACGCGCTTTTGGACCAGGATGTCATGGCTGTGAAAGAGATACGTGACGACGACAGCCGGGGACGTCATACAACCACGCACCGCCAGCTTTTCATGTTGCCCTCCGGCGCCATGGTCATTGATACGCCGGGAATGCGCGAGCTGGGACTGCTCGGCGCGGACGACGGCATCGGCGCGGGGTTTGCGGATGTGGAGGATTTGTTCGCGCAATGCCGTTTTAGCGATTGCCACCATGAAACCGAGCCGGGATGCGCCATTCAGTTGGCCCTTGCCGACGGTTCATTGACCCGGGAACGCTGGGAGATGTATTTGGCGCAGAAACAAGAGAACAAGTTTGTGGAGGATAAAGGATCCTATCTCACGGATAAACGCGCGTGGCATAAATCCATTGCTATGTGGAGCAAAGAAATGAAGAAAAATGGAGGAATTCGGAAATGACAAAATACCCGAGAACTGAAAAATACGACCCCGCTTGGATCGCTGAAAACTGGATGGGGCCGAATCCACTGTGGCTTCTTGAGGAATTGGGTAGGAACCTGGATTTGCGTCCCGGTATGAAGGTTCTGGATATGGGCTGCGGTAAGGGATTGACGTCTGTGTTCCTTGCTAAAGAATACGGCGTAACCGTGTTCGCTAACGACTTATGGATTGGCGCCACAGAGAACCTGCGCCGCTTTGAGGAAGCGGGGGTCGCGGATAAAGTTTTCCCCATTCACGCGGAAGCTCATGGGCTGCCATATGCCGAGGGTTTCTTTGACGTCGCCGTATCCATTGACAGTTATCATTATTATGGGACGGACGAAACCTATTTTCCTTGCGTGTACTCAAAGTTGGTGAAACCGGGCGGACAGTTTGGGATTGTTTGTGTCGGGCTGTCAAATGAGTTTGCGAAGGGGTTCCCCGAGACGCTGAAAGAGTTTTGGGCGGAGGATATGTTTACTTGGCACAGCGCGGCATGGTGGCGCGCCTTTTGGCAAAAAACAGGGCTGGTTGATATAACCGCATGTTATGATATCGATGATCCCAAAGGGATGTGGATGCCTTACGCGGTTCAAACAAAGGATTGGGCAACGGAAACGCAAGGCTTCAGCGACGTGGATTTTTTGAATGCTGATACGGATAATGATGTTGCTTTGATTGTCATGGCGGCGAGGAAGAAAGAGACGGGCGCGTGAACGACAATCCTTCGGAGAGAGGGTTCTAAATCTTTGATAGGACGGTATGAATAGAAAAGGGGTGTTTGCTATGAATGTGCGTGTTGATACTTTGAAGAAATCAGGCGTGCAGTACCCGTTCATTCAACTGCCGAATACCGTGGGGGGAGCGCGATCTTTGAGCGGCGCCTTTGAGAGGGTGCTTTTCGCTCCCAATATCAACGATTTGATCGAGGATGAAGTGAACGATATACTGTTTCATTCCTGCGCGGGGGCGTGTGAGATAGGGGCGACGTATGAAATCAAAAGGTTTGACGAGAGGATCTTGTCTGTGGTTTTTTCCGGAACCATCTATAGAGAAGCCTCGTATCCGCGCAAGGTGCTTTCTGATATCACAATCGATATCCTGAAAGGGGAACAAATTTTTTTATCGCGGTTGGTTAATGTGGACGAGGATTTCGTCAAAATGGTGGTGGCAGGGGCTGATCTTCAGCTGGGCGGCGGTTTCCTTCTAACTGATTTGTATTCTTATGATCAATTGTTTAATATTCTGTTGAACCATTCAGGAGGAACAGGAGATGGTTCTGAGGCGAGATCCTATTTGTCAGAGGATAGTTTGACTGTGAGAATCGCTGTCCCACACGCCTTAGGGGATTTTGTCGCGGTCACAATCGGGTTTTCTCATATTGAGAGGCATATTAATGATGAATACCGCTGGCTGATCGAGACAAACTGATATCGACTGGGAGCGGGAGAGGAATTGCCATAGCGCCAGCCGAAATATAACAAAGCCCAATATTTATGCCAATGGAGGGATTTGTTATGGTACCAGCTAATGTCCCGCAAAACGCGCCTGTTCTGGTGTTGGAGTCGGATATGAAGCAGTTGAACTGGTCTAATCTTACCCAGAAAATGCTAGGCGATCTTAACCTGTGTCTGCATACTTTTGAGATTAACACGTTGCCGCGCATCAGGCATTTTATCAGCCAATGCAGCCATGAATCCGCTGCGGGGAAGTACACGAAGGAGTTGGCCAGCGGCACCGGCTATGAATATCGGAGAGATCTGGGCAACACGCAGCCTGGGGATGGTCCCAAATATAAAGGCGGCGGGTATCTTCAGTTGACCGGACGGTATAATTATCAAAGGTTCTCAGTTTATATGGGCGATCCGAACATTCTTAATGTTGGCGTCAATTATGTTGCCGAGTATTATCCCTGGTCAAGCGCCGGGTTTTGGTGGATGGATAATAGGATGAACGTTTTGATTGATTCGGGCGCGACCGTGCTGCAGGTCACGATGAAAGTCAACGGAGGGACGAATGGTTTGCAGGACAGGCAGTATTATTACAACAGATGCGTGAGCATCTTCACAGTGGATCGCAATGTCTGGCCGGATGTTGCTGACGATCTGCCGGGAACGCCTGATGATGTGCCGGAGATCCTTGATGACGAACCGGAGATTCCGGATGAGGAACCGAGTGTTCCAAATGTGGGGGTTTCATGTCCCTATGCCGCGCCTATAGGCAATTTGCAGTTGGGCAGCAGGGGGGTTGGGGTGGACTGGATCCAATGGCATCTCAATTCCTGTGGCGCGAGTTTGACCATTGATGGGTATTTCGGTCTGGCGACAGATAGGGCCGTAAGAAATTTCCAGCGTAGCAGGTTGCTCATTCCCCATGGTATTGTGGACGCAAGAACCAGGATGGAATTGGGAATATTCTATGGTTCGTCAACTCTGGTCGGTCGTTAAAGTTGTCCAAACAGGTAGCCCTGATCGCGAATGTATTGGATGATATCCGGCAGGATCCGGGCTGTCAGGGGTTGGCCGTCGCCACAGTGCATGAGGATGATGTCGCCCGGTCTGAGGTTGTCTTGGATGTTTCGCAGGACGTCTTGGGGGTCTTTTTGGGCCCAGTCCATAGTGTCGATAGACCACAAAAAGACTTTTTGGTTTTGGGCGGCTAAGGTTTCTATAACGGTTTCGTTGATGTCGCCGTAGGGCGGGCGCGTTATGGTTGTGAACCGGCCTGTGAGGCTGTGCAGCAGCTCGTTGCTCTGCTCTATTTGGTGGATGAGCTCGGTTTCGGACATGGCGGTGAAACGTTTGTGATCCCAGCCGTGCAAGCCGATGGCGAAGCCGTTGCCGGCGATCTGTTTGATAATTTCGGGGTGGGCTTCCATGCTTTTGCCTGTGCAGAAAAAGGTGGCGGCGATGTTATATTCTTTGAGAATGTTGATGATTTGGGGGGTGTTTTGGCTGCCGGGGCCGTCGTCGAAGGTCAGATAGATCAAGCCGGTTGAGGTGTTGGCGTTGATATAGAGCCGGCCACGGTGTTGGGCGGCGTATTGAACAGACTGGCGGCGCCAGTCTGTCATGTTTTGCCAGGCTTGGCCGGTTACGCCGGGGGAGGTTCCGGCGATTTCGTAGATTTCGTCCGGCGGGGTGGGTTCGGCGCCGGACGCTGTATGGTCATGGGTTTCCGTCTGTGGTATGATGTCAATATCGGCGCTGATGGCCGGAGGGGGCGTAAGAGGCTCCGTTGGTTCTTGAGGCTGGGCGCAGGCGCTCAGGATCAAAAAGACGCAAAGGGGCAGACTGAACAAGAGCAAGGCTTTAGGTAGGCCTACCGTAAGGGGGATGGTTTTACCGGCATGGTTTTTGTGGCTATTTCTAAACATAAGATATAGACTTCGGCGCGTTCTCCTGTTTACCTTTGGGAAAATTGTAAAAAATTTAGAATGCTTTGTGCATGACCTTTTGGTTTTTGGATGACGATGGGATTCGCTCCAGGCAAAAAGTTTTCCCATAGTGTAGACAGACTCTGCAAAAAAGAGTAATCTTATACACAAAGAGAGGAAAGGCAGCTGGGTTCATGAAAAAGGCTTTAATTGCAGTCATATTCACGTTGGCGTCAATTTTTACGTTTGTGACGTTGTTTGTGAGTGAGCGGGATTTCTATCGTACGCAACTGGAAACGGTGGGCGAGAATGATTTTGCGCAGATGGTCTGTTTTACGTCTTTTGGCGCGCCGGATGTTCTCTATGAGAAGATTACCGGGGTTCTGGATAAGTATGGCGCCAATCTGTATGTGATGCGGATGTCTGAGGTGAACGGGAAGCCTGTTCTAATAAAATATGTGTATATTAATACTTTACCGAATATCGAGAGAGATGTTCGTTTGGTTGGCGGACGGTTTTTCAGCGATACAGAGAAGGGCGCCGATGTTTTTTTATCGACGAATCTTAGCCAGGAAGATCGCAAAATTGGGGTGATTGACAGTTTCCCAACCAATGAGGTTTTTGAGATCAGAACGTTGAAAAGCGGTTTGGACGCCACTTTGTTCAATCAGGTTTTTGTTTTGCAGCCGTTGCAGTCTTCTGATACCGGCAGAATTATCTCGGAATGGGACGCGTTGGGTGTTTCGGTAACGCAAATGAGCCGGGCTGCTGTCGCCGATGTTGATTTTTGGATGACTTACGCGGTGATAGCCGTATGTTTGGTGGTTTTTGCCCTGGTCATGTTTCATGATATTTTGCAGTCGAACAGGCGTATCGTCATCGCCAGAATTCATGGGTTTTCGGTTTACGCGATTTGGAAGGAGAAGGCTTTGTTCATCCTTGTCGTGTTGGGCGTTTGCGCGTTGTGTGTGTTATTGTTCGGATCTTTGCTGGTTTTTCAGAGTTGGACGCCGCTGGCTTGGAGTTTTCTCGGTCAGGTCGCTGCTATTCTGGGGGTTATGTTGGGGTTGGCGGTGTTGTTTCTTTCCCTTCCTTTTGTTTATATCCGCTGTATCAAGATTACAGAGATCTTGCGCAAGAAGAAGGGAACTCTGTCGATTATCAGTTTTAACGCGCTGGTCAAGCTGACGGCGATTACGGTGTTGGTTATCTACAGTTCTTTGTTGGGCTTGCAAGCACAGGATCTCATGAAACAGTATGATGAAGGGTTTGCCCAGTGGCAGGAGGCCAGGAATTTTTATACCGTATCTGTGGAAAGCACCCGGCGGGACAGCCTAACGCCCCAGAACGAACAGACAAGCAGCGGGGTGGACAGTTCTGCGGCTAAACTGACTCAGGAGGAGTTGGCCCAGGAAGAGCTGGCCAGAAATAAAGCAATCTATCAGCATTTTAATCGGTTGCATGCTGTTTACGCTGATTTTGAGATGTACGCTTCCTATTATGAGCCACAAAAGTATGATTATGAGTATTACGCGGTTGTTAACCCGAATTATCTGAATAGGCATACGCTTTATGATGTGCAGGGGCATGAGGTTCATATTGTAGAACATTCTGACGAGATTTTCCTGTTTGTCCCGGAGAAGTTTCGCGCCCATGAGCAGGCTATCCTTACTTATTACAAACCGAAGGATGCTAAAGATGCCAGAAAAGTGAATATCGCCTGGATTAAGAATGGTCAGTCGATGTTTAGCTATCGTTATGATATTATGCCGGATAACGGCAACCGGGTGGAGGACGCTATTTTTCTGGTGCTAACAGAAACAAACGGGGTTGGAGGCAATTATAAGGCTGTCGCCGGTTCCAAAGGCAGTCCCTTTAAGATCCGGGCGGTTGGCTTGAATGATGCCCAGAAACAGATCCAGGAACAGTACTCCAAACATTATGACGTCTTTACCTATCGGTTCTCGGTGGCGGACATTTATGAGGTGGCTGCCCAACAGATGATGGAGCTGCAAAGGAGTATGCTTTTTTATGGGATGTTGTTCTGTTTGATGATTGTGATCATTTTGTTAGTCTTAATGCAGAATATGCTGGGTTATGTCAGTGAGAACCGTTATCGGGTCGCCCTGAAGCATACCCTGGGGTTCCGATTGCTGCATAAATTTGAAAGCTATTTCTTCATGATGCTGGTGACTTGGGCGATTGTCACCACCGTTGCTTTGATTGTCCGGTTCAGTGTGATAACGTTGCTGGTGTGCGGGGTATTGTTCGTGATTGATGTGGGTTTATCAATGCTCAGTTTCACAATCATTCAACGGAGAAAAGTTTTGCGTATTATGAAAGGCGGGTAAGGATATGGCCATCATTGAGATGAGAGCGGTGACGAAAGGATATGACGGCAACGTCCTCTTTGAGAATTTTTCCCAGCAGATTGAGGAGGGTGAATTTGTCGCGATTACAGGGGAAAGCGGCTGCGGCAAAAGCACGATGCTTAATATTATCGGGTTGCTGGAAAGCCATGATTCCGGCACGGTTATCGTCAGCGGCAGAAGCAACATCCCGCCTAAATCCCGGGATGCCCAGAAGCTTTTGCGGGTTAAGATCAGCTATCTGTTCCAGGATTCGGGTCTGGTGGAGGATGAGTCGGTTTTGTACAACATCAGGCTGGGTCTGCGCTACACCAAGACCAAAATCAACCGGCAACTGGAGATTGTCGCGGACGCGTTGGAGCGGGTCGGGTTGCCGGGGCTTGAAAATAGAAGGATTTATCAGCTTTCAGGCGGTGAAAGGCAGCGCGTGGCGATTGCCCGGGTTCTTGTTAAGCCCTCCAGCATTGTGCTGGCTGATGAGCCTACAGGATCTCTGGACTCAAAAAATCGTGACATGGTGCTGGATATGCTGAGAATGTTGAACAGGATGGGCAAGACGATTATTATCGCTACCCATGATCGATATGTGGCGGATCAGTGCAAAAGAGAAATTTGTTTGAATAGGGGTGTTTTCAATGTGAGCCATGGTCCCTTTGCACCTTAGAACTCTGCCTGAGGGGAAGGTTTGGCGCTGAGAAATAATCACCGTTACAGATCAGACCCCACCGCCCCCTCCGGCTGGGGTCTGATCTGTAACTAATCACCAATCCATCTTTTTTATGGAATTTATTTTTGCTTGACATCCCCGCATACGTCATGTAAAATTAACTCTCGGTATGGGCCATTAGCTCAGTTGGTAGAGCACCTGACTTTTAATCAGGGTGTCCCGCGTTCGAGTCGCGGATGGCTCACCATTTTGGCGCGTTGGAGAAGCGGCTTAACTCACCAGCCTTTCACGCTGGCATACACGGGTTCGAATCCCGTACGCGTCACCATATAGAAACAGCAAGACTCCGGCTCACAGAGGCCGGGGTTTTTATTGTGCTCCTGGACCGCCAGCGTTAGCGCTTTCCGGAACGAACCGGATAAATCTCAGCCGATTTCCTTCTCCCAACTGGCGTAACGGGGCTGATCTTCCCAGCTGGGCTGACGCGCTTTTTCTTCCCAGCTTGGCGCTCGGTTCTTCTCTTCCCAGCTGGGAACACGGCGTTTCTCTTCCCAGCATGTCACCCGGTCTTTTTCTGCCCAGCTGGAGGCACGGGACTTCTCTTCCCAACTGGGAGTACGGTCTTTTTCGGCCCAGCTGGGCGTCCGGGTTTTCTCCTCCCAGCTGGGGGTGCGGGATTTTTCTTTCCAGCTTCTTGTCGCCATGTTCTCCGCCCTCCGTTGGATTGTCTGTTTTTTCACTATTGCTATTATTATAGCCTCCTTAAGCGCCGCCGGCAAGAGCTTTTGGAATTAACTACCACTTGACATTGTGTTGCCACATGAGTAGCATGAAGATAGATATCCCACTAATGTGGCATGAACCGTTGCTGGGGGTTTCGGGTTATTCGATAATTAAAAAGAGAATAGGAGTTGTTCTGTATGAAACCACAATCCCGTTGGTTAGCTTTGCTGTTCCCTATTACCCTGGTTTTGTTTCTAGGCATGACCTGTTTTGTCCCTGATGTTCACGCGGCGGGCGAAAAGACAGTGACGGCGACTTTTATCAGTTTCGACGGAACCGAACAGGTAACCGGAACGACAAGCAACGGGGGAACCATGCAGGTTCAGGTACCGTCGTTGAGCGATCATCCCGGCGGCTGGGAAGCTAGGGAGTGGGTCGACTTACCGGGTGCCACAAACGGCGGTTTCAGTCCCCAACAGGTGCAATCTATTTGGATAGCCGACGATATGACTTTCTACGGAGTCTATGAACGTCAGGTTACATTAGCCTTTGAGACTGATGGCGGTGAGGCCCAGGGGAATATATCTTGCTCGCAATTCGTCAACAGCTCGGATGCTCCAAGAACCGTCGGCGGACAAACATTCCTGCTTCCGTCGGGGGGAGATAAAGAAGGCGCAATTTTCGACGGCTGGGTGCTGAAGGGGGCTGGTGGCGTGAAGTATCAGCCGGGCTGGAGCTTTATTGATCTACAGGGAGCCGGCGACGCCACAATGGTTGCGCAATGGACGCCGATTCAGTTTGCCGTCACGTACAATTACGGAACAAACGGCGGCGCCAAACCGATTACCGGAGAAGAAACAACTTCGGTACCTATCAACAGCGGAGATATCGTCAATCAGAACCCGTTGGATCCGCCTGCTGAGAAGGCAGGAACCGGCTGGCAGTTCCTTGGCTGGAGCACAAATCAGAACGCCCATGAACCCGACGACCCCTTCCCGCTCACGAAGAACGAGGATTTGTACGCCATTTACCAAAAAGAACTGATTGTGAAGTTCATTGACTATGACGGCGGAAGCAAAATAACCACCCCCTATCCGACGCCGGTTTTCCTTTTCAACAACGAACCCGAAGCGACAGTCGCAACCAGCGACTTTCCGGCTCAACACATCTATCAAGAATACTTTACTTGGAACCCCAAGGGCTGGAGCAAATCGACAGAAGTCGACGCCGAACCGATTCAAGCCGAGTCAGATGCCATAAGCGCTGATACAACCTATTACGGATTGTACCAACTCACAGGAACAGTATCCTATGATACCCAATGTTCTGAACCCCTAGCCCCTGAGTCTGTAACCCATTACGCCACCAGCGCCAACATTAACGCCAGAGATTACAGAACCATGTATCTTCCGGATCCTTCCGCCCTCAATCCTGACTTCACCTTCTTATATTGGAAAAGCAGTATCTCCGGCAGAATATTTTATCCGGGCGATTCCTGTCAGCCTGGTGAACCTGTGACGATGATTGCTTTCTGGCAGGTCAAACCGCAATACACCGTTACGTACCATTATGATATCAACGGGGGCTCCGAGAAAGGGACCGGGAATTCCACGTCTGTGGATACGGTAGTGGCCGGTACGACGGTGGATCCCGCGGATCTAATAACTCACCAAGCTGAGAAAGAAGGAACCGGCTGGCAGTTCCTTGGCTGGAGCACAAATCAGAACGCCCATGAACCCGACAGCACTTTCCCGCTCACGAAGAACGAGGATCTGTACGCCATCTATAAGAGGTCGGTAACAGTAAGACTTATAGACTATGAAGGAGAGCAGAAACAAACCCGTGATGACTTCTTTTCTGATGAAGAAACGACTCTGTACAATAACGATCCCCTTAGCCTGACCTTTCCTGAACCAGGTATCTATACCGGCACATATGGCGGCTGGATCCCCGTCGGATGGTCTTCATCCCGGTCCAAAGAGGCAACCCCCGAATATTTGCCCGGATCGTATACCATAAGCGCCGACTTAGTGCCCGGCGGCGTGATAGAACTGTACGGCCTGTATCAGAAGTCAATTAAGGTGGACTTCAAGCCCAATGGCGGTAAGCCCGAACCGCCAGAAGAGATTCTGGTATTATTCATCAACAGCTTCAATATCAATGACTGGAAAACACAGGATATTACTCTGCCGACAGCGACAGCAATCACCAGAAACGGCTTTGTCCTTTCTGCCTGGATAAGCGGAGCCAGCGGGCGCCCATGCAATCCGGGTGAAGTCCTGGCTCCCCTCCTGGATATAACGTATTCCGCGACATGGACACCTCTGGAATCGGATGATGATTCGCCACAATATCTGGCAATGCATAAGCTGGATTCGGGAATCTCGTCAGAAAACCGCTGGACCGCAAACGACCCCCTTTCCTTTGTGGTTGCATCAAGTTGGGAAGAACTCACAGCTCTGGGTGCCGGCAGCCCGGATCGGCGCCTGGCAGTTGCCTTTACTTTTAATTTCAACGTCACTCGCCAGGAGACGCTGGTTGAAAGTATAGAGAATATGATGAAGGGTGCCGAAGATTATGATGTGCCAATCTTTATCCATCTTGACGGGGTTAATTATTGGTATTATACAGGCTTGTGGAACTGGTGGAATAATGATGCTGATTTTGTGAATAGGGGGGCCCGGGATGCACACCGCTATAGCCCCGATAATATCAATAATGTGGAACGCTATGACTGGGGAATGGATACCGCTCTGAAAATCAGCTGGCGAGACTGGGGCAGACAGCAACGCAATGAAACCCCTCCGCCTAATCTTGCGTCCAAGGCATTTCGCGACAACATTGAAGATGGCCTGAGCAATATCATACCTGTCATCGCGAACTGGTACAATGGCCTTCCCAATGACAAGAAATATCTTCTGGCCGGCGTGGTTATGGGCCAGGAATTGTCACCCTGGTGGGGCGCGTACTACTACCATTTTGAAGATAATAACGGATCCTTGATTGACGGCAATAATTATTGGGATGAAAGCTTTTTGAATTTATCCGATGGCAATCGGTTCGCGGCGTTTCAGGCACAGGATATTGCCAATAATCTTACCGGGGGACCCACGGGAGCCTGGGACAAAATCGAACCCCTCGGGTACGCTGCCGCGCAAACGCTCTGGGAACAGGGTATTCGGGATAACAATCTTCAGGAACCAGGCACAGGCAAAATAACACCGGAGACGACAGGGTTTATCATAAAAGACTATCTCAATTTTGTGATTCAAAAAACGCAACTGTATGGAGAGGGTATTCCCACCAGCAAGATTGTTACCCATTGCCTTTGCACCCGGTATCATCTGCAAATGCCGGCAGCTACCGACATTGACGGGGTTATTCCCGGATGGACAACCAATAACCGCCTGATCGATGAAGGGCTGGCTCCTTGGCCTTCCACATTGAATGCCTTGGCAGGTAAACGTTGGTCCGCGATTGAAGTAGACGCAATCAAAGGCAAAGACGGCGATAATCCTATCTATCTCACTGCGGAAGATATTAACGCCATATTCAACTATGGGAATTGCCGCCATGTCAATATCAAACAATGGGAGCAAATTAGAAACAGCCAGGAAGCTAAAAATGCTATCAGCGAGGCGCTTAATTAGCGGTTCTTGATCCATCGACACACCTTAGGGTTTGCCCGGAGGAGATGTTGGCGGCCACAAATCTGCAGGCAACCAGCACGCCGGGCGGTCCGACGACACTGCAGTGGATTGCCTCCGCGGGCTTCACCGCCGTGGGCGGTGATACGTCCGAACGGAAAGCCGCCGCCACACTGCGCCGCCTTTCCGTCCGTCCATTCGCGCTTCGCATGACCCGCTTCTCGCCTGTCGGCTTGCGGCTCTGCTTGCGCGGGGTAACGGCGTAAGCAGGTCAGCATTATTTACGCCACACCTTGCCTGTATAGCGGAGCATAGAGATACAGCCGCCACACCATAAAAAAGCCAACCCTTATTTGTCAAATAGGGGCTGGCTTTTTATTGTTTTAATGAACATCTATTTTATTCGATTTTCAATTTTTTCCCTCACATGAAATCTTTCCATTTCAACCTTATCAAAAATATATTTTGTGTTCTTATTAGGCATTACCTTGTAGGTTAATGCGCCAACAACGATTGCGGCAAAAGCGATAGTATAAATGATTGCTATAATCCAAACTGTACCACTCGCTAAACCATTGGAAACAATATAATGAATGTAGTAGATTCCAAGGGGAATGTGCAATAATGTAACAGTGACAGCCCCATCGTCTTCGCATCAATTGTCCGACTCTAACAGTTGCGATGCCAATCATTATTGTTATCAATAGGGTAGCATTTTCTATAGGTTTGTCTTCCATACAGCATTCATCGTCACAGGTTCACCGGGTTCACATGCATCACCCGGGTCAAATAATTTGCCGGAGAGACTGCTTTGCCATTTTACGAAAGTGAAACCAGGATTGCTGGGGGGATTGGGAAGATGAATTGACCTGAAATCTTTGTTCCCAATGTTGTAGCTGTTGGTATAATGGATTACGGTTTCAGGAGGTATGGTTGCAGGACATCCGGCATTATAGGTTATCGTTCCGGAAAGCTGATACAATCCGTAATAGGTTGTATCTGAACTCATTCTATCTGAACCGAAGAGAACCGGTTCAGCGTCAGGGGCTGTTGATTTGCTCCAGCCCCTGGGTTCCCAGATAAAATAATCCGTATAGATGTGTTGATTCGGGAAATCAATAATGGCTTCGGTGGCGTTGTTAAAAATTAACGCCTGATGGGAGACGAGTTGTTTCGTCCCGCCACTATAGTCAACAAAAATCGCTGTCAGCTCTTTCTTATAGATGGCATACAGCGTCACATCCGCTGTCTGAATAGGGCAGGAAGTGAGTCCGATCCTCGCGTCCCTGTCCGTGTTCCAGCCCACAAAGTCCCAGCCCTCTTTCTTGGCTGTGGGTGTCAGATCCGCCTGTTCTCCGCTAGCGACTGTCGCTGTGGTTGATGTGGCGGAGACGCCGCCGTTTTCCGCATAATTATAAATAACGGTGAATTCTCCGTTAGGCGTATTGTCTTTTGCAGACGAAGGCGTTGCGGCGGGGGTTATTTCCCCAACAGAGACGGTTTCTTCAGCCGCTGTGCTCTCGGCAGCCCCCAGTATACAGGCGGCACCCGCCAAAACTGTGAGAATCAGAACAGAAACCGTTTGATTGAACCGCTTGGGCGGCTTATGTTTCATAATGGAAAACAACCGTTCTTTCAGGGCCTTTCGTTCTTCACACAGGGTTGTGGCCAGAACCGCCCGGGAGACCCTGACCTTGGCGGCCATGGCAATCAACGTGTTGCCGTATGTTTCTTTCTCCCTAACATTCATGTGACGGATTACAGCGGCGTCACAGGCAAGTTCACAAGCGCGGCTGATTTCGCGTCGGGCCAGCCAAACGACAGGATTGAACCAGTGTAAGGAACAGGCCAAAACAGTCACCCATTTGACGACGACGTCGCGCCGGCGCAAGTGGGTCAGTTCGTGTTGAAGGACGCTTTTCAACTGAGCATCCGTATAGTCCCGGTCAGGCAACATAATGCAGGGGCGGAACAATCCAACCAACATAGGAGTCGGAGCCAGAGGACAGATGTATAAACGCGGCGGACGCTTGCCGTCGCACAGCTTGATGAGGGCGTCGGGATTCGATATGCTGACAATTTTGCGGAAGCGGACTTTGCCTCTGAAGTAGGCATATCCGACGAGGTTGTAAAGAAGCAGGACGCCGACCCCCAGGGGATAAACAATCATGAAGGCCGTAAAAATTCTGGCGGACAGACCCGGTTTCCCCGTGGTGGGAGCGGTTACCGGGGTGTCGGAGCCGGAGCCTGCAATGGAACCGGAGTCGGCAGAATCGGAGCCGGCAGAACCGAAGTCGGCAGAACCGGAGCCGATAGAATCGGAGGTGTTTGTTGTGACAGTGGAACCCGCGACGGTTGCCCGACTTGATTCTTCCGCCACCGACAGAACGTTCCGTTCAACGACAGCGTGGATTGGTGTCAACGTTATATTGGTCGCCGTATCAGGCAGGACAATGAATTTCGAGAAAGGAACCAGCAAAGCCGCCAGCACAATGAACCACAGAGCATACTGACGGGCCCGGGGGATACGGAGCCGCACCAGGGGCTTAAGCAGAACCAGTAGCAGTGTCAGCAAGCTGCCGGAAAGGGTCATAACCAGAATCGTGCGGACGAGGTCGCTCAAAAAAGCGGGAGCAACCATAGATTATTTCCCCCCATCCTCCATTTGAAAGAAAGCTTTAAGGGCGTCAATATCGTCTTCCGTCAAATTGCCGTTTTGGCACAGCGTGGTGACAAAGCTGGCGGCGTTGCCGTCAAACAATCTGTCCAAGAAATCCTGTCCCTCAGAATTCAGGTATTCCTGCTCGGAAACATTGGGTGAATACAACAGGACTTCTTGGGCTTGGGCGCTGATAACCCCTTTGTCGCGCAAACGGGTAATCAGGGTTTGGATCGTCGATTTGTTCCAGCCCATTTTGCCCTCAAGCTCCCCGCGCAACTGCGTATAGGTCACAGGGTGTCCCTCCCGCCAGAGAATACGCATGATTTCATATTCAGAATGAGTAATTGCCGCAGGCATAATTTCGCCTCCCGTAATAACGCTTAAAACAGCGAATCAGTACTTTAAAAAGCTCCCTCAAATGCCATACTACACCTGCGGGACGCATCTCGTCAATGGCTGAAAATACCAAATTTTTCGGGAGACGGATACGCATCGCGGTTTTGTCGCCTGGCGGCTCAAGGCAGAGGGGGCGGAGGTTGGGCGGGGCGTGAGGCGCGTCTGCCAAGCCGTGCTCCGTGTCGGCGCATCTCTATGGCATCTGCGCAGAGAGCGCAAAAGTGTGTCCTGAAGTGAGTTTCGCACCGAAAGGAGGGAAAGCGCGGAAGTCACATGCTTTGTAAGAGATGAGG
>WRHI01000051.1 GCA_009783315.1 Peptococcaceae bacterium
CCAAAAGCCCGCGTATTTTTTTCGCCTTTCGGGGGCTGCGTCGGGCGGTGAGGCGCTTGGATTCTGCCGCTCCCCAACCCCTGACGCGTCCCTCATTGAACCGTATGCATGTGCCTCATGAATACCCCCGAATTGCCGGTTTTTGGAGCAATGAAACAGGGGACCGCACATGGCATGAAGAGGAAAACAAAATTGAAAAAAACTAAGCTTGAAAATCAGCTGGTTGGCCCGTTTCCGGCTATGCTTGTCGGCGCAATGATGAATGGAAAGCCGACGTATACCACTGTTGGCGCGGGAGGGTGTGCTTGTCTGGCCCCTGTGCTGTGCGCGTCAATAAAGAACACGCATTATATTTTTGAGGGAATCATTAAGACCGGCTCTTTCAGTGTGAATATCCCTTCAACAGCGTTGGTAAGAGAAATGGATTTCTGTGGCATAGTTTCAGGCACAACCATTGATAAATCAAGTTTGTTTACATCTTTCTTTGATGAGGCAGGTGAAGCGCCAATGATAGAAGAGTGTCCGCTTAATTTTCTTTGCAAGGTTTGCGACAGCACGGAAATACAGGGCTTTACTATGTTTTTCGGCGATATTGTCGCGGCGTTTGCCGGTGAAGATTATCTGACACAAGGCAAGCCCGATCCAATCAAAATTGATCCGATCATTATGATGGGGTTTCGTTATTGCAGCTTGGAACGTGTTATTGGTCGGCCTTTTTCCGAAGGGAAAAGGTTAGGAAATGCTGTCGGCATTGAAGAAAACCTGATATGAACCCTGCTATGAACGGTAATAGTTCATCAAACATCCTGCCAGCATTATTTTACGTTCTTCATCGGTTAATTCACCGAGGCTGAGACGGATTGTTGAATGAGCCGGAAGTTTGTCGCGGTTTCCGGCGCTGATAATATACGCGGATAAAGAAGAACGCTTCTGCTCAATCGCCGCGCGGATTCCTGGAATAAACAGCCAATCTCCGGTCTGAAGAGGCGGCGTCTCAAAGGCGCGGGGGGCCTCAAAAGGTTGATCAAGCAGAAACGGCAGCATGCCCCAATTGATCAGATTGCTGCGATATCGTTTCGTGGCATATTCGCAAGCGATGTTCGCCCAAGTGCCGAGAACCCTTTGGCAGGAGGCGGCCTGTTCCCGCGCCGAACCGTCGCCGGGCTTGTTGGCATAAACCAAAGTACCGATACCAACAGAGGCGTCGGTAAATTCAGAGACAGGGCCAAATCCGGGTGTACAGGTGGCTTCAATCGGCGGAAGATTGTTAATAGTGTCAAGCACAGCGGTAAACTCTGGGCGCAGTTCCGGCACAATACCGGCAGCCGTGTTGACGCCGTCCAGGCCGCTCTTCTCCCACTCTTGAGCCAACATACGCACAGCTTTGGCCAGAGGAACGTAGCCCGGATCTTTGCGTGACAGCGTGAAGGAGGCGAGCTTCTCCGGGTTGGAGCGGTAAGAAGAAGTTTCACCCGACGGAATAAGTTCGTCCGTTGTTGTGATATCGTCGGTGATGACCGAAGCCACCTTGAGCAACAAATGATTATTGAGTGCGGGAATAGTCGGCCAATCGGCTATGTTGGGCCCCAGGACGAGTGCGTGGCCGTGTTGAGGGCGGCCGAATCCGTTGTAGACGCGGTTGGCATAAGGCGCGTTGTTGAAGGTGTAAACGGGTTTGCTGCGGGCGCCTTCGCTGGCGGCGGTTAGACGGCCGCCGTTTTTGGCTGTGGCGGCGATGCTGCGGGCGTCCATGAGAGCGACAGCCGCGGTTTGATCGCTGTCGGGCCTGGAGCCTTCCCGGTTGGGGAAGTTCCTTGTGGCGTGGCGGATGCTCAGGCTGTTGTGGGCGGGAACGTCGCCGGCGCCGAAACAAGGCCCGCAAAAAGCGGTGCGCATGGTGGCGCCCGCAGCCAGAAGAGAAGAGAGGGCGCCTGTCTCGGTGAGGCGCATCATAATGGGTTGGCTGGCGGGATAGACGCTCAGGGCGAAGGCTTCGCTGCCAACGGAACTGCCGTGAAGGATATAGGCTGCTTCCGCGATGTTGTCATAGGTACCGCCGGCACAACCGGCGATAACGCCTTGATCCACATGGAGAGCGCCGTCGACTATTTTGTTGGTAAGGCGCAGAGGCAGATCAGGACGATCGGACTGAGCCGCTGCGGATTTTTCGGTTTCCCGCAGGATATCCGCTGTGTCGGCCAGTAGTTCTGTGATGGTGTAGGCGTTGGAAGGATGGAAGGGTAAGGCGATCATGGGTTTGATAGTGGTCAAATCCACATGGATAAGGCCGTCGTAGTAGGCAAGCGGGCCGGGTTTGAGTTCGGCGTAATCGCAGGCGCGCCCGTGGAGCAACAGGTAGTCACGCACGACGGCGTCCGTTTGCCAGATTGAAGTCAGGCAGGTGGTTTCCGTGGTCATAACGTCAATGCCCATGCGGTAATCCATATTCAGACAAGAAATGCCGTCGCCGATGAATTCCATAATCTTATTTTTGACATAACCGTTAGCAAAAACAGATTTAATTATTGCCAGCGCCACATCTTGGGGTCCTACGCCGGGCTGAGGTTTTCCCGTCAGCCAGACAGCGACAACTTGGGGGTAGGGGATGTCGTAGGTTCTGGTCATAAGCTGTTTGACAAGCTCGGGGCCTCCTTCGCCGACGGCCATAGTTCCCAAGGGACCGTAACGGGTATGGCTGTCCGATCCCAGTATCATTTTGCCGCAGCCGGCCATGATTTCACGCATATATTGATGGATGACAGCCTGATGAGCCGGTACGTAGACGCCGCCGTATTTTTTGGCGGCAGACAGACCGAAAAGATGGTCATCTTCGTTGATGGTGCCCCCGACGGCGCAGAGACTGTTATGGCAATTGGTCAGCACATAGGGAATGGGGAACTCCTCCAGGCCGCTGGCCCGCGCGGTCTGAACAATGCCCACATAGGTGATATCATGGGAGGCGAGGGCGTCAAACTTAAGGTTCAAACCAACCTGCGCCAAGGGAAGATCATCCGGGACAGAAGAAACATTATGGTTGGTTAAAATGCTGTGCGCGATGGTTTGGCGGCGTCCCTGATCCGGCTGAACGGGTTGGTCGGGAGCTATCGAATCAGGAATGTTGGCGTTCTGATCCGGCACGATGATTTCGCTGCCGTTTCGTATGTAGACGCCGTTAGGATAAAGTTTGATCATTTTCTCTTCTCCTCTTATGAATGTTTGTCGTCGCTTTGCAGATGCGGCAAATTATGATTGAACTGTCCATTATCCGTTGTCAATTGTCCATTGTCCGTTATCCACTGTCTCCATTTTCTATTTTTCGTTGTCAATTGTCAAATCATTAAACAACAAAACGACGTGAGGATGCAGATTAAATTGTATCGTATTTTACTTGCCCGCTAAGTCGTTAGTGAGCAAGTCGGCAATGCCTGTGAGTTCGTTGGAGAGTCCTTTAGAGAAATGGCGGTGATGATTATTCTTGTTGGTAATGTGCCAAGACGATATAATAAGTCCATCAATAAAACAAGGGGTTGACATTATGCCCCAACAAATAGCATATGACCACACAACATCGAGGCACCAACCTGCTCCTCGTGACTGGTGCGACAATAAGCGTCTGTTTGACAGAATCCCCCGCTAAGTTTATCATAAGCAATAAATAACGCAGGAGAGTATGCCCCATGAAGCTGAACAAGAAATACGCGGCATTGTTCGAAGAAATCCAGACAATTCCGGAGCTGTTGAACTATATGGTGGATTGCCACGGCGCGCTGCCGGCAGTTATAAACAGAGACAAAGATGAGGAACAGTCGTATTCCTACATTCAAATGCGGCAGGATACCGCCCGGGTTGCTTCCGTGTTCGCCCAAAAGGGCATCGCCGGACAGCATGTGGCGGTTATCGGGAATCTTTGCTACGAATGGTTTGTGATTTTTTTTGGTCTATTGGTTTCCGGCAACGTTGCTGTTCCTATCGATCGGGAGCTCAACGAATCGGACATCGAGAAATTGCTGCGTCATGGCGACGTGGCCCATATTTTCATCGAAGGCAATCTCGCGCGAAAAGCGGCTTATCTGAGAACCGCTTTGGATCCCCTTGACACCTTGGTCTGGTTCGGCGAAGGAAGCGTAGGCGAAGACACAAGCGATATAAAGAATCTTTGTCAATATCTGGATGGTCAGCCTGTGCCATCTCCCCTCTTGCCTCTCGCCTCTCATGTCTCACCTCTCAACAGCGCTATGATGGTTTTCACTTCTGGTACGACGGGAGAGAGCAAAGCCGTTATGCTTTCCCACAAAAACATTTGCGACAACCTTTGCTGCAGTCTCCATTTTCTCCAGGACGTTCATTTTACCCCCGGCGAACGGATTATTCCCGTTTTGCCGCCTCACCATATGTTCGAAATGACAACAGGTTTGCTGGCGCCTTTTTTTTATGGGGGGTCAATCTGTTTTGGCGGCGGTCTTAAATATATTTCGAAAAACGTCAAATATTTTGAGCCGGTTTGTATGATTGTTGTGCCCATGGTTGTAGAAGGGCTGTACAAGAAGATTAGCGCGGAGATCAACCGCAAAGGCAAAGAAAAACAGATGGAGCGATTCATCCGTATCAGCAACAGGCTGCTTGCCTGGAAAATCGATCTGCGCCGGTGGCTGTTCAAAGATATTCACGGGGTTTTTGGCGGCAAAATGCGGGTTATGGTTTGCGGCGGCGCTTATTTGGAGCCGGCGTTGCTGCGCAGGTTCAACGAATGGGGGCTCTCCATGCGCAACGGTTATGGTATTACCGAGTGTTCTCCTGTGGTGTCTTGTAATATGGCCAAGCATCAAAAGGAAGGATCAATCGGGATTCTGCCGCCGACTTGTTATTGTGAGGTGAAAATTAGCGAGGGCGAGATTCTTGTGCGGGGTTCCATTGTGATGAAAGAGTACTATAAGGATCCGGAAGCCACAGCGGAGGCTTTTGTGGATGGCTGGTTTAAAACGGGGGATTTAGGGTACCTTGATGACGATGGTTTTCTTTTTCTGACAGGGAGAAAGAAAAACCTGATTGTCCTGGCGGACGGCAATAACATCTCGCCGGAAGAACTGGAAAATCATTTTGAGAAACTGTCGTTGGTTAAATCGGTTATGGTCTGCGCGAAGGAATATCAGCAAACGATGCTGGTGACAGCTTGTGTTTTCCCCGATCACGAGTATGCTGAGGAGGCCGGCATAACAGATATTCAGGCGGAGTTGGAGCGTGAAACGACTGCCTTCAACACGAAACTGCCACCTCACAAAAGGGTGCAAAAAATCGAAATTGTTCCGGAGGATTTTGAGAAGACGGCTCTGGGAAAAATTAAAAGATACAAACATGGGAATGAGCGATTCGTGTAACCCTTACCATAAACTATTAAGCAAGCAGGAGGACATGAGAAAACTTATGAAAGAACAATCGATGAAAGAACAACCGATGAAAGAACAAGTTATCGATTTTATCCGCAGCAATCAGAATCTCAAGGAGGCCGAGATTACGGGTGAAAGCCAGTTGGTGCGCGATCTGGGGATATCTTCGTTTGATTTGGTGGAAATGTGCTGCCAGTTGGAAGAGGATTTTGGGATTGTCATCAATGAGGAGATAATGATGAGCATTGTGACGATTGATGATCTTGTGCAGTGTTTAGAGGAGTCGGATTCTCTGACGGAATAGTCGTGAACCTAAAGAAGATGAGATCAGCAGAACGGAACAAAGCCGGGGCATTTTTTATAATATAGTAGATAAAAGCTAACGGAAAAAATCGGGAGGCCAAGCATGTACAATAATATTTTGGAGGCTATCGGCAACACGCCTCTGGTTAAAATCAATCGAATGAACCCCAACCCTCATGTTCAGCTGTTCGCGAAATTGGAGGGTTTCAACCCCACCGGCAGCATCAAAGACCGCATCGCTTTGAAAATGATTGAACAGGCTGAGGAAGAGGGACTGCTCACACATAACAAGACTATCCTGGAACCGACGTCGGGAAATACAGGGATTGGCTTGGCTATGATCGGTCGTGTCAAAGGTTATGATGTGGAAATTGTTATGAGTGCGGCGGTTTCCGTGGAAAGGCAAAAGATGATCAGAGCCTTTGGCGGCAAAATCACTTTGACGGCGGCTGAACTGGGAACAGACGGCGCGATTATGAAGGTGAGGGAGCTGTTGGAACAGCATCCCGACAAGTACTTTAATCCCAATCAGTTTTCCAATGTATACAACAAAATCGCCCATTACAAAACGACCGGGGAAGAGATCTGGGAACAGACGCAGGGACAGGTAACGCATTTTGTCTCTTCGCTGGGGACTTCCGGTACATTGATGGGGATCGGCACTTTTCTGAAAGAGAAGAACCCGGAGATCAAAATTGTGGAGGCTCATCCGGTGAAAGGCCACTATATTCAGGGGCTGAAAAATATGGAGGAAGCGATTGTGCCGGAGATTTATGATCCTGCTCAAATTGATGAGAGTATTATGGTGGAAACAGAGGACGCCTATGCCATGGCCCGGGAAATTGTGGCCAGGGAAGGTATTTTTGTCGGTATGAGCAGCGGCGCGGCGATGCTCGCGGCTGCCAAGGTTGTGGAAAAGCTGAATACGGGACTGGTTGTTGTGATCTTTCCGGATCGTGGAGAAAAATACCTGAGTACGAAACTGTTTGAGTGATTGCTTGTGGGAATTGCTTGAACGGTTGATTGAGTGGTTGATTGGTGGGGAAGAAACTTGTGAGCTTGAAACTGGTTTTGGGGCGGGCAGGTTCAGGAAAAACGGCCTATTGTTTGCAGGAGATAACCGCGCTGGTTCGCCGGGAACCGCGCGGAGTTCCTTTGATTTTGCTTGTGCCGGAACAAGCGACACTGCTGATGGAAAAAGCTTTGGCCCGGAATAACACCGGTGGTATGATGCGCGCTCAGGTATTGAGTTTTCAGCGTTTGGTGCGGCGGCTGTTCAATGAGGTGCGGGGGGGCTGTCGTTTGCGTATCGGTGAGGTGGGCAGATTGGTTATGTTGACGAAGATTTTGCTGGATCATCGTCAGGAACTGAGGAGTTTTGCTTCTTTGGCCGCGAGTCCCGGTCTTGCGGAAAGCGTTTCCCATATGATTACCGAGCTGAGAACATACCGGATTTTCCCCCATGATTTGCGGGTCGATATCGAACAGGCGGACAAGGGTGTTGGGAAGGTTTTGGCGGATAAGTTGCACGATGTGACATTGATTTACCGCTGTTACAACGAAGCGACGCTGGGGATTGTGCATGATTGGGATTATGATATGGAAGAAGGGCTGTCTTTGTTGCCAGAGGCAGATTTTTTGCGCGGCGCGCATATTTGGGTGGATGGGTTCAAGGGTTTTACGCCTCAGGAGCATGCTATGCTGGCGGGGCTTCTGGGGATTTGCGGAGGCATGACGGTGACTTTGCCGTTGGATCCTGAGCTTTTGGTTAAGGGATCATCTTTCGAGGGTTCTCTGTTTTCTTCGAACGGGCGGATTTTCGAGTCGGTGCTGGCTACATATAATGAGTTGCGGAATACAGCTTTGGAGACGGATGCAGCTGCCGGCGCAGCAGAGGCTTATCTTCAGGGGCGTCCGAACGCGCCTGTTTTCCTGTCAGCGAACATGCGCAAACAGCATCCGATGTTGGTTCATTTGGAACGCCATTTCGGCGGTTATCCCGTGATGCCTTATCATGGCAAAGAGCTGCTGCCAAGTGTTGAGGTTCATGTTCAGGCGGATGCGCGCGACGAGGTGGTGGCTGCCGTGCGCAGAATTTGGGCGCTGGCCCGGGATTATGGTTATCAATGGCACGAGATGGCGGTGATGACGCGCGGTTTATCAGAGTATCAGCAGGTTTTGGAGCAGGAATTGAAACGGCATGGAGTCCCTTTCTTTATGGACGATAAAAGAAGGATTCAAGGGCACCCGCTGTTGACATTGGTGCAGGCGCTGCTCAATCTGGCCCGGCGCCGTTGGCAAGTTGAGGATGTTTTTTGCGCTTTACGGACGGGTTTTTTCCCGTTGGCGATGGACGCGGTGGACAGACTGGAGAATCTGTGTCTGGCGACGCGGATTCGGGCAGAGGATTGGGAGAGGGGCCGGCTGTGGTTTGATGAAGGCGATGATGAGAATGAGAATGAGAATTATGATGATGATGATGTGATGGGTGCCCGTTGGCGGCGGATGGACAAAGAGGCGCGGCGGACCTTCCGGGAGGTATCTTCCTGGTTGGGCCCCTTGGTGAAGGAACTGATCAAGGGTGAACAGGCGGGGGTTGCCGTCCGTGAATTGAGCCGGCTGCTGCTGGAGTTTCTGGAGAAAATGAATATGTGTGATCTTTTGAACGAATGGGCGGAGGTCTGCGAGGGGGAAGGGGATTTTGTGGGCGCGCAGATTCACCGCCAGATCTGGCGGCATTTGGCGGCGTTGATGGAGCAAATGGACACACTTCTGGGGGATGTCTGTTTGTCTTTGGCGGAATATGCCCATATTGTTGATTCCGGGCTGCGTTCGATTCGGTTGGGCGTGGTGCCGCCGCGTTTGGATGAGGTTATGGTGGGAGCGATAAACCGGACGCGTCTGCCAGAGGTAAAGGTGGTTTTTTTGCTTGGCTGCGTGCAGGGACTGTTGCCGCCGGAACCGGGAAGCACCCAGGGATTGTTTGACGCCCAGGAGCGCGCCGCGCTGCGGGAGGTGGGGATCAGCCTCGATGCAAAGGGGAAAAAAGATTATGATGGGGAGCTCTTCGATATTTATGCTGTTTTGGCTGCGCCGTCGGACAAGCTTATTCTCAGCTATCCGCTGAATTTGAACGGCAGCCCCACTGCGCCATCTTTTGTTGTGGCACACCTGCGCCAGATGTTTCCTGGCGCTCTCTTTGTAAACGATGTTGAAAAGGGACAATCCTTGAGGTTGGATAGGGTGCTTTCACACGAACTGGCCTTGTTGGAAACATATATTGACGGGCGCGGCAATGTGTTTGGCCGCAACTCCGTGTATGAGTCATGGCTGCTCAAAAGATCGCCCGCGGCCGGCACGTTGGGGCGGGTGTTGGCGCAGGCGGAGGGTATGGGCAGGGGTGGCAGCGGCAACGGCAGCGGCGCCGTGCCTCGTGAGTTGACGCGGATGCTTTATGGACAGCCTTTTGTGACGAGTGTGTCTCAAACACAGCTGTATGAAAAGTGTCCTTTCGCTCATTTTGTTCATTATGGTTTGAAGGGCAGGGAGCGCAAACTGTACCGTCTGGAAGCTTCGGACGCCGGTGTTTTCAGTCATGCGCTGATGAATGAGTACGCCCGCATGCTTTTTCGGGCGGGTGAGAATTGGTATGATGTGTCAGCAGAGGAGGCGAAGAGGAGACTGGAGCAGATTGCGGAGGATTTGGTGCGTAAGCCGGCCTTTGCGCCGTTGGTGCGAGAGGCGCGGCATCGTTATATGCTGAACCGGCAGAAGACGGTGTTGGAGTTCTCGGTACAGGTTCTGAGTGAGCAGGCTCGGGCAGGGAATTATGTAACGATTGGTGTGGAGACGTCTTTTGGGGACAGAGGTCTGTTGCCGGCGCTGCGCATGCCGTTGGAGATGGGCGATGAACTGGTGCTGGGAGGACAAATAGACCGCGTTGATATGGCCCATGTGGCGGGCCGCGATTTTGTGCGTGTTGTTGACTACAAGGCGCGACCGCAAAAACTTAGCTTGGAGGAAATGACCGCGGGATTCGATCTGCAGCTGCCGCTATACTTGGGAGTGGCTCTGAGCGCCGGTTTGCGGTTCGCCGGTTCCAGGTTCAAGGGGTTACAGGGTCAGGGCGCACCCGAACCGCGAACCAGTGCTCCGGGCGGATTGGCCTATTTTGCGCTGACCGAACCAGTTATTGAGGCTGTGCCTTCTGACGGAGAGGCGGATATTGAGGCTTTGCGGCGCAAGAGTGTATATATGGATAGTATTATGTGTGATGATCCGCGGGTGGCGGAGGCGTTTGGCGAACAGAGGCTGATTAAACGAGATGGGACCATGCGGAAAAATGAGAGTTTAAACGAAGAGGCGTTTGCCGAGCTCGGAGAAATTGCCCGATCCCATCTGCGCCGGCAGGGCGAGGAAATTATGTCCGGCTGCGTGGGCGTTGTACCGGCGCGCAGCGCCAAAACACACGCCTGCCGGCTCTGTGGTTACCATCGTATCTGCGGTTTTGATCCGGCTTTACCGGGGTTCAATTATCGTTATATGACGGAAGGAGGGTTGGGGTTTGAAGCGTGTTTGGACCGAGACGCAAAAAGCAGCTATTGAGTCTCGTGGAACCCTCCTTGTGGCGGCTGGGGCGGGTTCCGGCAAGACGGCTGTGCTGGTTGAACGGATTATGGCTTATGTGGCGGAGCCAAGGGGTGGGCGTGATGTGGATGAGTTTCTGGTTGTGACTTTTACGAAGGCGGCGGCGCTGGAAATGAAGACGCGTCTGCGGGCGGCTATAGAACAGAGGCTTCAGGAAGTGTGTGAGCCGGGGTTAAGTGAGCACCTGCTGACGCAGATGTTGTTGATTGACAAGGCTCAGATTATGACGCTCCACGCCTTGGGCGGAGATTTGCTGAGACAGCATTTTCATTTGCTCGGGCTTGAGCCCAATTTTCGTGTTATGGAGGATACCCAGAGCCGGATTTTGCTGCGGGAGCTTACCGAAAACCTGATTAATGAGGCTTACGAGAAAGAGTATGAGCACGACGCCGATTTTTTGCCTACGGCTGAGTTTTTTGCCGAAGGGTATCGGGATAGGCTCCTGGTTGAGATGGTACAGCAATTGCGTCAGTTCGCCATGAGCCAGCCGAGGCCGCGCGCGTGGCTGGGAAGGCTGGCGGAGGCCTATGAGCTGGAAGAGGGGGAATTCCTTGAGAGTATTTGGGGGCAAGCGTTGCTGGAACAAAGCCAAACCCTGTTGGAGGAGTCGGCCCATGCTCTGCTGGAAGCCGTGAGATTGGCGGAATTGCCTGATGGACCTCGCGAATATTTGCCTGTTCTTGATCAAGATAGACAGAATACGGCGATGTTGCAAAAGCTTGATCGAATGGAGTTCCCGAGGTTGTTGGCTCAGATAACTCCGGGCAGACTGTCGCCGGTGCGGCCCAAAAACTCAGGGCGTAACGAAGAGGTTCTAGAAAAAACCAAAAAAGAAGCCCAAAAGAGCAGAGATATCTTTAAGCAAAATCTGGATGCTCTCAGAAAGAGATGGATTAATCCGGCTCTGGCGGATCATTTGGCGGCGGCGCGGCCGTCCGGCCGTATTGTCCGAGGGTTGGTGCGGTTGACCGAGGGGCTTATGGATGATTATCAAGAAGAAAAAAGGAAACGGAATTGTGTGGATTTTTCCGACCTGGAACACTTGCCTCTGGAGCTCCTGCGCGAAGCCCCGGAGCTTGCGGAGATGCTGCGTCAACGTTATCATGAGGTTCTCGTGGATGAATATCAGGATATTAGCCCGGTTCAGGAGGAGCTGCTGGACATGTTGTCGCGTCGCGGCCACCGGTTTATGGTCGGGGATATTAAGCAAAGCATTTATCGGTTCCGCATGGCGGATCCAGGTTTGTTCAACCACAAATACACATCCTATGAACAGTTTAAACATATGGGCAGCGATATCAGCAAGGGGGCGCCTGACAAGGCTGAGAGCCTTCAGCCTGAGGATAAGTTAACAGCGGGGGAATCAGGATATCTTGCTCAAGAACGAGTCATCGATATGCGCCATAATTTTCGCAGCCGCCCGGAAATTGTTGCCGCCGTGAACGAGATCTTTGGCCGTCTGATGCGGCGTGATACCGCTGAAATAGATTATGACGCGCGGGCGGAGCTGATTGCCGCCGGCAATTTTTTTGCGGATGAGGATGAGTGGGCGCCGCGAGCCGAAAGCCGGGAACAAGACCCGGAGGATGATGCTGTTGAAATTCATATCGTTGAGCAGCCATCTAAAGTGACGGAGACGAACTATACCGCGCCGGTTTTCTGGGACCATAGGGATGGAAACAGCGGGCCGGAGGCGAGTGAAGCCCAGATTGACTATGAGACTTTGCTGCTGGATATGGAAGCGGCCAGATTAGAAGCGCATATTGTGGCGCAGCGGATTTCGCAGCTGATGAGAGAGCCTTTTTTGGTTAGCCGGCCAGAGGGCTGCAGGCCTGTTCGGTACAAAGATATTGCTATTCTGAAGCGTTCGGCGTCAGGAGCGCTGTCGCTTTACCGCGAGGTCTTTGCCGAACACGGCATACCCCTCAGCGGCGCCGGGGGCGCGGGGTATTTTGAGGCGGTCGAGGTTGAGATTGCCGAGTCTTTGTTGAGCGTTATTGACAATCCGCATCAGGATATTCCTTTGCTGGCGGTGCTGCATTCTTTTCTGGTGGGTTTGACGCCGGCGCAGTTGAGCCGCGTCCGCCTGATTTGTCCGGAAGGGGATTTTTTTGAGGCGGTTTGCGCGGTCGTGATGTTTAACTCCCAACCTCTCGCATCTCAATGCGCAGAGGTTCTGAGCGGGTTTGATGAAGAGGCGCTGGAGCGGATGGGAGGGCTGGCGCGGGAGATGTTGCGCGAAGAGGCGCGGCTGGCGGATCAGTTGAGCGGGTTTTTCCGGGATCTCATGGGTTGGCGGCGTTTGGCGGCACGTGAGACTTTGGCGGATTTTATTTGGCGTCTTTATCAGGAGACGGGTATCCTCAATTATGTGAGTGTGATGCCGGAGGGGAGGCGACGCCGTGAGAACCTGTTGTCCCTTTATGAGAGCGCGGCTGCGTTTGCTCATTTTCGTACCCAGGCTCTGGGGGATTTCTTGCGCTATCGGTTCTCAGCGCAGGCGATGAATCCGTCCCGGTGGCAAGATTTGTCTTCCCATGAGGAAGAGCTTGACGAAGTTAGGTTTTTGACGATCCATGGCAGTAAAGGGTTGGAGTTTCCGGTTGTTTTTGTGGTTGGATTGGGGAGCAGGTTTAACCGGATTTCTCAGTCAAGCAAAATGCTGCTGCATAAGGATCTGGGGATTGGGATTGCGGGGGCTGATATTAAGCGCAAAGCCGTTTACCCGTCACCTGTGCGGGAAGCGGTGCGCTGGGTTTTGACGCGGGAGGCGGCTGCGGAGGAGATGCGCGTGTTTTATGTGGCGATGACCCGGGCTAAAGAGAAACTTGTTCTGGTCGGAATCAGCAAGGATTTGGCCAAAACCTTAGAGAATATGCGGGCGTCGGCATCAAGGGAACTGGGGACCCCCGGGGCACAGCTGTCCGGAGAACAGTTATCGTCAGGCCGCGTGCGCAAAGCCGCGTCTTGTCTGGAGTGGCTGGAAATGGCCTTTGGGGAGGGGAGCCAGGCGTCCCGGATATGCAAGATCATACCCTATCGATCTTTCGATATCTTCAAAGTGTTGTTGCAAGCGCGTAAAAAAGCAGCCGCGCGACCATCCGGCCGCAAGGAGACAGCGGGTGTTGTAACTTTGAAAAATTTGGATGAGAAACTTTTGTGGAGATATCCCCAAGAGGACCGGTTGGCTAAAGTGAGCGTCACGGGGCTCAAGCATTTGTTGCGGGCCGATCCGGCGAAAGTGTTGGTATACGATGAGGAAGATGTGCCCTTGGTTATTGATGACTATGAGGATGCTGCAAATGCTGCCGAGAATTTCGAGCCCCGCGTCCTGAGTGCCGAGCACCGAACAACGCCCTTGGAATTGGGTACCGCGACCCATAAGTTTTTGCAGCATATTCCCTGGCGGCTTTGGGCTGACCCGTGGGGTGCCCGGACCGAGGAGAAACGGCTGGAAATCTTGCGGTGTCACTTGCGGGATCTTGTTGAGCGGGAGCTTATCCCAGAAGAGGTCAGCCTCGCCATTCCGCTGCCTAAGGTGGCCGCTTTTTTGTCTTCGCCTTTGGGGGCGCGGATTTTTGCGGCGGAAGAAGTGGACGTGGAGGCGCCGTTCATTTTGGACATGTTGTATGGTGTGGAGAAGCAGAGAATCCTTGTTCAGGGAACAGCGGATCTTATTGTGCTGAATCGTTCTACTCAGGAGGGGAAACAGGATCGCGCCCTTGTGGTTGATTTCAAAACCGATCGTGTGAAGCCGGGCCGCGAAGATCTGCTGGTGGAAAAATACGCTTTGCAGATGGCGGTTTATTGTTTGGCTGTGGGGAGTCTTTTGGGTGTGGAAGTGGAAGAAGCGCTGATTTACGCGATTCATTCTAACCACGCTGTGGCTGTGGGAGCCGATACGAGGCGTAAGGCATTAAGAGACGCGGGGTTGGAATTGGCAGCGGACAGTTGAGGTAAATTGTTAATCCTGCGCGTGTTTGCTATAATAATATCATTGAGCCGAAAAAGAAGAGCCTGATGTATCAACGGAAAGGATCACTATGGACTATAAAGACTACTATCAGATCCTGGGGATATCTCCGGGCGCTGATGATAAAACCATTAAGAAAGCTTACAGAGAATTAGCTAAAAAATATCATCCGGATCAGAACCCCAATGATAAAACCGCTGAGGCAAAGTTCAAAGAGATCAGTGAAGCGTATCAGGCGGTTTCGGATCCGTCCAAACGGCAAAAGTATGATAATTTGCGGCGTGATTATGAATCATGGCAGCGTTACGGTGCCCGTGACAATTTCGACTGGTCGGCCTGGGGTGAGCCCGGGTCCGAGAGCTATCGGTCTATGACTGAGGAAGAGCTGGCCCGATTCTTTGGGTCCGACACTTTTGGCGGCAGCGATAGCAATGGGGGGTTTTCTGATTTCTTTTCTATGCTTTTTGGGTTTGGCAACGAAAGGGGTCGTTCACGGCGCAGCAGCGTCGGGGAAGATTTCTTTGGGCGGCGTTCCACGCAGCCCAAGGATGGGTATGACCTTGAGGGAGAAATCGCCATCAGTATGGATGAAGCTTATCGCGGCGGCGGGCGGCGTGTGGAGGTTAACGGCAAGGTGTTGGAGGCCCAGATTCCGCGGGGTGTGGCTGACGGCGCGCGTATTCGGCTCACGGGACAGGGCGAGGCTGGCTCGAACGGCGGCAGGACGGGAGACTTGCTGCTTAAGATCTCGATTGCGGATCATTCCAGTTTACAACGGGATGGGAATCATTTGCGCACGACGGCGGACATTGATTTTTATACGGCTGTTTTGGGCGGGGAAATCTCTGTGGCGGGGTTGGGGCAGGATAATGAAGACAGCCGGTTATGGATCAAAATCCCACCGCGCACACAAAACGGTAAAACTTTCCGCCTCAAAGGCAAGGGAATGCCCGTTCTCAATAAGAAAAATCAGTTTGGGGATCTGTATGTGCAGGTGGCTATTGCCTTGCCGAGTGATCTGAGCGAAGCTGAGGTTAGAAAGCTGCGTGACTTGGCGCAGGAGTACAAAAGGTTGTCTTGAGTTTATCCACGGTAAGGGAGGTATGATTCATGGCTTTCGATACAAACAGAATGACACAAAAAGCCCAGGAGGCTCTGCTGGAAGCGACAACACTGGCGGAACGCCGTCGTAACGCGGAAGTGCAGCCGGAACATATGCTCCTGGCGCTCCTTAAACAAGAGGCAGGTGTTGTTGCGCAGGTTTTGCTGAAAATGTCTGTTGATATCAATTCCTTGAGTGATGATGTCGACAGAATCATAACCCGTTTTCCTGCGGTGACAGGATCCTCTGTCCAGATGCTGATGTCTCAAAGGCTGCGGGCGCTGATGATTCAGGCTCATGATGAGATGGAGGCTTTCGGAGACGCCTATGTGAGCACGGAACATTTTTTGTTGTCGTTGTTAGGACCATCTGTGGGAAAGCCCTACGCAGCTGAGCCAGCCAAGCCGACCGGCCAGGGGGCTCAAGGTGCAGCGGACGCGGCGGAATTGCTCTCGGCTTACGGCGTAACGAGAGAAAGCGTTTTGAGAGTTCTGCAGGAGGTGCGTGGTTCTCAGCGTGTTACCAGCCCCAATCCGGAAACGACCTACGCGGCTTTGGAACAATATGGACGCAACCTTGTTGTGCTGGCGCAACAAGGCCGATTGGATCCGGTGATTGGGCGAGATGAGGAGATCCGGCGCGTTATCCAGATTTTGTCCCGCCGCACCAAGAACAATCCCGTGTTGATCGGGGAACCGGGGGTCGGTAAGACGGCTATCGTTGAGGGACTGGCTCAGCGTATTGTCCGGTCCGATGTGCCGGAGTCACTGAAGGGCAGGACTGTGATTTCCCTGGATATGGGGGCTTTGGTGGCAGGAGCTAAATACCGCGGCGAATTTGAGGAGCGGCTGAAAGCCGTGTTGAAAGAAGTGCAGGATCGGGCTAATGTGATTCTGTTTATTGATGAATTGCATACGGTGGTGGGGGCTGGCGCGGCTGAAGGGGCTCTGGACGCCGGCAATATGCTGAAGCCAATGCTTTCTCGCGGGGAACTGCGCTTAGTCGGAGCAACAACCCTGGATGAGTACCGTAAGCATATTGAAAGAGACGCGGCCTTGGAGCGGCGTTTTCAGACGGTTCTGGTCGAGCCTCCCGGCGTTGAGGATACAATCTCAATCCTGCGCGGTCTGAAGGAGCGCTACGAGAGCCATCACAAGGTTAGGATTACCGACAGCGCGCTGATTGCGGCCAGCACCCTTTCTGACCGCTACATTTCTGACCGGTTTTTACCGGATAAGGCGATTGACTTGATTGACGAAGCGGCCGCCCGTTTGCGCATGGAGATCACCAGTGAGCCACAGGAGCTGGATAATATTAAGCGTAAAGTGCTTCAGTTGGAAATTGAACGGGAGGCTTTGAAAAAAGAAAAAGATAAGGCGGCCCGGGATCGTTTGACGTTGCTGGAAAAAGAGCTGGGAGACTGCAAAGAGAAGCGTGACGCTTTGGAGCTGCGCCTCAACGCTGAACGACAGAGTCTGGACAAGATTCAGTCTCTCAAAGACCGCCTCGACGAGGCGCGTCTGAAAGGGGAAGAGGCCCAGCAACAGTACGATTACAACAAGGCGGCTGAATATCTGTATGGCGTTATTCCGGAACTGACCAAAGAGCTGGAGGCCGCCGAAGCGGAAGCGGCTGAAGCGGGCCGGGCCCAGGCCTTGCTGCGCCAAGAGGTGACCGAGGATGATATTACGGAAATTGTGGCCAAATGGACCCATATTCCAGTGACCAAGCTCGTGGCCAGCGAAACGGCCAAGCTCATGGGTATGGAGGAAGCTCTGCACAGGCGCGTCATCGGCCAGGATATCGCTGTCAAAGCCGTTGCCGACGCGGTGCGGCGTTCCCGTGCCGGTATCCAGGATCCTAATCGTCCCCTCGGTTCCTTCCTCTTCCTCGGTCCCACCGGTGTGGGGAAAACCGAGCTGGCTAAGGCGCTGGCAGAGTTTTTGTTCGACAGCGAGCAAACTCTCAAACGTATTGATATGTCGGAGTATATGGAGAAACACACCGTTTCCCGCCTGGTTGGCGCGCCGCCGGGATATGTGGGTTACGAGGAGGGGGGGCAGCTTACAGAAGCGGTCCGGCGAAATCCCTACTGTGTTGTCCTTTTGGATGAGATGGAGAAAGCTCACAGCGATGTGGCCAACATTATGCTTCAGCTTCTAGACGATGGCCGGCTTACGGACGGACAGGGCCGGACGGTCAATTTCAAGAACGCTGTTATCGTTATGACAAGCAATATTGGCGCCGATATCATTCGCGAGTTGACCCAAAGCCGTTGCACGGAGGCTATCCCCGGCGCATTGCGGGAAGAGCTGGACAGGCATTTCCGACCGGAATTCATCAACCGTCTCGACGAAATTGTTATCTTTGACCCGCTGACGAAAGAAGATTTGCGGCGGATTGTTGATATTCAGCTGGCTTCCATGCAAAAGCGTCTCCAGGGAAAAGGCTTTAAACTGAACATCAGCGACGATGTTTATACCAGGCTGGTTGATGAAGGCTATGATCCGGTCTATGGCGCGCGCCCGCTGAAACGGGTGTTGCAGCAAAGGATTCTTAATCCTGTAGCAATGACTTTGCTTCAAGATGGCAACGATGGTAATGATGACAATGATGTAAGGGAAATCAGTGTTGTATTAGATAAAGAAAGAAATTTATGCTTTAGCTGACAGAATTGAAGGTATTTTTGAATATGGCGTCGAAGATGTTTGTTTGTTGGTTCATTAGATATGATAACTCAAGTTGTTTTTGGCAATTGGAGGTTGCGGAAGTTGACGTCTGTCAGCTGTTGGTTGGAAGACGCCGAAGGGATGCATCGGCTTCACTGGTGGTGTGGTCTCATGTTGTTGCTAGGCGGCTGACTGTTTGGGGGTGTTTTCGACAAGTATTCGTTTGTGGAATAGCATAGTTTTTCCGCTGGAACAGAACTGAGATCGGACCATAGGCCCATTCCTCAGTTATCTAGTAAATTATCATCCCTCAACACAATAGGAATCAGAAGGCGGATAGATATATTGATTCGACGAAGCTTAACGTATGTAACTACATACAGAATACTAAAACTGGGCAATGTAGGATGATAGTACGTTTTTGATTCAATTGCCCGGTGTTGTTTTGCGAAATAATCCAATGCGGGGGGTTCATTATGACATCCGATACGAGCAAAATGGCGCCAAAAGTCCAGGAAGCCATGATCCAGGCTTCGGCTCTGGCTGAACGTCATAGACAAAGTGAGCTTGAGCCTGAACATTTGCTGTTGGTTATGCTGGGGCAAGCCGGCGGGATTGTGCCGCAGATGTTGGCCAAATTGGCGGTTCCTATAGAAACCGTGATGGCGGAAGTGAGACGGTCTATGCTCCGGTTTTCGCCCGGTCTGGGTGATGTTAAGCTTTCATTTTCGCAACGGTTACGTTTTTTGTTAATGAACGCTCAGGAAGAAGCCGAGCGTTTTGGTGAATCCTATGTCAGCGGGGAACATATTCTGCTGGCTCTGGTGATTTCTGCCAAAGGAAAAAGGGGCGCGAAACGCGCGGGGCAGAGCGGGATTGCGCGCGAAGTCGGCGATATTTTGCTGGCGTATGGTGTGAACCAGGAGTCTTTGCTTGGTGTTATAGATGAATTTCGCCGTATGCGGCAAGTCCCGCAAGCTTTACCGTCCGCCGGCCCGGCTTCGGCTTTGGCTCAGTTTGGGCGTAATTTGGTTGCCATGGCCCGTGAAGGCAGCCTTGATCCGGTTGTGGGCAGAGAAGAAGAAGCCGGAATGATTCTGCAGGTTCTGAGCAAACAGGCGCAGAACAATCCGATTTTGGTTGGCGGATCCGGTGTGGGTAAGACAACCATTGTTGAGGGGTTGGCGCAGATTCTCGCTCGCGGCGAGGTTCCGTTGCAGTTTCACAACAAAGAGATCATTGCTTTGGATAAGGAAGCGATGATAGCCGGCGCCAAAACGCGGGGTGAACTGGAAGAACGGTTTAAGGCTGTTCTTCGGGAGATCATCGAGAATCCATCCACCATCTTGTTCATTGATGATCTTGACGCCATTCTCGGTTCCTCAGAAGAAGGCAGCCTTGATATGACGGGCATACTTCTGCCTGTGTTGAACCATTTCGAATTGCGTTTTATCAGCACCTGTTCTCAACACGCTTTTGATAATTCAATTAGCAGAATCCCTGATTTTTCTCAATACTTTCATGTGATTTCTGTGAAACAACCCTCTGTTGAGGATACAATTCTTATTCTGCGTGAGTTGCGGCCAGGCTATGAGAACCATCACGGCGTATCGATTTCGGACGAAGCGCTTGTTGCGGCCAGCGTCCTTTCCAACAAATACATTGGGGATCGTTTGTTGCCGGAAAAAGCCATTGATTTGATTGACGAAGCTTCCGCGCGGTTGCGCATGGAATTGAGAACAACGGCTCCCGCGGCTTTGGCCGAGATGGATCAGCATGACAATGAACATCAGGGGTCGGCGCAGAATCCGACCGGCTCCAGGGAAACCATAGCGAGACTTAGAAGCAAGATAGAGGAAGTTCAGAACCAGATCATGCAGGCTCAGGATAGTTTTGATACCTTGAGGGCAGCCGATTTGCAGTTTTGCACTTTGCCGGCGTTGGAGTCGGAATTAGCTTTGCTGGAACAAAATGCTTCTCAGGAAGAGCCCCAACGGTCACGGGAAAGGAGGCAGCAGCCAAGACCTGTGACGTCGGGCCGCCAGGTGTCCGAAGAGGATATTCAGGCGATTATTTCCCAGTATGTCGGTATCCCGCCAGAAAGAATTATTGTGAACCCTGCGAAAAGGCTAAACAACTTGGAGGAAGTCATCGGTGACCGCCTTATTGGTCAACGGATGGCCATAGAAGCTGTTGCCAATGCTGTGCGCAGATCCAGTGGCAGCTACTCCTCGCCGAATCGTCCGATGGGATCATTTCTGTTCCTGGGGCCTTCCGGTGTGGGGAAAACGGTTTTGGCCAAAATTCTTGCTGATGTCATCTATGGCAGCGATCTTAAGGTTGCCCGGCTGGATCTGGCAATGTATTCGGATCATGACGCGGTTTTCCGCCTCATTGGAGATGCTGACAACGCCAATTCCGAGCCCGGCCATTTGATTGAAATTATGCAGAATGATCCGGAGATCGTGTTGGTTCTGGATTCGATTGAAAAGGCTCATATTAATGTGCAGAGCTTGTTGCAGCAAATTATGGAAGACGGCTACCTTTCCGACGGCAGCGACCAGGTGCTCAGTTTCAGCGAAACGGTTATCGTTATGAAATGCGGTGTCGGCGCTGAAGTCATCAGCCAGATGTTTGGCCGTAACCCGTCAAGTATTTTGCCTGCTTTGCAAGTGGAACTCAGCCGCTATCTAAGGCAGGAATTCCTGGTTAGCCTGGATGAGATCATCATCTTTGAAGCTCTTAAACAAGAAGAATTGTTTCGCTTAATTGATTTGAATCTTAGCGACCTCAAGCAGCGGCTGGCTGAGAAAGGCATGACCATTAGTCTTACCAACGCGGCGTATCAGAGGTTGATTGATGATGCCAACGTTGTTATGTTGGGGGCGCGGTTGATTAAACGCATTGTTCAACAAAAGATCCAGAATCCTATTGCTATAAAAATCCTTCAGGGGCAATTCAACCATGGTTCCATATTGGTTGAAATCAGCCATAAATCCGGAGAGATTATCTTTACGCCCAGCTGATGGCTGGCGCGTGTTGTTGACAACGTTATATAATAATTTGTATGATCACTGTGTAATCAGTTTTGATCCTTTGTTAGGGAGGTAGAATGTGCCCGTAAAAATTCCTGACACTTTGCCGGCGTCAAAAATTCTGGCTGAAGAGAATATTTTCATTATGACGGAAGATCGGGCTTTACACCAGGATATCCGGCCGCTTCGGATTGCCATTCTCAATCTGATGCCAACGAAAGTGGTGACGGAAACTCAGCTATTGCGTCTGATTGGCAACACGCCGCTGCAGATTGACCCGGTGTTTTTGTGTACAGCCACATACCGGCCCACCCATTTTTTGGATCATTTGCAGACCTTTTACCGTACCTTTGACACGATCAGAGATCAGCGGTTTGACGGCCTGATCATCACAGGGGCGCCGGTAGAGCTTATGGATTTTGAAGAAGTGCATTATTGGGATGAGCTCACAGAAATTCTTGACTGGGCCCAAACCAATATCTTCAGTACATTTTTGATTTGCTGGGCGGCTCAGGTGGGATTGTATCATTATTACGGCGTGCCCAAGCACAAGTTGACGAAAAAGAAGTTTGGCGTGTTTCCTCATCGGGTTTTGGATCGAACCAATATGCTCGTACGCGGCTTTGATGATGTTTTTTTTGCTCCCCACAGCCGTTATACAGATGTTAAGGCTGAGGATATAGAGGATTGTCCCGATTTGAAGATCCTCTGTGATTCGCCTGAAGCGGGTGTTTATATTGTGGTGTCAAAGGACGCCCGGCGGGTTTTTGTTACGGGACATTCTGAATATGACGCGGATACGTTGGCCGTTGAGTATTGGCGGGACGTCCAGAGAGGTGTTCCCGTGGAAATCCCCGAAAACTACTTTATTGACGACAATCCGCACCAAGAACCTCGGGTGAGTTGGCGCGGCCACGCCCATTTGCTGTTCAGCAACTGGCTCAACTATGTCTATCAAGAGACGCCCTATGATTTGTATACCTAATGTATGACAAAAGATCACGGACATTGAACAAGGTACAACGAATGGAAAAGGAAGTGAATTTGCATGGCGCAAGATTTGAATTTGTCAGAAGTGACTCCGGAGATCCGCCGTTTGGCGGATGTGTGTGCCGCCCGTATTATTGATCCTGACCTATATAAGCGTTTTGAGGTTAACCGCGGGCTTCGGGATCTTAAAGGGAACGGTGTGTTAGCCGGGTTGACCAATATTTGTCAGGTTACAGCCAAAAGGATTGAGGACGGCGTTGAAGTGCCGATGGAAGGGAAACTTTATTATCAGGGGATTGATATTGACGAGCTTGTGGCCGGATTTTTGAAAGAAAACCGTTTTGGGTTTGAAGAGACCATTTATTTGCTGCTGTTCGGGGAGCTGCCCAATGTGGGGGAACTGCAGAAGTTTTGCCGGCTGCTCAATGATTACCGCTGGCTGCCGCCGAGTTTTACCCGGGACATTATCATGAAGGCCCCCAGCCGGGATATGATGAATATGCTGGCGCGCAGCGTTTTGACCCTTTACTATTATGATGAGAACCCCGATGATATTTCGGTGCCTAATGTTTTGCGCCAGTGTCTGCAGCTCATTGCCAGATTTCCGCTTTTGGCTGTCTACAGCTATCATGCTTACAACCATTATCACAATGGACAAAGCATGATTATTCACCAGCCGGATCCCCATCTGTCCATCGCGGAAAATGTACTGAAAATCCTGCGTCCGAATCAGACTTACACCGAACTGGAAGCCCGCATTCTTGATCTGAGCATGGTGCTCCACGCGGAGCATGGCGGCGGGAACAATTCGACTTTCGCGGTGCGGGTGGTGTCGTCTTCGGCGACAGATACCTACAGTTCGATGGCGGCGGCCCTCGGCAGCTTGAAAGGGCCCAAACATGGCGGCGCCAATGTTGCTGTTGTCGGTATGTTTGAGGATATGAAGAAATATGTGAGCAACTGGCAGGATGAAGGTCAGGTGGCTGATTATTTGAAGAAGCTTTTGCATAAGGAAGCTTATGACCGGGCCGGATTGATTTATGGTGTCGGTCATGCCATCTATTCGTTGAGTGACCCGCGGGCCTTGGTTTTCGAACGTTTTGTCGAGCAGCTCAGCAAGGATACCGGACGCCAGGACGAGTATGAACTTTATAAACTGGTGGCGCGGTTGGCGCCGGAGGTTATCGCGGTAGAACGCCAGATGTACAAAGGTGTTTCCGCCAATATCGATTTCTACAGCGGGTTTGTTTATGATATGTTGGGTCTGCCCATGGAGTTGTATACGGCACTGTTCTCCCTTTCGCGGATCGCTGGTTGGAGCGCTCACCGGATTGAGGAATTGGTGTGTGGAGGCAAGATTATCCGACCGGCTTATAAGAGTGTGTCGGGATCGAAAGTTTATGTACCGCTGAGTGAACGGTCATGAAAGACAACAGCCCTATGCAGTTCGTTGTTGGAATTATCCTTTAGCACAAGTCGTGAGGCATGGTTGGCAGCGCGGAAGAATCCAAAAGCCCGTGAGTTTAACAGGTATTTTGTGGGTTGCGTCAGGCAGAGATACAATTGGATTCTTCCGCGCTGCCAACCATGCCTCACGCCTCGATGAAATGAGGTCGTTTGCTTTCTTTGAGCGCCTCTGAATTAGGGAACTGAAATCGCGCACTCTTTCCGATCTATTTTGTCTCCTTCCCATAACAAACCGGTTTGACAAAAACTGCTCAAGGCGGAGGGGCGGCGGCGGGCCGGGCAAGCCCCCTGCCGGAGCCTTTTCGGGAGTGGCGGCAGCGGGTCTTAGGCCTTGGAGCGGAAAAAAGCGCAGGCTGCCTTATTTGCGCTTTTCGCGTAAAGGCCTTAGACCCCGCGCC
>WRHI01000052.1 GCA_009783315.1 Peptococcaceae bacterium
CGTCAAAGCCGCCGAAGCGGTAGAAGCCGCAAGGCTGCTGGAGATGAAAAATCTGCTGGAGGATATGACCGTCTGGAAGAACCAGCCGGTGTTGGTGACCCAGGAAGGTGTGCCTATAGGCAGTTTACTTTTGCTGAGATTCGGGTGCAGCAGATGGAAGCGCGGGCTTTGGAGAAAGCGGCGCTTGAGAGCGAGGGTTATGGTATAATGGGGGTAGGTGACGATATCGCTTCAGCCTCCTTTAAAGGTCCGTTGAAAGGCCAAGAAATACAACTCCCAAATGTGTATACGGAAAAGATCACATACACTAAACGAAACCCATCTGATGCATCGGCTCTTAGATATCAATTCGACAAAGATATCAGGGGAGATTTCCTGAAGGATTTCGCTAATAAAAACACTGTGAACGATCTGCAAAGAATGGGCTTTAGCGATGTCGATATAGCCAGAATGTCAGATGGCCTTGTTCCCCAAGGCTATCAAGTTCATCACAAATTGCCTTTAGATGATGGCGGGACAAATGACTTTAGCAATTTAATCATATTCAAGAACGACCCATACCATAAAGCTATAACAAATTATCAAAACAACTTAATAAGGGGTATGAAACCTGGGGAAACAATAGAGGTCGAGTGGCCGATTCCGTCAGGTAGTTATTATAATGGTGGATAGGATTCAAAGGAGATTATTCCCTTTTGAATCCTATCCTTATTTATTTTTGAGGGAGATGTGCGTTATGCTAAATCAAAGTATTATCGAAAAACTAAATACCATTGAGGATATAGAAAAAAAATACGGGCAAAGCATCATGAAGAAGACTAATGATAATGACTATGTGGATTTTGAGAATTGGCTTACAATCAAGGGTTTTAGTAACAGCAGTTTGGATTTCAAAGAATACATTGATTTGCTGGCTAATTATAATGGCATCAATTTCAATGGGCTATTTCTCTATTCTATTAGCCAAGAAGACGAACACAGTATATATGAAGAAAATGATATTTTGTGGGAAAATGAAGACCAAAAAAAATACATCTTTTTCGGAGATGATAGTATTTCTTGGTATTGTGTGAGTATCCGCGATATGACATATCATATTTTAGACAAACCTAGTGGAACGGTAATGCAAAGTTTTAACTCTTTTTTTGATATGTTTGATAAAGCTTTGGAAGCTGTTATTCCATAGGAATTAATTCATGAACTGCCGTTTCACGCAGTAAACGTTGCCAATCAGAATATACTGTTTCGAACTGAGTCAGAAGTGTATACGATTAATGCAAACGGTAAACGGTGAGATAAAGATAATGGAAAAACCAACTTTGGGGCTCCTCTTGTTCTTTTGTTTGGCCTTGAACCGCTATTCAACGGATTTCAAAGCGGCAACCATATCCAGGCTCTCCGATTTTGCCGCGACGACGAAGGTTACCCCATAGGAGCACACAACCACAATCAGCAAGGATATGACCAGGCTTTGGGGTTTTAGATAGGGGCTGAATTCCAGCGTGCGGGTCGAGATTATCGGAACATAGATTTTGAGGAATTGAAACCCGATGGGGATGCCCAGAATAAGACCGATGAGAACCTGCAGTTGGCTTCTTTTTCTGATGACGGACTTGATCTCGTTTTTTCTGTAGCCAATGACTTTTAGCGTGGCGTATTCCCGGCTTCTTTCTGTAAAACTCAAGATGCCTAAGTTGTATTGAATGATGACGCTTAACAAAATCGCCGCCGCCAACAGCATGATGATGACCATCATGATGCTGCTCAGTACGTCGCCGGCCTCGGTTATCTGTTGGTCAAGGGTAACGGTTTCTTTAGCGTAGGGGTTGCCTTTGGTTTTGTCGGCGGCCATGATGTTTTTTGTTAATAAGGTGTTGGGCGCGAAGGGCTGCGCCAGGGTTTCCCAGGATTTTCTCGATATATACAACCCTTGGGGCGCGGGTGGGGTGACGATTTCTTGTACCACCGCGGAGAGGGTGGTGATTGACCCTGTTGCGCCGGGTTGGAATCCGTGTCTGAATTGTATAGTGTCGTTGACGCGGACGCCCAGTTCATCCGCCAGTTTTCTGGATATGACCAGTCCGGAATTGGGCAATTCTACGGTGTTGCCTTTTGTATCTTCCAAATGGACAAAGGCGCCTTGATCGATAACCAGCAAGGTTCCGATTGTTTCCTGGGTCGCCGTCCTGATTTCAATATCGCCTTCCATGGTCAATTGGGGATTTCCGCCGGCTAAGGTCAGCAGTTCGTTTTTTTGGTCTTCTGTCGCGAAGGGTTGGAAGACGATTTTGGCGCCATAGCTGAATTGATGGCCAAACAGTTTTTCGTTTGTTGTTGTGAGGGAGTCCCTCAAGCCAAAACTGGCCATCAAGAGCGTGGTGCTCCCAATGATGCCGATGATGCCGATGAGGAAGCGGATTTTATTTCTGGAGGCGTCCCTGAGAATCCATTGCCAGTCGTAGGAGAAGGACTGCCAGAGCTTAAGCCGCTCAAGGAAAATGGGCATATGATTTTTGGGCGGTTCTCCCCGCATGGTTATGGCAGGCATTTCTTTGATGACTTTGTGGCAGGCTTGGCGGGCGGATATTGTACAGCCGAGGACGATGACCGCGGCCACCAGAAGGGAGATGGGTGTGTTTTTGCCGATCCATTCCGGCAGAGAAAACAGATCTTTCTGGATGGCCATCAGCCTGTTTGTGACGATGTACGGGGCCAGAAAATATCCCGCTAGGCTTCCTGAGGCGCTGATGAGGAACCCGAAGAGGCTGTAGTGTCTCAAAAGGGAACCGTTTGTGTACCCTAAGGCTTTAAATGTGCCGACTTGGATTCTTTGGGTTTCGACCAGCCGTTTTATGGTTGTTTGAATTGTCAACATGGCCAACAGGATGAATATGATTGAAAACAGGATGGACATGATGCGGACTTGCGCATATTTGTCAAGATACGCGGAAGTTCCTTTGAATTCCGATTCTGTGGCGAACCCCGCGTATTTGGGGCCCAGGATATGTTCGATGCTCTTTTTAACAGACGCCATATTGGCGGACGCTTTACCACCGGCGGCGTCGCGGATTTTGATTTTGATTTGGTTGTAGGAGAGGTCGCCGCCTGTTATTAATGTCATGGTGTCCAGCGAAACATAACCGTAGCCGTATTTATGGCGATCGGGTTTTATGGACACCGATGAACCGGTGTAGCTTAAATAGTCCGGACTTTGCACAAGGCCCATGATTTCGAAGGCGTTAACAATGCCTCTGTTTTCCAGGGATATAGTTTTGCCGACAGCAAGGCCATGGGATTCGGCAAAATCCTGATACAGCCAGATCCCGTCGGCGGCTGGGTTGTAGTCTCTGCCTTTGGTGATGAATGGGCGAGAAACCGTGTTGTCGGGAGCCGCGGCTAATAGCACATAGGCTTCCGCGCCGGCGACTCTTGTGGTCAGCAGTGATGAGGCTTGGGCTTGTGCGACATCGGGCAGAGACAGAATTCTGTCGATGTCGCTGTCGTCCAGATTGAGGCCGCTGACCCAGGCGTCAGCTCTGTTGCTTGTCGCGGCCCAATTGTTTTCGTAGTCTTGCATGCCCATCCAGACGCCTTCCATGCCGGTGTAGATAAGCACACCGGTTAGAGCCATCAGAAACACCGCCAAGAATTGGTTTCTGAAAGATCCGAAATCTTTGAACATTTTCTTGTATAAGTATCTCATTTCCTGTTTGCCTCTTGCCTAGGAGTTTGAAGCTAAGGAGATTTCGGGGGTGATTCGAAAAACCAGTCGGCAAAACGTTTGGCATACTGTTTTAGGCCGGTTGTCGAGGGCTGAGAAGCGGGTGACGAGGCGGGTTCCGGGGAGGAAGGGGCAGAGGCCGCGGACGTGTTGGCGTAATTGGGCATTTGGGAGGCTGTATGGGGCGGAGGTTGTGAGGCGCGGGGGGCGTGGGGAGGCTGTGAGGCGTGGGGAGGCTGTGAGGCGCGGGAGTGTGGGGGAGGGGCAGCCATCGAGGTGTAGGAAGGTTTCGGGGGTGCGCCTGCGGGTGAGGGGGGGGTCCGGGGTGTTTTCTGGGGAGGCGTTTCCAGAGGGGGTTCTCTCCAGTGAGGGGGTTCGGGATAGGGTTCTTGCCAGTGGGATTCGGGAGGGGGTTCTTTCCAGTGAGGGGGTTCAGGATAGGGTTCTTTCCAGTGGGGGGGTTCGGGTTCGGGATAAGGTTCTTTCCAGTGGGATTCGGGAGGGGGTTCTCTCCGGTGGGGGGGTTCAGGAGTTGGTTTTTGGGCGGACTTTTTGGGGGATTGGGAGTGGGAGGGAGAAGGAGGGGGGGCGTTGGCGTAGCTGCGCTTTGGGGAGGCTGCTACGGTGGTTCCCGGAGTTGAGACGGCGATCACCCGACCGTCTCTTAGGTTGATCACTTTATCCGCGGCCGTTGCTATGGCTTCGTTGTGGGTTACAATCAACACGGTTTTCCCGAATCGCCGCGACATGTCATACAGAAGAGCCAGAATATTCTGCCCTGTCGCGGTGTCCAGGGCGCCGGTGGGTTCATCGCAGAGGAGGAGTTTGGGATTTTTGACGATGGCTCTGGCTATCGCCGTGCGCTGCAATTCTCCGCCGGACAATTCCGCCGGGAAATGGTTTTTTCGGTCTTCCAAGCCGACGGCGCCCAGGATGATTTTTGGATCGAAGGGGTTATGGCCTATCCTGGCGGCGATTTTTATGTTTTCGTATGTGTTTAAAGAGGGGATGAGATTGTAGAACTGAAAAACAAACCCGACGTCGGTTCTCCGGTAATCAGTGATCTGCCGCTCGCTTAGCTTCGTAATGTTGACACCATCAATCATGATACGCCCCTGGGTAGCTCTGTCCATGCCTCCCAGCAGATTCAGCAGTGTGCTTTTGCCTGATCCGCTGGGCCCTAAAATGACGGTGAATTCGCCGAGCTCAATGTCGAACCCGACATGGGACAAGGCGCTGACACGGTCGGCATTCTCATAGATCCTGCTTACCTCATTAAGGGATATAAACGCCATTGTTGCTGAACTCCTTTTGTCCAGATAGTTTATTAGAGATGGTCTTCATCGGAGGATTTCTTCTACTTTGGCCGCAAGGCATTTCACATTGTTGCTGTCGCTAAACAGTGTATAGTGGTTGCCCGGCGTCTCCACAATACGCAATTCCCGGGAAAAATAATGCCGCCATGTTTCCTTGGGGAGCGGTTCGATCTGGAGGAGCCGGAGAATGTGCTCGTTTTCCGGGACAATCCCTTTATAGAGCACGCAGCCGGCTTGGATCTTCTGAGGCAGGAAATGGGATTTGAGCAGCCGGTGGCTGTAAATCCATTTTTGGTAGAATTCCTCGATTTCTTGATTCGTCATAGGAAGCTTTTCGCCTGCTTTTTCTTGAATGATGGTTAGGGTGTCGTGATTGAGGGGTGTCCCATGCAGACCCTGAACAAAGTCTGTGTCCAGCTGTAAATAGTTTGCGATGACCACGGGAAAGACGTTCTGATAGTTTATGGGTTGTCCCTGATATATATTGTAAGCCTCCGGCGGGTGAGAGTCAAAAAGGATGATTTGAGCCGTTGTATGGCCGGCGGCATGGAGCTGAGAGGCGATCTCGCAGGCCATGTTTCCTCCGAAAGAGTAGCCGCCGAGATAAAAATCACCGGCGTTTTGCTCGCTCAACAGGGCCTCGGTGTAGAGTGACGCCAAATCGCTCATGGTCGGATAGGCTTGGTAATTCTCAGGCAAATCGACGCCGTACATATTGATGTTGGTTTGGGAGGAAAGGTGTCCGCACAATTGTTTGTAGCAGATCGTTGTGCCGCCGGCGGGATGGAACATGAACAAGGTTTTCTGGCCGGTGTTTTGTGATGGGGCCGCCTGCCGGATTTTGGTCAGAAAGGGGTACTTATGACGGGACGCTTCGATGTCTTCTTTGACACCCTTAAGGTATTCGGCGATCATGAGAGGGGTGTCGAGATTGACGATATCGGCAAGCGTCATGTGAACGTCCCATTTCTTATTGATGACGTCCAATATCGAAATCAAGGCCAAGGAGTCGCCGCCAATATCGTAAAAGTGGTCTTGAGGCGCGATATTGTCTATGCCCAGAGTCTCAGACCAGATGAAGATTATGCCAGGCAGAAAATTATCTAATATCGGGTTTCCGGATGATTTGTCCAGAGGCCGGGAGGTTGCCGGCTGCTCTGAAAGGGGGGGCTTGACGTCCTTTGGCGGTTTTGTGCCGGCTGTTTCCGCGGTCGGCTCAACCCAGTGTTTTTTCTTATCGAGGGGGTATGGGGGCAGGTGCGTCTTTTTCCAGCCTAATGATGTGTATAGGAAGCTGAAGTCAATACTCGCGGTAGAGCCATCGTCCGAGGATTGCCGCCAATAGTCCCCAAGAAAGCGGAGAAAGGGTTCCAGCGGGCTGCCGGTCTCTTCATGGCGCGGTATGGCGGCGATTTTGTCTCCCTGGCAGATTATAGCAATCCATTCAAGCCAAGCCTGGTGTCTCGCGGCGTATTCCCGCCCGCTGTCGTCAGGGTTGTCGCCGGAGTTGTCGCCGGAGTTGTCGCCGGGGCTGCTGCCGGGGCTGTCGTCGGGGCTGTTCTCATGAGTCCCATAAGGTTTGTCGCGCGTCGCCGTTGGCGGATTCCAATAGGCGTGGCACAGATCGCGATAACTGGCAAAAGTGTCCGCCAGATCCTGATAGCCGGTCAGCGCGAAGACCGGGATGCTCGGGGTTCGGGGTTCGTGGTTCGGGGTTCGGGGTTCGATGGCTGATGCGCCCTTCGCCTTCGCTATTTTGTCACGGAGTTTTGTCGCCAGGTCTTCTGTGCTCTGGCACAGGATATAGCAGCGGGTTGATAGGATCGGGCCGCCGACAGACATTGTATAGATGATATCCGGCAAAGACGCCTCGCTTTGTTCCACATAAGAGGCCAACCCTTCCCAATATTTTTCCCGGTCGCTTTCCCTGAGATAGGATAACGGCGCCATGTACAGAGCGTGAGCTTTTTGTTCTTGGCAGCCTGATACGTCATATTTGGAGAGAATAATATGGGCGTTGGTTCCTCCTAAGCCGAAAGAACTTATGCCAATGTTTCTGAGGGGTTTGCTTTCCGGAGCGGCCGGGAAATAGAAATTGTCGTCGGGTATGCTGATAGCTTGGTTCTGCTGTTGAAACCGCGGATTTCCGGGAACAACGCCCGTGTTCAGCATATAGAGTGCTTTGACCACCGACGCCAGCCCGGCGGCCGCATCCAGGTGCCCGATCCGCGCTTTAACGCTGCCCACGGGGATTTTCTTTTTGACGCCGCGGAAAACGTCGGACAGAGCTTTAATTTCTATGGGGTCGCCCAGGCGCGTTCCTGTGCCGTGGGCTTCGATGCAATCGATATCGCCGGCGGTCAGGCCGCTGTGTTCAAGGCATTTCGTAATGACATCCCGCTGTCCTTCAATGCTGGGCGCGGTAAAACCGATTTTGTTGGAGGCGTCGTTGTTAATGGCTGAGCCACTGATGACGGCGTAAATGGCGTCGCCAGCCGCGACAGCGTCTGGCAGTCTTTTGATCATGATGACTGAGCCGCCGTTCCCTTTGATGATGCCGTCGGCGCTTTCATCAAAGGGGTTGCATTGCCCGGATGGTGACATAATGCCGCCTTCCTTGGAGTTGTATCCTGCCTCTTGCGGTATCGACAGGGATACGGCACCGACTAAAGCCGCGCCGCATTCCTGATTGAGTACGCTTTGGCAAGCGCTGTGCAAAGCGACAAGGGAGCTGGAACAGGCGGATTGGACAACGCAAGCGGGGCCGGACAGATTTAGCTTGTAGGCGGCTCTGGCGGCGGCAAAATCCTTGTCATTACCGATCAGAAGAGCGTGGTCAAATTCTCCTTTGTAACAAGAATCGTTCTTGAGAACGTTGTTGAGAAAATAGGAGTTCATGCTGACAGAGGCAAAGACGCCAATGTTTTGTGTTTGGTCGATCCGCGCGTATCCCGCGTCTGACAACGCCTCGAAGCTTAGCTCCAATAGCAGGCGTTGCTGGGGGTCGGTGATCCGTGCCTCGTAGGGCGTCATATGAAAGAAGTCGGCGTCAAACAGGTCGATGCCTTCGACTCTGGGATAGATATTAACGTCTCTTCTCTGAGCCGGCATTCGCCAATCGGGATCCCCTTGCCTGTAGAAACTGAAGTCTTCTTGGCCCAGCAATTTCTCCCACAGCTCCTCCGTGTTGCGGGCGCCGCTGTATCGTCCTGATATGCCGATAATGGCCACCCTGCTGTCGAGAATGATTTCCTTTGGTGATTCGGTTCGGCCGGTTCCCTCTGGCGCCGCTTTCTCCCGCGTCTTTCCTTGTATGAATTGAGCCAGTTTTCTGACGGTTGTGTATTCAAAAAGATCAATCATCTCGAACCCATCGGCGTCATAGCGCGCGCTGAGTTCGCCGTATATGTCGCGCACGTGAAGGGATGTGACGCCAATGTCGAAGAAGTTGTCATCCAAAGCAAAATCCCTGCTGTTCAAAGATTGGCTGATGATGTCAAAGACATGACGTTCAATCTCGTCCGCGAAAAGGTCCGGAGCCTGTGAAGTCTGTGAAGCCAGTGAAGCCTGTGAAGCCAGTGAAGCCTGTGAAGTCAAAGCTTGTGAAGTCGTTATGACAGCCGGCTTCATGTCACGGCTGCCGTCTTTGCGTTTGTCACCGTCGCCTTTATCGCCGCCGTTAACCGGTTGGGCTGAGGAAAGGCCCTGGCGGCAGGGGTCATCGGCATCCGGCAGCTTGCGTTTAAGCTCGGTCAAATCGATTTTTCCGTTGACCGTCGTCGGCATCTCATCGATTTGGATAAAAACCGCCGGAATCATGTAATCCGGCAACACGCTTTTGAGGCGCAGACTGATGTCTCTTTTATGAGGCAGCGGGCAGCCGCTGACAACAAAAGCTACGAGTTGGTCGTGCCCGTTGTATTCCATGAACTGAACAGAACAAAGGCGTATCTGGTGGTCTTGGTATTCTCTCATGAGGGCGGTTTCGATTTCCCCCAGCTCCACCCGGAATCCGCGCAGCTGGATCTGGTTGTCCATCCGCCCAATGTATTCCAGGTCTCCCGTTGGGGTCATGCGGCCGACGTCGCCGCTTCTGTAGGCTATTTTGTCGATGGCGGGGATGCGGACGAATTTCTGGCGGGTTATGGTATCTTTGTTATGATACCCTTGGACGACGCCGCCGCCGCAAACCAGGATCTCCCCCGGCAGCCCTTTCGGCAGAATATTAAGTTCCTGATCCGCGATATAGATTTCCAGATGGCTTAATGGTTTACCAATGATGCTTTGGGTGTTCCGCAAGATGTCGTCAGGGGTGATCTTGTAGAAAGTCGCATGAATGGTTATTTCTGTGATGCCGTACATATTGATCAGAGCCGGTGTCCGGTTGACCCAATCAGTCAGCATGGAGAAAGGCAGCTTTTCGCCGCCAAAGACGACATATCTTAATGATAAGGGCAGCTGGAGCTTGCTGTCCGCGTCCAGAAATCCTTTGAAAGCCGTCGGCGTTTGATTCAGCACCGTCACCTTTTCCCGGCTGACCAGCCTGTAGAACTGATCAGAGGATTTTGCCGTCATGGTGTCGACAATGACGAGCTTGCCTCCGGATAGCAAACAGCCGAATATTTCCCAGACCGAGAAATCGAATCCGTAAGAATGGAAGAGTGTCCAGATGTCTTGTTCGTGAAAGTCAAAGACCTGCTGAGAAGAGGCAATAAGGCTCATCAGGTTCCCGTCTCTTACGGGTACCCCTTTCGGTTCGCCGGTTGACCCGGACGTGTAAATAACATAGAGTTCGCTGTCTGGGGTTCGGGGTTCGGGGTTCGCCGCCGGCGTCGCCTGGGACATGGAAATCGCGGGTTCCGAATCCCAAATCGCCAGTTCCGAATCCCGCACAAGGGGGATATGGCCGGCGTCCGCTAATATATACTCTGTTCTCCGGCTGGGGCTGTTCGGGTCAATGGGCACATAAGATTTTCCGGATTTGATGATGCCCAGGAGGCAAGCGATAAGCTCCGGCGTCCTCTGGCAGGAGACGGCGATTCTCCCGGCATCAGGAAACCTCTCGGTTATTGCGCGGGCCATGTTGTCGGAGACGGCGAACAGTTTTTTGTAGGACCAGGTTTCGTCCCGGAATTTCACCGCGATACGATCCGGATATCTCGTGGCGATGTTTTCCAGGGATCTAAGCAGCGAAGACCCGGGATCCGCCGGTTCATGATGGGAACGGAGGGTATGAGAAGAACTGTATTCCTCAGCCAAATCCTTGTACAATGTTATGTCGCCCAGCTTTTTATTGGTGAGAGCTTGAGCGATAACAGCGGCATAGATTGTTTCGAAATCAACGTCTTCCAGGGATTTCCCGTACTCCAGATTGACCGTGAAGCGCTCTGCTGATTCCACCCGTCCCAAGAAATCAAACATAAGATATTTGTTCTTTAAGGGAACTCTCATGACGGTGCAATCCTTGATCTGGAAGGCCAATTCCTGTTTGTAATAGGTGAACACGTTGTTGACATAACCGTGTTGGCCGTCGTCCAGGGTGCTCATATCAAACCCCTGATGCCTTCCGACAGCCAAGGTTTGCGCGAAAACCTGCCGGCACAGCTGTGTGAAGGGCATGTCTTTGTCCAGGGTTATCTTCAGAGGCAGGGTGTTGACATAACAGCCAAAAACATGTATGTCCGCCGGGGTTCTGTTGGCCATGGGCAGACCGAGGATCACAGTGTTTTGTTCAGTTATCCGGGATAACAGCAAGACATAGACGGCTAAGAAAAAGGAGAACTCTGTTGTTTCATGGGTTATAACGAATTCCCGGATTGAGTTAGAGGTGCGGGCGTCAAGGGGGAAAGTGCAGCCGGTTCCTTCGATGACCCCTTGCTTTCGCCTCTGTTTAATCTTGGGCATTTCCAGAGTCTCAAGGTTTCCTATCTCCTTTTGGAAGAAGTCCTTGGAATGGGGTTTCACGATAGGCGCGGTTTCTGTAGTCATAAATTTTCCCAGGGGGTCTTTCCTCAAGCGTTCCGCGATGGCGTCATCACTCATGGCAGAGTTATAGAATTCTTGGAGCAGCGAGATCAGATGATAGAAACTGTAAGCGTCGGCAATGATGTGAGAGAAATGGATGATCAAGCCATGGAAATCAGCCGAGTTTGAATAAAGCTCCAGGCTGAGGCGCAAGGGTTTGGTGACATCAATTGCCGTGTTGAGCTTTGTTTCTGAGAGGCTGCGGAGCTTCTTCAGGAATTGTGTGGGAGTCAGATGGAACCTGTTCTCGTGGATAACATGGCCCGTGTCTGCGCAATCCTCGTCCGGAATCAGGAAATGACAGTTGTCTTCTGTGATTATACGAGACCGGGTGACAGCGGCGGAAGCCGTGATTTGTTCGGCGATACTCAAGAAACGGTCGCAGTCGAGGGGTCCTTCAATAAGAAGAAGGAAAGCCAGATTGTAAGAAGGATCGTTTTTATAAAGCCTGGAAAAATGATATATTTTGTTTTGAATGGCATTGAGCTGTTTCTTCATTCAGAACGCGCCCCTTCTGACGCCGGCTTGCTTGCCAAAACAGTTTCAGCGGGAACCAGCCGGCCAAAATAGTGCGAAATCCTTCCGACAGTCAGGTTTTTGATGATGTCGTTTTCATTGACTTCTATCCCGTAACGTTCTTCGAAAACGGAGGCAAGCTGCATAATATCCAGAGACGACATCCCCAAATCGTTTATCAAATGCGAATCAGGGCGGACAGCCTCCTCCGGCAGGTTTAACAACTGGCTGATAAAACTTATAATTTCGGCTTCCATGGCTCATAATTCTCCTTTATGCGTTTAATTTTTGCGGAAGAGGACTTTATGAACTCCTCCAGCCGTATCTCTATGCGGTACACGCGTTTGTATCCGGGCAACCCGGTATTGAGCCGAGCAAACTCTGATTCAAACATGCGTCCCAGCGCCTCTTCGCCGAGGGTCCACAAGTCCTCCTCGGGCACAATGATGGCCGCCAGGATAATGCTGCTGCCGATAGTTCTTTCGGTGATCAAAATATCTTTGATCCCTTCAACGCTTATGAAAACATTCTCAAGTTCCTCTGGCGAGACATTCTCTCCGTTGGGCAGGATGATAAGGTTTTTCATACGGCCTGTGACATAGAGAAAACCTCTTTTATCCAGATGGCCCAGATCTCCCGTTCTGAACCAGCCGTCGGCGAAGGCTTCCAGTGTTCTTTGGGGATCATTGTAGTACCCTTTCATAACGATATCTCCACGGACAAGGATTTCACCGTTAACAATCTTGACATCATAGAAAGAAACCGGCATCGGCTGACCGACAGAGGACTTTCTGAGGGCTTGGGGCCGGTTGCTGGCAACCACAGGCGAGCATTCCGTGATGCCATAACCGATATAGATATTGATCCCCCAAGTTCTGAACTCTTTGACGTATCTGTCGTCCAACGGCGCTCCGCCAACAATAATGGTTGCGAGATTGCCGCCGAATTCCGCTCGCAAACTCTTGAAAAACCTTTTTCTGACATCGATGCCAACCTTGAGGAGCCCATTAGCCAGGGCCATCAAGAACCGGAGCGGCCGCTCTTTGTTCTGGCTCCTGACGCCGGCCCAAGTGACTTTGCTTATCAGTTCCACGGCCAACGGAACCAACACGAGAAGACTCGGCTGAAACACTTTAAGATTCCGGGAAAAGTATTTGACGCCTTTGCCGATGCAGATGTTGAGGCCATAATACAAAGGGCACTGGATGCCCGCTGTCAGCTGAAACATATGATGAAAAGGCAAGGCCGCGAGAGTGGCCTGCAAGATAGGCGCGTATGAAGCCGAGCCAAAGCAGCAGAGCAACAGACTCGACATCAGATTCACATTCGACAGCATGACGCCTTTCGATTTTCCGGTGGTTCCGGAAGTGTACACAACAACCGCCACATCGTCAGCAAGAACACGCACACGTTCAAAGCTTGCCGCTCTTGCCGCGTTTTCCTCAAAAACTTTGTCAAAATCAGCGAAGCCCAGCATCGGAATCTGATGCTGAGCCGCGTAATTCTCTAGGGTTTGGCGATTCACGCCTTGGCAGAAGGCGCTTCTCTCATCAAACAAGATGTAGGCCGGTTCCGCGCGGTCAATATGATCTATAATGTCCGCCGGTCCCAGTGAGTAATCAATCAGAACGGACACAAAGCCGGCGTAAGAGGCCGCGTAAAAAGACACAAGCCACTCATAACTTGGCTCTCCGATCAGACACAGGCGAGGGGTCATCAGGTCAAGGGGCTGGCTCGGCGCTGTTTGACAGGGAGGCTGGGTGGGGCAAGCCTGGTTTGAGTGACATGGCTGAGCGAGATTAGGTTGAAGGGCGTTGCTGAAATGAGACGCCAACTGCCTTATGTTTTCTTGGAATTCCAGGTAGGTTTTCTGAATCGTCTGATCTCCCCGATGAAAAGTTACAGCGGGCGCGGTCGTATACTTTGCCGCGCTGTAATCGATAAGTTCAGATGGAGAGAGAAAGGTGTCAAATCGTAACCCCTCGATTGTAAGCAATATACATCTTCCCTTCGCAATAATGAATGTTGGTGGATGTTGGCGGCTACAGAGGCCGGCGCTGTGGTTATAAAGTTTGGTATGGCGGATGACGAAGATGACGGGGGCGCTGTGAAGATGGGCGCAGATGTGAGGGGGATGCCGGGTCGAATGCGGTTGGGAATGTGGTTGGGAATGTGGTGGGTCATTGTCTATTTGAGCTGTTCGTGTTTTTGTTCGTAAGATTGGAAAGGTGATACCTAATCACCATTCTATTTTAGCGGATGACGTCGAAATATTCAAGAAATTTTTAGTGAGAAAATTCAAAAAGACGATGTTTGGTTACAGATCAGACCCCAGACGGAGCAATGGACAATGGACAATGGACAATGGACAATGGAGAAGGCTGATATCCTTCAGCCTGTGGACCAATGGACAATGGCCAATGTCAATGGTCAATGGACAGCGAAAGACAAAAGACGCCCTCAGCACGGTTAGCGCTATTGCCGGCGTCTCTTGCCTTTCATTGTCCATTGTCAATTGTCCATTGTCAATTGTCCATTGCTCCGGCTGGGGTCTGATCTGGTCGGGATTATTCCTGAGTTCGGGTAAGATGGAAAAGGATTTTCATGTATTCGGTCGAAACAAAAGGTAATAAGAAACAGAAGCGAGAAGCAGAAAAAGGTGAGGATCTGAAAGAGTGGGAGTGTTCCCTTTGGCAGCGTGGGTATGCGCGGGTGGCGGGTATTGATGAGGCCGGGCGCGGTCCGTTGGCGGGTCCTGTCGTCGCGGCGGCCGTTATCTTGCCCCATGAGTTTGATTTGCCCGGTTTGAATGATTCCAAAAAACTGACGCCGGCGCGCCGTGAGGTGTTGGCTGGGCGTATTAAGGAGCAGGCGGAGGCTTGGGCGGTGGCTCGCGTGGAGGCTGAGGTGATCGATGATATCAATATTTTGCAGGCGTCGCTGCAAGCTATGCGTTTGGCGGTCTGCGGCTTAATTATCCGGCCGGACGCGCTGCTTATTGACGGGCGGGATGTTATTGACTGGTCCTCAGAAGCAAAGCCTTTTTATCAGATAGCCATTGTTAAGGGAGACGCGCTGAGCGCCAGTGTCGCCGCCGCTTCAATTCTGGCGAAGGTGGAGCGGGATCAGATTATGACGGCTTGGCATGAGATTTATCCCGATTATGGTTTTGCTCAGCATAAGGGATACGGAACCCAAAAGCATTTGGACGCTTTGCGGCGCTTGGGGTCTTGCCCTTTGCATCGTGTGAGCTACGCTCCCGTCCGTGAGCTGTGCTCACGGACGGGAGCGAGGGGTTAGGGGCCCAGGAGACAAGGGGCGAGGGGTTAGGGGTTAGGGGTTAGGAGGCTAGGGGACTAGGAGACCAGGGACAAGGGGACTAGGGGTCAGGGGCCTAGGAGACTAGGGGGTAGAGGTTAGAGGTCAGGGGTTAGGAGACAAGGGGCTAGGGACCACTAGTGAGAAGGGTGGTTTTATGACGAAAGAACGGCAGGAATTGGGACGAACCGGAGAAAATATCGCTGCTGAATATTTGGTTGACGCGGGATGTAACATAGTTGAGCGCAATTACCGCTGTTTTCGCGGCGAGATTGATATTGTGGCCAGGGATGGCGAAGAACTGGTTTTTGTGGAAGTGCGAACGCGTCATGCCGAATCCCGGGTAGGGACGGCCGAGGAGAGTGTAACACATTTGAAGAGGGAACGTTTGCGCGCTTTGGCCGCGTGCTATGTGCGCGAAAAGAGTTATGAGCGGTGGCCGCGGGTGCGTTTCGATGTGGTTGCGATTACCCTTTCTGTGAATGATGTTGACATGAATTGGATTAAAGGGGCTTTTTAGATGGTTGCTTCTGTCTGGGGTATGTGCGTGGAGGGGCTGCGAGCCCGTTTCGTCCGGGTTGAGGTCGATATCGCCAACGGTCTGCCGGCTTTTGAGATTGTTGGGTTGCCCGCGACAGCCGTTCGGGAAGCGCGTGAGCGTGTGCGAGCGGCTATCCGCAATTCTGGTTTTTCTTTTCCGATGCAACGTATTACTGTGAATTTGGCTCCGGCGGATTTGCGTAAAGAGGGTTCGGGGCTGGATCTGGCCATTGCGGCAGGCATTCTGGCGGCTTTGGGAGAGGCGCCGTCTGATTTGGACGGGTATGTTCTGTCGGGGGAATTGTCCCTGGAGGGGCGTGTGCGGCCGGTGACAGGAACGCTGACCTTGGCGGTGGCTTTGCGGGAGTGGTTGGAGCATCAGGAGAAGCTGGGAGGGCAGGAGCGGGAACATCAGGAGGGGTTGGAACAGCGGGAGCCGGAGCGGGAGCGGGAGCGGGAACGGGGGCCGGAGCGGGAGCGGGAGGAGCAGGGAGCGCAACAAGAGCAAAGAGAGCCGCTGGGGCGTCTGAACCAGCGGAGCCGTGGAGAAAGGGCTTTGAAGACGTTGGTCGTGGCTCGGGAGAATTTGTCTGAAGCCAGACTGGCGGAAAAACCGTCCTGTTGTGGTGTGGCGACGCTGACTGAATTGGTTGATTTGCTGAACGGCCGGGAAGTGGGGCAGGATGATGCGGATGACAGCGATTGTGGGGGTTTCGGGTTGGGAGCGGCCCCGGGAGCGGCCCCGGGAGCGGCCCGAGTTGATTTTCAAGATATCCGCGGGCACCTGCAGGTGAAGAGGGCTTTAGAGGTGGCGGCGGCCGGGGCGCACAATATTCTGATGGTCGGGCCGCCGGGTGTGGGTAAGACCCTTATGGCCAAAGCTTTTGCCGGTATTTTGCCGCCGATGAACCCGGAGGAATGTTTACAGGTGACCCAGATGTATTCTCTGGCGGGGTTGTTGCCGGCCCATACCCAGGGGGATCCGCTGATTAGGCAAAGACCGTTTCGCAGTCCTCATCATACGACGACCCTTGGCGCCATGATTGGCGGCGGGCAGAGGGTTTTGCCCGGGGAGGTGGCGCTGGCGGACCATGGCGTGCTGTTCTTGGATGAGTTGCCGGAGTTTTCTCGGGAGGTGCTGGAAGCGTTGCGTCAGCCCCTGGAGGATGGGGTTGTCCATATCGCGCGGCAAAAATGGAAGGTTGTTTTTCCGGCGCGGCTGAGTTTGATCGCGACAATGAATCCGTGTCCGTGCGGCTATTTGGGTGACTCCGGTCGGGAGTGCCGCTGTACGCCGGCGCAGATTAAGGCTTATCATGGCCGCATTTCGGGTCCGTTGCTGGACCGTTTTGATATCCAGATCGAGGTGGGCTCTTTGAGTTACGAGGAACTTCACGGACCGGGCGAGGGAGAATCTTCGGCGCGGATTGCCCGGCGGGTGGCCGCGGCCCGCTTCCTGCAGCAGGAAAGGTTGAGGGAGCTTTGCCGGCAGGAAGAGGGACAAGATGTCCAATGGGCGCGGAACTTCCGGACAAACGCGCGCATGAACGGCGCTTTGACCCGGGAAATTTGCCGGTTGGATGATCCTAGCCGGCTTTTGATGAAAAGGGTGTTTACCGAAAACATGCTGAGCGCCCGGGCTTATGACAGGGTGCTGCGGGTGGCTCGTTCGATTGCCGATCTGGCGCAGGAACAGGAGATACTAATGGAACATGTTGCGGAGGCGATCTCTTATCGGGGTGATATACTTTGACTTCATTCAAGGAAGTCCTCTACGGATATGTATTGATCTCGCGAGTTTTGCAGAAGGGCCCTTGGCCAACCAGAAACTGGTAAGATTTAGCTCATTCATGATCTTGCTCTTTTATCAACATATCTGTTAGAATCTTGGGAAGAGCCCTTTTCATTGGATCCCAGAAAGGAATTCTGTCCATGAAAATCAATCTATTTTCCCTCGTTGAAAACCCGGTAAGGAAGCCCGTTTCGTCAAAAATCAACTCATATCTATTTTCTAGTACTCCGTCAAGTCCAAATCACTTAAATGGATTGCAAGTATTTCGACACGATGCAAGGAAGAACCGACGACGAATACCGGGTGTCTTCTAGGAGGATCTTATGAAGCAGCGTGTACAGCTGATATCTTTCAGCAGTAAGACGCCGCAAGACATTAAGTGATTTTGGCTTGGCGGAGTACTAGCTTTAACATAGACATAACAATAATTGATCTAACAATACCTAGCCAGAAACTGATTGCCAAATTGTCAACTGAAAAGAGGGGGATTTGCTATGCATATACGTTATCTGGGTACCAGCGGTTTTGAGATGCTTGTCGGCAACGATCTGCTCATTATTGATTGCTATCAGGACGAGCCGTTTTCCGACCTTAAGGGGTTTGAGAAAATCCTTGTGTTGGCGACCCATGCTCATCCAGATCATTTTTCCATGAACATTTTTGATTGGCTGAAAAAGAACCCGCGTATCGAGTATGTGCTTTCTTCCGATATCCAGGAAATGAGCCGCGGGCGGGTTCCCGCTATGGCCCATGTCAACTATATTTCACCGGGTCAGCAGCTGGTGACTTCGGGGGCGCAGATCCGGGCTTTTGGCAGCACCGACGCGGGGTGCTCTTTTGCTGTGTCCTGGTATGATAGCGTGTTGTTTCATGCCGGGGATTTGAATCTTTGGGATTGGAAAAACGAAGCGGACGCGGCTTTTGTTCGTGAGGCGGAAGAGGCGTTCGCGAAGATTCTTGCTGACGTCGCCGGGTATGTTCAGGAGCCGGACGCGGCCTTTTTCCCTGTTGATCCGCGCATGGAAATAGACTACTACCGCGGAGCCGTGTTGTTTGCCGAGGCTGTGCGGCCGAAGCTCTTTGTGCCGATGCATTTTGGCACAACCTTTGATCCACCCGCGGCTTTTTATTCGGATATGGAAGCTTTGGCGCGGGTGGCGTCTGTGAAGAAACGGGGAGATGAATTCGAGCTTCGGGATTTGTGATAGGATTTTCCCATATCCACTGTCAACTGTACACTGTTAACTGTCAATTGTCAGTTGTTTGCCATAGAGGGAGAGGTCGCCGTTCTGAGTGGCGTAATAGAATCCGTCTGTTTGGCTTAAGTCGGCGTTTTGCAGAGTGGCAGCGACCGGGCTGACAGCGCCTTGACCGTTCGTGCCGGGGGCGTTCAGCCAGGCGGGGATTTGCTTGGCCCAGCCGGATGGGGCCGGATTGAGCATGATGATATGAAAGCCGGAGAAGAAGGCCCGGACTTTGGTGGGGATTTTGGCCGAGAGGCCTTGGGATACCCAGAGCTCGATCGGGTGGGCGTGGTCTTCGTTGCGCGTACTGCTGATATAGTGCAAACGGGAGACTTGCTCAACAAATTCGGGCAGCATCCAGTGTTTGGAGGAAAAATCAAGAAAGATCCGCACGGTTTGGGGCGCGGGATCTTTTTCGTTTTCGCTTTGTATGGACCAGGTGGCAAGGCATTCTAAGAAAGTGATGATACGGGGAATGTATTCACAGGCGCAGTAATATATGCCCGAATGCTTGGGATTTGACGCCCAGGAGACGTCGGTTGAGTAGGGATCCAGGGTGGTGATGGGTTTTTTGGAGGGGAGGTACCAGGCGTTTTTTTGGGAATCGGTCAGAACAATATTGATCGCGCTGCCTTCAAGAAAGCCGTTTTGCAGCGCGACCCACATCAGCCTGGTTTTGCCGGAACCCGCGTCGCCGATGATGAGATGGCAACCGGGAGAGAAAGACTCGAAGGGGCCGATTAACTGATTCATTGGTGAACACCCTTTCTGTTATGGAATAATTGGGAATTGGGAAGTTGGAGGCTGGAAGCGGGAAATGGGCATGGAAGGCTGGAATTGGGAGATGGGGTTCGGTTGATCTGCCGCTTCATCTGCCGCGGATCTGCTCGTGTTGGATAGGGTTATGCGGATGTAAAGTCTCTGCCGCATGATGGTTATTTTAATAATTCTACATAGGGGGGGCGTACCCTTTTCGGCTGAAAAAATTTTCAGACGGGACTTCAATCTCTGAGCGCCGCCTTGACGCGTATTTCGGTACAATGGGGCGCGCTTGCTTTTCTCTATAGTTTGCCTGAAATGGAAATATTATTCGGCGCGAGAAAGACGAATTACAGGGGCCGAATTTGACTTTAGATGTGGTCTGGAGTATGTTTTTAACGGAGGACTAGGATAAACGAGTTATGGATAATAAGAAACGCAAAGTGAAGACCGTTCAGGACGACGGCGTACCATCGTCAGCACAATCGTCACTGCCGAAGGATATGGAGACGTCGCCGAAGGATATGGAGACGTCGCCAACAGATATGGAGACGCCCCGCTGGAATATGTGGCAAGCGGCATTTGTTTTGCTGCTCTATTGTTTGGTTCAAGTTATCTTGGGATGGGATCATTCCGCGGCGGATCTTTCTTCTCATGAGATTTTTTTTGCCTACATATTCGCCCAGGGTGGCAAATTTGTTTTGGGGGTCGGGCTGGTTTGGGTGGGATTGTTGATCGTTAGGGGTTCCTGGGAACAGCTTGGAGTCGGCCGTTTTCGACTGCGCCATTTGCTTATTGGCCTGGCGGCGGGGGTCGGGTTGGCTGTTGTGGTGACTGTGACAATGAATCTGTTGGCTTGGGTTTTGAACGCGCCGGAGTCTCAACCTATCGCCTTGGCGCTGCTGAGTCTGCGCAATCCTTGGGAGATTGTTCTGCTTGCTGTGTGTTCTGTTGTGTTGGCGCCGATGCTGGAGGAGTTGTTGTTCCGAGGTATGCTTTATCCCCCTTTGCGGGTCGTTTGTGGTCCGCGTTTGGCGGTTTGTCTGGTGGCGCTTATTTTTGCGGCTTTTCACTTTGATTTCCTTCGGTTTATACCTTTGTTTGTTGGCGCCGTTGGGTTGACGCTGCTCCTGGAAAAAACCCGCAGCTTGTGGCCCGGTATTGTGGCTCACGGCGTTTGGAACCTGATTATGGTTGTGGTGGTTTTGCTGCAGAGGGGTAATGGTTATGCCTGAACGGGATGTTCTGACGGTGCGGGCGCACGCTTTGGCGTCGGATGGGACAGGGGTGGCGCGTGTGGACAACCTGGTGGTTTTTGTGCGGGGGCTGCTGCCTGGAGAGACGGCTTGTGTGCGGGTGACAGAACGGCGGAAGAAATATTGGCGGGCGGAGGTTGCTGGGCAATTGGTCAACAATACCAGGGAGGGGGGGCTTGACAATGTGACAGCACAGGCGAGTCGGATGGCGCCGCCGTGTCCTGTGTTTGGCCGTTGCGGCGGTTGTGATTTGCAGCATATGAGTTATGAGGATACGCTCTTTTGGAAAAGGCGATGGGTGAAGGATGCTTTGGTTCGTATTGCCAAAACGGATGTGGATGTTCTTGAGATTATCGGCATGAAGGATCCTTGGCGCTACCGCAACAAGGCTGTGTTGCATTGGGATGGTTCGTCTTTAGGATGGTTCACGGCCAACAGCCATGAAGTTGTGGAGTTCGACGATTGCTTGTTGTTGTCTAGGGGCATGAACGATATGGTGAGATACTTGAAACCTTATCTGGCCGTCGGCGCGGCTGAACCGTCGGAGGTTGTTTTGCGCCAGGATGCAGCGGGCAAGGTTTATTGGATAAAAGGATCAGAGGCCGGAGGCGAGAGCGAAAGTTCGCGGTTCGATGGTTCGAGGATCGAGGTTGGAGATTCTCATCTATCGATTGGTTTTTCGCCGAAGGTTTTTCTGCAGGTGAATACGGAACAAATGGATACGCTTTTGCGATGTGTGATGGCTGTGGCGGACCTGCGGGAGGGCGATGTTGTTTGGGATCTTTATTGCGGCGTGGGGTTGCTGGGTCTTGGGTTGACCCGGTGCGCCCGGGCGGTGGTGGGCGTTGAGGAGAATGCTGATGCTGTGAGCGATGCTTCTGAGAACGCCCGGCATAACGGCATCGATAATATCGAATTTGTCGCGGGGAGCGTGGAAGGTTTTCTGGCGTCGGATCAGGCGGCGTTGGGATTGCGGCCTGATCTTGTGGTTGTTGATCCGCCCCGGGCGGGGCTGAGCAGGGATGTTGTTGAAAGCCTCAGACACATTCGGCCGGCAAAAATCCTCTATGTTTCTTGCGATCCGGCGTCCTTGGCGCGGGACGCGGGACGGCTTGGATGTGGTGCTGATGGGGCGGTTTATGGCGTGCGAGGTGTGCAGCCGATTGATATGTTTCCTTGGACAAGGCATGTGGAGTGCGTGGTCTTGATGTCACGGGTCGGGGAGTGAGAGGGTTGGATTGGTGAGGGTTTGTGTGTTCGAGGGAACATATCAACAAGCGTTTTCAAGTCGTCAACTCACGGTCAGATAGTACGTGGGAACATGTCAAGGATAATACAGATCTCTATCCGAACAGCAGTATAAACTTGCTTCACGTACCCATTAAATTGTTATATACCTATCCAAATGACCAAAGAGGGCGGTTGAGATGGATTACAAATCAGGGATTAAAGGAGTTCAATGGAACAAGAATTCGGCTAAGTGGCAATCAATAATTTCTGTGGATAATCAGCGCTTTAACCTTGGCTCTTATACAACCGTAGAGGAAGCACAGATAGCCAGAGAGAAAACGGAAGCCAGACTAGCGGACGGAACATTCTATGAATTCTACACCAAGCCGCGCAGCCGAAAACGCAAATATGAAGATTTGACTGGAAAACGCTTTGGCAAACTTGTTGTTTTACATCGTGTTTATAATGGTAACGCGCGCTGGCTATGCCAGTGTGATTGCGGCAAAGAGACACTTGTCTCAGCAGGCAGCTTGAAACACGGACAAACAAAAAGTTGTGGGTGTTTGCGCGGAGAGACTATCCCAGCTAACTCAACAGATTTATGTGGAAGCAGGTTTGGGTGGTTGGTGGTGTTGGAGAGAACCGAGAAAAGATCCCAAAGCGGCGATACTGTCTGGAAATGCCAATGTGACTGCGGGGCTATTGCTGAGGTAAGCAGAAGCCAGCTTACGGCTGGATACACAAAATCGTGTGGGTGCTTAAGACACGCTCTGAAATTTGCCGAGGGAACAAATGTCAACGTGATAAAAAGCAAAAAATTGCACAAAGGGAACACATCCGGGATCAAAGGTGTGAGCTGGAATAGAGGTTGTAGGAAATGGTGCGCAAAAATTCAATTCAAAGGAAAGAGCTACTATCTGGGTGTCTATAAAGACATCAATGAAGCCGCACAAGCCAGGAAGTGTGCTGAAGAACAGTTGCATGGACCATTTCTGGAATGGTATGAGGAGTACAAGAAATCGCTACTGCCATCCGATTTCTGATTCCCAAGTTTTCCCCAAATAGAAATAATTCTCGAAAAATGGAATTTACATCAGAACGAAAAAGGAATATAAGGATTGTCCGACGAATACGGAATCACGAAACGGATTATTAGTAATAATGCCGTTGTCAAATCTGCGGCACAGCCAAAAAGGACAACCCCCATGAACGAACTCAACAAACACGCCTTTGCCATCATCACCGTCAGAAATGAAGCCTTCGGCCAACTCGACATCCTGGTCAGCCGCGATATTACG
>WRHI01000053.1 GCA_009783315.1 Peptococcaceae bacterium
AGATGTTTGTTTTTGGCGGTGATTAAGTCTGACATAAGAATTCTCCATTTCTCCTCCCCATTTTTCCCAGACTTAATTCTGCCAGAAATCCGTCCCGAACTAAATTCCCCTCGCTGATCCACTGTGGAACTTACTTTGGGAATTTACTGCGAAAATAGGTGTCTGGTAAAAATTGATTTTCTGATTGAATTGTTGCGTTTTTGCTGATATACTAGTATCTCAAGACCCTTGGTCCAAATGAGTGAATTTGATGATTGGATCAAGAGGAGGGATGCTGTGATTGAGATTGTGATTGTTGATGATCATCCGCTGTTTCGCGATGGGATCCGTGCGGCATTAGCCGGCAGAGAGGAGTTTGTTATTGTTGCGGAAGCGGGGGATGGGCAGGGTGCTATTAATACGGCCCGCCGCGTAAAAATGGACATGCTTTTGCTGGATATCAACATGCCTGGCGTGAACGGTTTTGAGGCTTGCCAGATTATCCGCAGGGAGTATCCGGATATTAAGATTGTGGTTCTTACGGCTGATGAGTCGGAGAATTTTTATGGGATGTTTCAGCAGATCGGTGTTGCCGGGTATTTTTTCAAAAGCATTTCGGCAGTTAACCTTGTGGCGTATTTAAATAAAATTTCTCGAGGAGAACCTGTGCCGGCGCCGGCCGTGAGTAAGGAGGTTCTGAAGGAAGTTGCGGGGATGAAATGCAATTTTGGTTTGACGCCGCGTGAACTTGCTATTTTGAAGCTGGTGACGATGGGGGAATCGAATCGTGATATTGGTATAGCGTTGTATATTAGTGAAAAAACCGTTAAGAATCATCTTTCCAAGATCTTTCGTAAGATGCAGGTTGAGGATCGCACCCAGGCTGCTTTGAAAGCGGTTAAGCTGAAAATGATTGAAACGAATTGATGTTCTTTAGATCCAGGCGTACTCGTAGCTTTGTCGTTTCAGACCGGCCAGAAAGCGCATGGTTTCTTCCCGTCGTTTAACGGCAATGCGCCGGCCGGTACGCGTGTAGACTTTTTTGGGCAGCGCTTCCGCGAACATTTGCGCTCTGTCCAGGGCGTCTTCAGGGGTACCGATGAGAGGGTCTTCGCCAATGAGGCTGAACAGTTTCATAATACCGATATTGCCCAGATGATCAAGAATATTGGCGTCTCTGAGATAGACAGATTCATCATGAAAACCGGGTTCAGAATAATGCATATGCAATTCGACTGCTTCCAAAACGATGGGGAGCTTTTCCGGATCGAAGGAACTTTGTTTGAGCATGTTGGTAGCGATGCCTTTTGAGCGCAGGGTGTGATCAACATTAGGCAGGGCGTACATCGGGTACTTTCCCGTATCATGCAGAAGCGCCGCGATGTAGAGAACCTCATCATCAAGATTCAGATGTTGTGAAAGTTCCCTGGCTAAATGGTAGACACGCTGACAATGTTTCCAGCCCAGAGCTACCGGCGCTCCGGATTTGTTGATATAATTGAAAAGCTGTTGATGCAGGTCCATACTTTTCGACCACCTTTCTTCCCTCTCTCATAATTCAAAAACATCTTGGGCTATAGGTCCAAAGACATCCTAGGCCGAGGGTCAACAACACCTCGAACTTATCACACTTGCAAAGAATTACGGCGTTTACAAAGCTTTTCCTTCAGATGAGTTGATCAAATTGTCGAAGATTTCGGACAAGATCTATGAAATAGCGTTCCGTTTATTGGGCTTTTTGCCTGGTTTGTCATAATGACCGTTTCTTTTTCTCGCGAGAATTGGTGAAGATTCTTTCTGGACAAAGTCTGGAGATTTTTGTAACATAGGATTAGTGATCACATCGAATAAACAAGCAAGCAAACAGGAGAGCATGAGCAAAGGAGTAGGGGTGTTCCATTGAACAAGTATCAAATCTTTGAAGGCTTTACACAATCAGTTTTTTTTGCTGATTCGGTGCCGCTTCCGCGTTTCTTGCTTGAGCATTACCACAGCATGGGAATGACCAATGAGGAACTGGTATTGGTGTTGCACCTCCTGGCAGCGTCAGCAAAGATTGATGTGGCGGAATTGGCGTACCGAATGGGGCTGCGTGAGGATGATGTGGAGGGGTTGTTAGCACAGCTGCAAAAGAAGCGGATTCTGAGTGTGTACGAAAACCAAGCCAAAACCCAGTCTTTTGGTCTGCAACACTATGATCTCAGCGGACTGATGGATCAGCTGTTCGAAATATGGGGAATCATGAGCTATCGGCAGATGCACAGCGCGGCGGCCGATGACGGGCTGGCCGGGGACAATGAGGCGGCGGCAGAGTCGGAAGACCAGGCAATGGCGCAACTTAAGCTGAGTTTTGAGCAGGAATTAGGCAGGGCTTTGACGCATATGGAATGTGACCATATCCGCCAGTGGGTCTTGGCTGGTTGGTCTTCCGAGCTCATTACTCTGGCGCTGCGTCGCGGTGTGAGTGCGGGAGTCCGTACTTTCCGTTATCTTGATTCGATACTCCGCGAATGGGAGAAAAAGGGTCTTCGTACTGTGGATGAGGTTCTGGAGGATGAGCGGTATTTTCAGAACAAGCGTTCGAAGAGCCGCAAGGGGGAAAAGGTTTCGACGGATAAGATGGTTGCTCTGCGCAAAGAGTATGATGATGTGTATCTTTGATAGGAGGCTGATGTGGAGGATCTGAAGAAGACGATTGAGCAGATGACAGCGAGGGATCGCAAACCTGTAAAGCATAAACCTGTGAATAAGCAGGAGTCCGGAGGCGATCTTGAGTCTTGGGGCCGGAATAACGGCGCTGCGGGCGATGTTGGCGGTGATGTCTGTCCTGATTGCTTGGGGCGCGGTTTTGTTGTGGGGTCCGATGATGTGGCTGTGCGTTGCGTTTGTATGGATGTTCAAATGATGAACAACAGAATTAAGTCGGCGCGTTTAGCCAAGGAGTTGGTGAAATGCCGTCTCGATGCTTTTGATTTTTCTTATTATAATGATAAGGGCGGAAAAAGTTCGCAGGATGAGGGGAAAGGCCGGCGGGACGAGGGAGAATATCTGCTGAGCGCGCGCAAAGCCTGGCAAGCAGCGAGGGATTTTGTTGACGGTGTTATGGGGGATCCGAACCATATTGGTCTGATGTATTCGGGTCAGGCCGGCTCGGGCAAAACTTATCTGGCGGCGGCGATTGCTAATGAGCTTGTGCGGCAGAACAAAAGTGTGTTGTTTGTTGTGGTGCCGGATTTGTTGGACGAAATGCGCGCGACTTTTGATCGCAAGGACGTTAGTGAATATGATTTGCTTGATATGGCTAAGACGGTGCCTATTCTTATCCTTGACGATCTGGGCGCTCACAATTATACGGATTGGACCGTGAACAGGATTTATTCGATTCTCAATTACCGGGTTAACGAGAAGCTGCCTTTGATTGTGACGACGAATCTGCATCACGGGGATATTGCTTGCCATCTGGGGGAACGAACTTCGTCGCGGCTTTTGCAGATGTGCCGGGTGTTTAAACTTGATGTGCCGCAGGATATACGAAGGCAACAGTATAACGTCAGGGAGAAAGGGTAAAAAATAATTTTCCGGAACTATGCATGTCCAGCAAAAACAAGCATAGTTTTTTTATGTGATCATTGAAGATGATGTAATCCTGATCCTCGATTAAAATCGTGTAAAGATTTCTGGTCTGTTTTGCATCGGGCAAGGCAGACGACGCAGGCGGGCTGGTTGCCCGTCAAGGAGGATAACGCAGCCAGATGTAAAACAGACCGGAAAGATTGCACGATTTCAATCGAGGATTAGGATAAAAGAGCAATGAGATCACATAAAAAGCTATGGAGGTGTTCACTTTGGCTAAATTCATCACTCTGGAACGCAGACATTTTTGGTACGGCATTGTTGCCGCAGCTGTCTTAGTCGGCGTTATAATCATCAGCACCAGTCTGACCAATCAGAATCAGGTTCTGGAGAGCAGCGCCGGCGCCCCGAGCGCGGAACTTAAGATTGTCAGTGTAGATTTTGAGCCCAAAACATTGGAGCGGGATTTGGTTTATGGCGCAAGCAAAATAGAGAAAGCCAAGGTCATAAACAAGGACGCGTTTAAGATTGCGGCTGTGGTCCAAAACGTGACGGACAAGAAGATGACCAACATACCGGTGACGATGACACTGACTCTCTTGGGTAATCCTGAGAGCCAACAAATCAAGCAAGGCAATATCCCGTCTTTGGAACCGGGTGCGTCCGCGCGCATTACTTTCGAGAATCTCAAGGCCCTGGGGGATGCCGCAGGTACGTCAGGGTTGTTGGGCCAACATGAGATTGTCATGACTTTTGCCGCTGGTGAGGAAGGGTTGACCGTGGCGACTGAGACGAAAGTGAATTTCTTTGTTGATACAAAACAGGAATGAGGAATTGCCGGTGTGGTCGAGAAACAACTTCAGTGGTGGAACTATGCCATATCGGATAGTTCCTTTTCTGTTTACATAATCAATGTGACAGTATTAAAATTTTCTATAATATTATGGCCGTTTGAACCGTTGAGGATTGTTTTGCTTCTGTGGCAATGGTAAAATGGCTAAAGATGAGAAGAGGTTGAGCAATTGAGCTGGTTGATATAGGCCGGTTTGATATCGGGAATGAGGCGGCGCCGGATGGGGATAAAGCTTAAAAAATTTTTTAGAAAGAGGATTGTGCTGTTTGGTGTTGGCTATATAGCGTTGTTTTTGGTGCTTTGCCCACTTATGTGGCTGTTTGGGCCTTTTTCTTATTATCGGCTGTTTGTGACGGAATCAATTGTATTTTCGAGCCGATCTCAGATCGCTTATATCTTGATGGGTCAGGAGAAAATCGACGAGGTCATGGCGTTGGCTTCTTTGCAGGAGGTTGTGGTTGAACCGGTGATTCGGGAGAAGTCTTCGTCGTTGGCGGATGACGATAATGGGATTGTGGTTGAGTCAATTGAAGGACGCACTTTTAAAGGCAAGGTTATGATTGTTGAGAATCCGGCCCGGATCCGGGCAGCGGTGACCAAGGATTTGGGAATCGCGGGACAGCGGTTGGCGGATATTGTTGACGGCCAAAACGCAGTGGCCGGTATCAACGGCGGAGGGTTTGCCAATCCTAACTCTGATGAAAGCGGCGCGCTGCCTGGAGGTGTGACGATTGTTGATGGTGAAGCCGCGTGCGATACCACAGGGGGGGAGCCCATGGATTTGGTTGGGTTTACCCGCGACGGGATGTTGGCCCTGCGGTCCATGACCATGGATGAGGCGTTGGCTTATGGGTATGTTCAAGCGGTGACCTTTAGTCCGTTTTTGTTGGTTGACGGTGTGCCGCAAATTGCCGGTGACGGGGGCTGGGGTCAGGCGCCCCGTACCGGCATCGGGCAGCGGGCTGATGGCGCTGTGATTCTTGTGGTCATTGACGGTCGCAACGCCGGTTGGAGTATGGGGGCCACCTTGCGGGATCTGATGAATGTCTTTATTGAATACAACGCTGTTAACGCGGCTAATTTGGATGGGGGATCTTCAACAGAAATGGTGTATGGCAGGCAAACAATAAATCGGCTGTGGAATATTCTAGGTTCGCGGTATATGGCTTCGGCTTTTGTGGTGATGCCTGAGCAGTGGCAGTTGTCAGTTGACAGTTGACAGTTGATAGTTGATGCTTGACAAATGGAGCGCCGGTATGGGGGCTGCGTGGGGAAAGGGGTGAAAAGGCTGTGCGTAAAAAGATTGTTGTGGGGATTGCTTTGGCTGGTGCTGTGGCCTTGAGTCAGTTCGGGCTGTTTTGGGGACTGGATGTTTGGGCAAAGAAGACGCTTTTGCCGAATATTGCTTTCGAGCAGATTTATCGGTTACATGGGGCGACGGAGGATTTGCGGGGGGAGTTTGCGTTGTCGGCGAACAGCCGCTATTTGGCCTGGATTAGCGGCGGAGGGCTTTATGTGGAAGATTTGGTTTTGCGGCAGTGCTGCTATGCGGGGGATCAGAGTGTGGATTTGTTTGTGTGGCTGGCTGACCGGAGTTGTTTGGTGTTTGTGGCTGATAACCAACTTTTTTCTTTGGATTTGGCGGGGGAAGTCCGGCTTCAACGGGAGACGGAGGCAGAGTTGCCGGCGCCGGCTTATACATATTCTCAAATGGCGATTTCTACCTATGGTAACCTGATTTATTTACTGGGTGCCATGCCGGAGGGGGGGCAAGATGTTTTTAGAATAGACCTGCGAAAAACGAGGGAGCATTTGGAAAAGCGGGAGGACCTGGTTTTTTCTTATATTTACGCGGCCAACAAAACCGGCGCCCTGATGGTACAGGCTGAATCGGGAAACGGACCACGGCTTCTCTATTGGCAAGGGGATTCTTTGTCGGCGATGGTTTTGCCAACCCTGGAGGCTTTGCCGGTTGATGAGGAGGTCGCCTCTGGTTGGGCTGTTGAGGGTGTGAGGGATGTATTGTTAGGCGCCGACGATAAGGGTTTTTATGTGGGTCGATTGGAGCAGGCTGATGCAGGGGCAGATGTGAAAGGGAGGTTTCTCTTCCGGGCTTTGCTTTATTATGTGGCGGACGAGGAGGGCGATTTCTTAGCTCCTGCAGTGTTGTGGCAGGGGGAGCTTCCGGCGTCCACAGAGTTTCTGTCCTTCGCCACCGGCGCGGGATTGCTGGGGAAGACTGAGGATCAGGAGCCGTTTTTGCTAAAAATGGTTTGGGGGGCGAATCAACAGATTGGCTCCACCTTGTGGCATAATTTAGCGGCGCCCTTGTTATCGGAGGCAGGTTCGGAGGCGGTCGTGCGACGTGTTTTTGCGGCAAACGGGCTGACTTATCTGGAAATCAAGGGAGACGCTTATTGTTGGCGCCTTTTGCGTTAAGACAACATGAATAGGACCCATTTGAGGAGGTTTAGCATGATCCAAATGAACAACATCGTCAAACGCTTTGGCTCGCAGACTGTGTTGACCGATGTGACCTTTGCAGTTAAGGAAAAAGAAGTTTTTGGCTTGCTCGGTCCTTCCGGTGCGGGGAAGACGACCATTATCAACATTCTGACAAACCAGCTGGATGCGGACAGTGGCAGCAGCAGCATCGGGGTGACGCCGATGGAGATGGGGCTGATGTTGGATGAGGATGGTTTATTTCCCCGGCTGAGTTGTTTAGAGAATCTGAATGTTTTCGCCGGTGTTTACGGAATACCCCGCCGCAGGCCCATGGAGGCACTGGCAAGTGTTGGACTTGAGAAGACGTCGAAAAAGGCCGTCAGCGCGTTGTCCAAAGGCATGCGCCAGCGTTTGGCACTGGCCAGAGCGATTTTGCACCAGCCGAAGGTGCTGTTCTTGGACGAGCCAACAAGCGGCCTCGATCCCGGTACGGCGCGAGGTATTCATAAGTTGATTCAAAACCTTAGCGACAAGGGCGCGACAATTTTTCTGACGACCCACAACATGGAGGAAGCGGTAAGGCTCTGCGATCACGTGGCGCTGCTGCATAATGGCAGCATTGTTGAAGAGGGGGACCCAGTGGAGATTTGTGAGCGCCACAACGCTGTGAAGATGACGCCGGATCTTGAAGCTGTGTTTATCAAATTAACGGGAGTGGATTTGGCATGAGAAGCGTGAAGGCGATTTTTATCAAGCAATTATTGGATATTATCAAGAACCGTATGGTTTTAATTCAATTTGTGATTTTCCCGGTTGTGGCTTTGGTCTTCACGGAGCTGGTTGCTAAACCCAGTGAAGAGATGGCCGACAGTATGTTTGTGACAATGTTTGCGTGTATTTACGCGGGCATGACGGTTTTAGCCACCACTGCCGGCATAATTGCGGAGGATAGGGAGCGCAGGAGCTTGCGGTTTCTGATTATGGCCGGGGTGAAGCCTTATCAGTATTTGTTGGGTATCGGCGGTGTTATGTTGACTGCCAGTTTGATTGTGACCGTCGTGTTTGGGCTGATGGGAGGCTTCGGGGGGGCGGATTTATTAAAATTTGTTGCCGCTTTGATGCTAGGCGCCGTCGCTTCGGTTTTGCTGGGTGCGACGATTGGGATCCTTTCGAAGAATCAACAAGCCGCTGGGGCCATGGCCATGCCTCTCGGAATGATTCTCGGGTTTACGCCGATGCTTGCGATGTTTAATGATACCGTGAAAAAGGTGTTTGGTATTTTTTATACTATGCAGGTTGATATGCTGGTGAATGATTTTGCGGCGGGTTTCTTGAAGCCGGCTTTGGTCATCTTGGCGAATGTGACGGTTTTGCTGGTGATGTTTGTGGCGGTGTATACAAAGAAAGGTCTGCGAAGCTGAAGCCGGGATAGACCCCAGCCTGAGGGGCAGGAGGGGGCGGTGGGGAGAGGGGGCGGAGGTTGGGCGGGGCGGCCGAAGCCTTGTCCCCAAGCCGTTCTCCAGGCTGGGGAATCTCTAAGCTCCGTTCGCTGCAAACCCAAAACTCGCTTCACTACGTTTCGCTCAGACAGTTGGGTTTGCGGGCGCTCCCGTTCGCCAAGAGATTCATCCAGCCTTCCGCAAAGGCTTGGGGACAAGGCCTCGGCCGCCCCGCCCAACCTCCGCCCCCTCTCCCCACCGCCCCCTCCTGCCCCTCAGGCTGAAGTCTGATCTGTAACTTGTGGTGCAAGGTACGGAAGAACCGACGCCAGCTGAAATCCTATCCAAGAAAGGTCGCTCTGGAGAAACCAAATTCGGGGGCACACAAAGAATGCATACGACCTCATTTCATCGAGGATCGATACGTAATCCTAATCTCAACTAAAAACAGAGCCATCTTTACAGTCTATTTTCCGTCTGTCTGCGTTATCCTCCTTGTCGGGCAACCAGCCCGCCTTCGTCGTCTGCCTTGACAAACGCAAAATATCCTCGTAAATATGACTCTGTTTTTAGCTGAGATCAGGATAAGTTGGGGTGCGGAGTATCCAATCTGTCTTTAGCCAGACGAAGCCTTAGAGAAGCTCAAAAAAATCCGCGGGCTTTTGGATACTCCGCACCCCAACTTACGTATTGGTCCTAGCAAGACAGTAAGCGTCTGTCCTGCTCCGTTCTCTCCCCGAGTAGCCCTGATGGGGTTCTGAATGGTCAGACCGGTCTGAACAGTAACCACTTTTAAAATATGCACCCGTTTGACGGTACTGAGTTTTGCTTGTTGGCGTGTTATGGTGTATTATTATGAGGATGATATTAACCCTAGATATATAAGGCTACCGCAATTATGAAAGAAGGTTATAGCTCATGAACAACACACCTGAGCATATTTTTGATGTGGCGATTATCGGAGCCGGTCCGGCAGGGCTGACGGCAGCTATCTATGCGGCCCGTGGCGGCTTGACGACAGCTGTTTTTGAGTCAGCCGGTCCCGGAGGCAAGGCGGCTCTAACGGATCGCATTGACAATTATCCTGGTTTTGCCGAGGGCGCCAGTGGTTTTGAGTTGATGAACGCGTTTTTCGAGCAGGCGACTAACGTCGGCGCCCAGTTTTTTTTCGAAGAGGTTCGCGATGTGTTTCTGAAGGATGACGTGAAGATGGTGCGGACGCCGGCTCAAGAATTGCCGGCCCGGTCTGTTATTATCGCGTCGGGTTCGCGTCAGCGCACATTAGATATTCCGGGGGAGGATACCTTCCACGGCCGTGGCGTTTCGTATTGCGCAACTTGTGACGCGCCTTTTTTTAAGGATAAGCATGTGGTGGTGGTCGGCGGCGGCAACGCGGCTTTGCAGGAGGCTTTTTATCTGACAAAATTCGCTGCTCAGGTAACTCTCGTGCACAGACGGGAGGAGTTTCGCGCCACCCCGGCGGCTGTCGCGGAAGCCCGCAATAACCCTAAGATCACCTTCCGTCTTAATTCTGTACCGAAAAATATAACCGGCAGTGACAAGGTAACCGGCATTGAGGTGGAGAGCATTGTGGATCACCGTCGCGAGCTGGTTCCTTGCGATGGGGTTTTTGTCTTTATTGGTTCCCAGGCCGGGGCGAATTTTGCCGCTGCCGGTGTGGATATCGACGCCAGCGGGTATATTGTGACAGATGCTTTGATGCAAACCAATATCAGTGGTGTTTACGCGGCGGGAGATATTCGGGCGACGGTGCTGCGGCAGGTTGCTACCGCTGTGGGGGATGGGGCGATTGCCGCTGTGGCGGCGGAGAAGTTTTTGTTGAGAGGAACGGCAGAGGAGAAAACGTATGATGAAAAAATCCTGGGGTGATATCTGAAGGAAAGGATCATGGATTTAAAAACTTATTTCAAAACATATCCGGTCACATGTTCTTTTGTCATTCTCATTGTGTTCATTTTTTTGCTGATGACGTTGGCAGGCGGTTCGCAGAACGATAGAGTGCTTATAAGTTTCGGCGCCAATTTTTATCCTAAAGTTAGCGGCGGTGAGTACTGGCGTCTGATTACCTGTAATTTCCTCCACATTGGGATTATGCATCTGGTTTTAAATTCTGTGGCGCTGCTGGCGCTGGGTGGTATGGCGGAGTCTTTGTTTCGTAAAACGAAGTATGTGTTGCTCATTTTGCTGAGCGGTTTTTTTGCGGCTCTGACCAGCTGCCTTTTTCACCCGAATTCGATTTCTGCCGGTGCCTCCGGCGTGGTTTTCGGCATTGTCGGCGCGATATTGGTTAACGCCTGGAAAGAGCCGCGGTTTCGCGCGAGCGGGATAACGTCTTCGTTAGGCCTTCTGGTGGTCATTAATCTGGTTTTTGGCTTCATAATGCCTTATGTTGATAACGCGGCGCATATTGGCGGTTTGATTGCCGGCGTAATTGTCGGTGGCTTTTATCGGGGGATTCGTTATTTCCGCGAAAAAGAGCTGTGATCATTGTTTTTCCATGCAACGGGCTTTGTTGGCTCCGGCGTGCAAGTGATTTAATTCACTCCGAGGGATTACAATGTTTAGCAAGAATAGTATATAATTGCTATGTGTTATGGAAGCGAGGGGTCTATGGGAACATCTAAATCGAAATCCCGTTCACGCATCAAGAAAAGAAAATATTTTCGCCGTGAGACAGTTGTTTATGTGTTTTTTGCGGCGCTGTTTTTTTTGATTGTGGGCTGGCTGGCTTTTATTCAGCTGTTTAGCGCATCAGAGATACGAGCGAAGGCTTCCCGTTTTGCTTTGACGGATTCCCCGGTGGCCACGCCCTTCCGTGCCAGTATTTTCGACGCTCAGGGCCACCTTCTGGCTTCCAGTGTCGAAGAACGGCAAATTTTTGTCGATCCGATCTTCATTCGGAAATTCCTTGACTCATCACGTAACACTAAGGATTGGACGACGGATTCTTTGGCGGAAACGCTGGCGGATATGTTGTCTTTGGATAAAGCATACTTATTGGAGGTGCTGGAAAAGAATATTCAATATGAGCTTATTGCCTCCAACGTGAACCTGGATCTGGCTCAGCAGGTCATGGATCTCGGTATTGACGGTGTAGGATCCCATAAGTCCTATCGCCGCAGCTATCCCTTGCAGACTTATGCTGCGGGCACGTTGGGTATTGTGTGGAGCGACGGCACCGGTGTGGAGGGGTTGGAACGGTCCTACAACAACGAATTGCTCGGCAAAGGGGTCTCCGAAGCGCAGTCCCTTAAACTGACGCTGGATTCAACGATCCAACACTGGATTGAGAAGGAAGTAACAGAGCTGATCAATGAATACAGACCGGAGCGGATCTGTATTTTGGCGATGGATCCAAGGACGGGTAAGATTCTCGGTAACGCGTCCTACCCGAGTTTTGATCCTAACAATTATGCCAAAACGGATGCGGAGAATAGGAAAAACTTGGCCGTGACTATGACTTATGAACCGGGGTCGGTTTTTAAGGTTATTACCGGCAGCGCTGCTATTGAGGAAGCTGTGGTCAGCAAGACAGAGTTGTTTGAAGACCCGGGGTTCCTCAGCGTCGGTCAGATGACCATTACCAATTGGGATGCCAGTATGGTTCCCCATGGGCTGGTGACCTTCGCCGACGGGATGAGTTCATCTTCCAATGTTGTGTTGGCCCAGGTGGGGCAGCGGTTGGGCAGAGAAAGATTTTTCTCATACCTGCGTTCCTTCGGGTTCGGCGAAAAAACAGGTGTGGATTTGCCGGTAGAAGAGATTGGTCTGCTTGTGGAAGAAAGCAAAGCCCGTGAAATAGAGTTGGCGGTCATGTCTTTTGGACAGTCTAACTTGGTGACGCCGATCCAGATGCTTTCGGCTATTTGCGCTGTGGCCAACGGCGGAACCCTTTTTAGACCCTATATTGTCGATACGGTTTATGACAGCCGCGACAATATTGTTCGCCAAAACCAGCCGAAGGCTGTGCGTCAGATTTTATCCTGGGAGACTTGCGATATCATGAATGATATTTTGGTTGATGTTGTTGACAAGGGAACCGGCAGCCGCGCGAAGGTTCCTGGTATTAAGGTGGCGGGCAAAACGGGTACGGCGCAAAAGCTTAACCCGCAAACCAAAGAGTATTATACCAATAACCATATTGTTTCTTTTGGGGCCTACGCGCCGGCTGATGACCCTCAAATTGCCCTTTTGATCGTGGTGGACAATCCCCAAGGGAAAGACGTTCAGGGGGGGCAGGTAGCAGCTCCGGCGGCGAAAAATATTTTGGAAGGTGTTCTGCAATACATGGGAGTTCCCGTTGAGCGGGATACACCGGATAATATCGATGCCGTCAAACCGAAGGAGGGGCCGACAACAACGGAGGTTAAGCCGTTGAGACCGCTGGTCAGCGGCGAAGCGTGTGTCCCCAATCTTCAGGGTATGACAATGCGGCAAGCGGGTCTGGCCTTATCAGATCAGGGGCTGACGTTTTCTTTTCATGGTAGCGGACTCGCTGCTGAACAGTCGCCGGCAGCCGGAAGTATTGTAAATATTGGAGACCGGGTTGAGGTCACGTTTAAAGGCAATTGACAATGGTCATGGTCTTCAGGATGTTTCTATAATGCTGAGGCGATGAGGAATGAGCGCATATAATAATTGTCCTTTGTCAGGTGTCTATTAAGGGGGTGACAAATGGATAACCGCAATATAGAGTTTGCTTGTGTGGATGTTGAGCGGCAGAACCGCCAGGGGTTTGCTGAGGTGGTGTTTTGTCAGGGGAAGACTCATGAACAGGTTGTTTCGATACTGGAGATTCTTTTGCGGGAGTGTCAAGGCAATGTTTTAGCGACCCGGGTGGATCCGATCCTTTATGATTATGTTGCTGAGCGTTTGGAGGGCTTGGAGTATAATGACTTGGCGCGTACGATGGTTTGGCGGCGGGGACCTCAGGCTGAGGAGGGGCGGATTCTCGTTATTTCAGCGGGGACTTCCGATGTGCCGGTGGCAGAAGAGGCGGCTGTGACAGCGTCTGTTATGGGCAATCGGGTCGAACGGCTGTATGATGTCGGTGTCGCTGGTATTCACCGTATGTTGGAACATATGGATGTGATTCGGCAGGCCCGGGTGTTGGTGGTGGTTGCGGGAATGGACGGCGCGCTGCCCAGCGTTATTGGTGGTCTTGTGGATACGCCGGTTATCGCTGTGCCGACCAGCGTCGGCTACGGAGCCAGTTTCGGCGGGTTGGCGGCGCTTTTAACAATGCTGAATTCCTGCGCGGCGGGGGTGGGTGTTGTCAATATTGATAATGGATTTGGGGCCGGACGTTTAGCGTCAACGATCAATCGATTAGGGGGGGTTACCATATGATTGTAATTATCGGGATGGGCCCGGAGCAAGCTCAGTGGCTGCCTGCACATAGTTTGGATGTGATTGGTTCCTGCGATATGCTTGTAGGCAGCCAGCGGATGAAGAATCTTTGCCGCGATGTGCCGGACGTTAAAGAGAAGAAATTCCATTTGTCAGGAAATTATCTGCAGACATTGGAATTGGTCAAAAATTATCATAGGGCAGAGCAGCGCTTGGGGGTTCTGGCGCCGGGAGATCCGGGGTTTTTCGGGATTTTACCACATTTGAGAGCGGTTTTTGCGCCTGAGGAGATTGAGCTTCATCCGGGGATTGGCTCTGTACAATTGCTTTTTGCTAAGGCTGGGATGTCTTGGCATGACGCTTCTTTTTTTGATCTTGAGGATCATGATGTGGCTGTGTTGCCCCGGGGAATTTTGCGGCCGTTGGTGGTGATGACCAGGGAGAAAAACACAGCCCAGCAAGTGGCGCAGATTTTTTTGGAGCGATCCCAGAATCCGACAATTTCCGTGGGGAAGAACCTGGGTCAGCCCAAGGAATTTTTTCAAACGTTTTCGGCGGTGACGCTGGCGCGGCATTCGGAAGCGCTGGCTGACGTGGCTTTGCTGGTTCATGCCGGTAATTATCAGAATTCCTGGCTCCAGGGGGGGCTGCGTATTGGGATTCCCGATCGGGAGTTCGTTCGTGGCGACGCGCCAATGACCAAGGCGGAGATTCGGGTTCAGGTGCTGTCTAAGGCTCAGATTTCTTTGTATGATTATATTTTGGATGTGGGATCCGGCACCGGCAGCATCGGGATTGAAGCCGCGGCCATTGCCAACGAGGGTATGGTTTTTGCCATCGAAAACAATCGGGAAGCCCAACAGCTTATCCGTGCCAATATGCGAAAATTTGCCGTGGCCAATTTGAAGTTGGTTTCCGGCACGGCGCCGGAAGTATTTTCCAAGATCCCGCCTGTCAACATATGCATTATCAACGGAACTCGGGGAAGATTAAGGGAAGTACTTACTGAAGCCCCGCTTGTGCCGGGGGGGCGCATGGTTGTGACGGCGGTGAGCCTGGAGAAGGTCGCCAACGCGCTGGCGATTATGCGTACGCTCGACTTTGAAGAGATCGAGATTGTTTCTCTGCAGGCGGTGCGCTGGCCAGAAATTGATAACTTGCATATTGCTCAAGCTATTAATCCGGTATTCATTATATCGGCGCGGAAGGAGCAGTTGACTTAACGATGTTTTAGCAAATACTTTTGGGAGGTTGAACTGATATGGCAAGAATGGCGATTAATGGTTTTGGGAGAATCGGACGGTTGTCTCTGCGGGCAGCGTTGGAAAAGGACAGCCCTGTGGATGTTGTTGCGGTGAATGACCTGGGTAAACCGGATATGCTGGCTCATCTGTTCAAGTATGATTCGATTCATGGGAATCTGCCCTATGATGTTCGCCTTGAGGGCGACACCATGAAAGTGCAGGGGAGAAGCATTAAGCTTCTAGCCGAAAGAGATCCGGAGAAACTTCCTTGGCAAGAATTAGGCGTTGATGTTGTTGTGGAGTCCACCGGGCGTTTTGTGGCCAAACCTGACGCGAGCAAACATTTGGCGGCGGGTGCGAAGAAGGTTGTCATTTCCGCTCCGGGTAAGGATGAGGATATTACCGTTGTTATGGGTGTTAATGAGTCCATGTATAATCCTCAGCTCCATAACATTATCTCGAACGCTTCTTGCACGACAAACTGTCTGGCGCCTGTGGCTAAGGTTCTGATGGATTCCTTTGGCATTGAGCAGGGGATGATGACCACTTGTCATTCTGTGACAAACGACCAGAGAATTCTTGATTTTGAGCATAGTGACTGGCGTCGGGCCCGGGCAGCGTTTAATTCGATGATTCCGACGACGACAGGGGCAGCTAAGGCGGTTTCTCTTGTTATTCCCGAGCTGAAGGGCAAAATGCATGGTATGGCAATCCGGGTGCCGACTTCCAATGTTTCGGTTGTGGATCTTGTGATTGTCTTGAGCCGGCCAGCGACCAAAGAGGAGGTTAATGCCAAGCTGAAAACCGCCGCTGAAGGGCCGATGAAGGGAATTTTGGCTTATTGTGAGTTGCCTCTGGTTTCTGCGGATTTCAACGGCGATGCCCACAGTTCAACTGTTGACGCCCTTTCCACGATGATGATAGGTGATAAAATGTTGAAAGTGCTGTCTTGGTATGATAACGAATGGGGGTACTCCAACCGGGTTATCGATCTTGTCAACTATATTGTCAAGACAATGGACAATTGACAATTGAATTAGGGGGTACAGTTGGCGATGAGACGGACCAAAATCATATGCACGCTGGGACCGGCAACCAAATCTCCGGATATGATTAAACGCTTAATGGAAGCGGGTATGAACGTCGCCCGGCTGAATTTTTCCCATGGAACTTACGCGGAACATCAGAGCCTAATTGATATGATTAAAGAGCAGGCGTCTTTGCTGGAGCTGCCGGTGGCGATTCTTCTGGACACCAAAGGTCCGGAGATCCGCACCGGCGCGATGCCGGCGGCGGGTGTGACGCTGCAAGACGGGCAGGATTTTCTGCTCGATCTTGACGACACCGTCGGTTCCGCCCAAAGGACTTCTGTTTCTTATGATAAGCTTTGGCAGGAAGTGGCTGTGGGTTCACGCATTCTTCTTGACGACGGTCTTATCGAACTCCGGGTTGTTGAGATAACGGCGGGTTGTATTGCCGCCCATGTTGTGCATGGTGGATTATTGCAGTCGCGCAAGGGGGTGAACGTCCCCGGCGCGGCGATCCATCTGCCGGCTCTGACGGAGAAAGATATCGAAGATATTGAGTTTGGGTTGAAAAACGATGTGGATTTCATCGCTGCTTCTTTCACCCGTAAGGCTGCCGATATCTTGGAGGTGCATAAAGTGGTGGAGCGGCGGCAGGGCCGCGTTAAAATCATCGCAAAAATTGAAAACCGGACCGGCGTGGAGAATGTGGATTCCATCCTCAACGTGTGCGACGGCATTATGATTGCCCGCGGTGACCTGGGTGTAGAAATCCCGGTGGAGGATGTGCCTGTTTATCAAAAGGATATCATCTGCCGTTGCAACGCGTTGGGTAAAACGGCTATTGTCGCCACGCAAATGTTGGATTCGATGATCCGCAAGCCTCAGCCGACCCGAGCCGAGGCCAGCGATGTCGCCAACGCTATTTTAGATGGGGCGGATGCTATTATGCTTTCTGGCGAAACCGCGTCGGGAAGATTTCCGATTGAGGCTTTGGAGATGATGGATCGTTTGGCCAGGCGTTCGGAAGAGATTCTGTTCCAAGCGAAAAGCGTTGGCAAACATGCTGATTCTATTTCCGACGCCATTGCCCACGCCAGTGCCACTATTGCCGAGGATTTAAACGCGGCGGCTATTATTACGCCAACCCAGACAGGGTTGACCTCTAGGTTTATCGCGATGCACCGGCCTAGGGCTCTGTCTATTGCTACGACGGCGTTTCCCCAGACCGCGCGCATGTTAGCGCTAACCTGGGGCGTTTATCCGATTATTGTTCCCGACGTGGAGGGTACGGATGAATTGCTCTCAGTGTCGGTGACATACGCTCAGAAAAAGAACCTGATTAAAACGGGGGATATTGTCGTGTTGACGGCCGGCGTGCCCGTGGGTCAGGCAGGGACGACCAATTTGATTAAGGTTCAGGTCGTGGGAAAGGTTTTGGCCCGCGGTCTGGGGATTGGCCGCGCCGTGATTTCCGGGACAGCCAATCGGTCGGCGAATTCTGAGGGTTTTGTGGAAGGCCAGATTTTTGTGGCCAGCACAACCGACGGCGATGATATGTCCGTAATTGCCAAAGCCGGCGCTCTTGTTGTTGAGGAAGGCGGCCTGACTTCCCATGCCGCCATTGCGGCCCTTGAATACAAGATTCCTGCTGTGGTGGCGGCTCATGATGCCTTGAAGCAAATCCAAGAGGGCCAGTTTATTACTGTCGATGCTATTACCGGCGTTATTTATGAAGGCGCGGTGGCGATGCTTTAGAAAATCATCGCCGGTAGTGACTGATGTGCGGAATAAACTGGTTTTTTTGACCTATAATTAGAACGAACGATAGTTTGATTAGACAATGTATGATTTCGATTATTGCCCGAGAAGGGGGGTGGATTTCAAGGAGAAGCCTCTGAAACAATGTTTGCCTCGATTGTTATTAAGGCAAAAAGAAGGGAGGATGGAGCGATATGCTTCGATCATACCCAATTGAAATGGAGATTGCCGGCAATACCGCTATGTGGACGAGGCCTGATTGCGGCGACTGCCCAATGAGCTATCCGGCGCCTACCTATTCAGCGGTTAAAGCGATTTTTGAATCGGTTTTGTGGGGACCTGCTGTGGAAATTGCGCCTACCCAAGTGGAGATCTGTTCGCCGATTCAGTTTCATTCGTACACGACGAATTATGGGGGTCCGCTGCGCGAGTTGAAATCAGTCCGGGAAGGCAACAACTACCTGCTTTTGGCTACGGTTCTCATGGATGTTTGTTATCGCCTGCATGCTGATGTGACTCCCAACATCCGGAAAAGTACTTTGCCGAAGAGCGCCCAGGTTTGGGACAGCAAAACCACGTCACCCGGGCATGCGTATCAGGCAATTTTCCGACGGAGAATCAAGAGGGGGCAATGTTACACCATTCCTTCCCTGGGATGGCGGGAGTTTACCCCATCTTACTTCGGAGCTTTTCGTTCGGAAACGCGAATTCAGGAGGATATATCGCGCGTTGTTATTCCCTCGATGCTGCGTCAAGTTTTTTCTCAAGGTTACAATTCGCCGGTTTCTTTTGTTTATGATACCAATGTTGCGATTGAGGGCGGAGTTTTGCGGTATGCCGCAAAGGAGGCCTTGTCATGTTGAATGAGCTGCGAGAGCTTTCTGACATCTTGCGCGAGATGAAGATTGCTGTCAAGGAGTGGCACCGGGAGTACAAACCGCTGCCCAAATCTACGTTCAGGGTTTGGTTGGCAGGCGACGGTTCTGTCTGGGACATCGAAGAATTGAGCCCGGATTTGGTGCGTCATCTGCGCAGATTCGGCAACAATCAGAACGCCTTTCCGGCTTTTAATATTGCTTCTCTTTACCGGGTTACCGATGCGTCACATCTTTATGAATGGGAGCAGGTGAATTTGTTCCCAGCTTTGTTGGATGTTGAGCAGGTGCGGTCATGGTGTGTTCATGATAATTGGCGGGACAGCCGTGTGCAGCAGATTGACCGATGTTTGCATAGAACGTCTCTTGATTTGCTTAATATTCTGGAAGAGTACGGCCGTGAGGAGACTCGGAGTGTAATAGAGTTGATTCGCCTGGCTCATGGGTTTGATAGAGATGGCAGAAGCGGTTTGCGGGCAGCGTTGGAAGACTGTATCTTTGCGAAGCTGGAAAAGCGAGAGAATATTTTTGCAATGCTGTCTATGTTGCTGTATAAGGGTAATCCCGCGAAGCCCGGTGAACAGGATAGCGGTTCATGTTCGATCATTCTGGACCTGGCCGATTGGCAGAAGTATGGTTACCCGGCCGCAAGCAGTCAAACCACCGATGGGATTAACCAGGCTCTCCTAAGAAAGGAAGCTTCGAAGTGTATCGATTTGGCAGATAACACGGTTAACGAATTCTCCCGGGAAGGACTTGGTCTGCTGGCGGGGCGTTATGATGCCTTTGGAATGTCCTACAATCCAATTGGTGAACCTATGCCTAATGTCAAGCTGCACGGTTTTGATGTCACTTTACGCACTATGTTTCATGCACAGGAGTGCCAATATCGTTATGGAACCATTGACGACGCTTCATATCCTATTGCTAAACAGAACAGGTCCCGGGCTAAGGGGGCTTTGGAATGGATGGCCCAAGTGGAATGGGAGAATGTGCTATGGAAAAGAGTCGATGAACGGGAAATCGTTTTTGTTTATCCTGATAAGTTGATGGCCTCAGGTCAATCGGTGCTGCCGCTGAGGTTTGCCGAGTTTTTCGGACCGGTGTACAGGAATCCTGTGCAAGGAAACAAGCAAGGGACGCGCGAGGAACGCAGACAAAATCCTGGACAAGAGCGCGCGCCTTCAAGCTTCGAGGGTGTTGTTGAAGAATTTGTCCAAACGTTGGAATACCTCCCCGCAGAGGAAAGACCCGGAACCATACAGATCTTTTCTCTACGGAAAATGGATAGAGCCCGCTCTAAGGTGCTTTTCAGCCGCAAGTGTTCTCTGAAAGGGTTTTTGCGAAATGTCCGTTCTTGGAAAAGGGGTTGTGAAAATATTCCTTCTCTGTGGTTGACAAAACGCATTACGCCATTTCCTCTTCAAGTTGCGCGTGTCGTCAACAATGTTTGGAAACAAGGGGGTGAGATGACAGCTCAGGGCAAAACCCTAGTGAAGAGGATGCAGTATTATCAGGGGCTGGAGCTCTTGTTGGATGAGGTGGGGCAGGAAACATTGCGTTATTATTTGTCGATTCTGATTGCGAATTCCAATAATTTGGTGAGTTATGTGGGTAACCAGCATAACAAAGGCAGCCTTTGCCTGCCTATACAGCAAAAAGAAACGAGTTTGGTGCTCTCGGTGTTGGGGCTGCTTCTGGACAAATCTGGCTTGAGGAAGAAAGAGTATATGGAAAATGTGGCTTTCCTGATGGGTCAAATACTCAAAGTTTCCGATGAGCTCCATAGGCTGTATTGTCAAGCGGAGAGGGGTGGGGATATGCCACTACGGCTGGCAGGAAATTATTTGTTTACCACGGCGTTGGCCGTGCCGGAGCAGGCACTTGCCCAATTAGGGCAAAGGATGGCGCCTTATATTGCTTGGGCGCGGCAGATTGACGGCAAAAGAGAGGAAAACGGGAAGGCAGCTTGGTCTTATTGCCTTTATGAAATGGTTATGACGAAACTAAAGGGTGTTTTCATGCAAACGACACGATTCGACGATTTTGATAAAGCTCAAGTTTTTATTGGGTATCTGGCCATTTTCCCAAGCAGAGATGATGAAGAGATACAAGGAAGAAAGAGAGGTTCATTTAGTGGCAAAGAGGAGAGATGGTGATGAAGAATGAGATTATGCGAGCGACGGGACTTTTGGTAATAGAAGTTGTCAATTCCAACCCCAACGGAGATCCAGACAGGGAAAGTGACCCGCGCCAACGTCCCAATGGGCATGGGGAGATTTCTCCGGTGTCTTTTAAGCGGAAATTGCGTGATTTGTTGGAAGATAAAGGAAGTGTGTTTTTTCAAAGCCTGCCTCTGGAGTATAGCGCGCATCCGGAAAATTACTGTATTTTGGAGTCGCGGGGGCGGGACAGAAAGGCCATTAAAAAAGAGATGGCTCCTGACCCGAAACATTTCAATCAGAAGGATTTTCTACAAAGCACGTTTGTGAAGAAATACTGGGATGCCCGGGTTTTTGGTAATACGTTTCTGGAGGAAGGCGCCCATAAAGGATTTATCAAGTCGGGGGTTGTGCAGTTCGGCGTTGGCGTTTCGATTTCGCCTGTTCAGATTGTCAGACACACCAACACCAATAAACCTGGCGTGCAGGAGGGCAAAAACGCCGGTATGGCGCCGCTGGCTTTTCGTATTGTTGAACATGGCGTTTATTGTATGCCGTTTTTTGTCAATCCTCATTATGCGAGGAAAACAGGGTGTGCGGCTCAGGATATTGATCTGATGAAACGGCTGATTCCCCACGCTTATGATTTGAACCGTTCGGCAATTCGGCCGGATGTCCGTCTGCGCCATGCCTGGTATGTGGAACACAAAAACTGTCTGGGTAGCTGTCCGGAATACTTGTTGCTGGAGGCTCTGGCACCCAAACGTCTTGGCGACGCCGCTGCTGCGTCGGTCACATGGGAGGATTACGAGGATGTTCGCGGGCTGCCCGGTGAATTGGCAAGCCGCGTTGAGTTGGTGGACGATTTGATGGGATCGTTTTGATGGGAGCCTTGCGCAAAAGAGCCTTCCCTTAAAAATACGATTAAGATAAGCCGCGCCTTGAGCGCGTGGATTGAAATCATAAGCTCAAGGAATGAAGAAATGGGTCGCAATTTCACCGCAATTTCACGATAATCACTCGACAAATTATATTTGAAATCTTGGTCAAATGCCGCTATAATTTATGTTGCATCATCGTGCCCAGCGGGCGCGTGGATTGAAACGGTATTTGATTCTATTATGACTTGGGCTTGCACATTTACTTTTTCCTATGGGAATCCATTATCGCATGGAGACCACTCCCCGTTTCAGAGAGTAGACGCCCTGTACAGCAGACGGCGAAGCCGGCTTAACAAAGTTGAGCGAAGCGAAACTTTTACGAGGATTGAGACAGCGCCTCAACAAGCCTTTTGAACAATACTGATGCTCCCGAATGTAATAGAAATTCTAATGTTTTGAAAAGATTGTCTCGACTTCCTTAATCGTTTGCGCTAGATACATATAATGATGGCTACAAAGCTATGGGCGATGCTGTTGTCGTACCCGTTACAACATTCATAGGGGGGTGCATATTTAAAAAGTGCATGAACTGACGATAAGGATAAGCAGAGCTTTCTGCCGCGGTGTTTTCCCGCAACTCAATGGTGAGTTGGAGGCAGATACCGCGCTGGCCAGTAACAGTGCCACGTCAGGGGTTGGGGAGCG
>WRHI01000054.1 GCA_009783315.1 Peptococcaceae bacterium
CGGTTTGGAACCTACACCTGAATGTCGATTCCGAAGGGCCTGCCCTCATCTCTTACAAAGCATGTGACTTCCGCGCTTTCCCTCCTTTCGGTGCGAAACTCACTTCAGGACACACTTTTGCGCAGCTCAACCAATTCCGGAGTCACTTCCTGCTTTTGCAGCCTTAAGGACTCAGCCTCGGCTTTAGCTTGCTCAATCTTTTGTTTTGCCTCAATCTCAATTCGCTGCAAATCCAACGTCGCCTTCAGCACCTGCTGTTCGGCGACCTGCTTCTTCTCGATAGCGTCGTTGAATTCGGCGCTGAACTGGAATTCAGTCAAGTTGACCTCATCAAGCACCATATAGTACGTTTCTAATTTGTCACTCAAGGTTTCCTTGATTTTTAGGCTAACCTCAGAACGTTTCGAGATGAGCTCCTCCGCCGTATATTGCGCCGTAACAGCCTTCAGGGATTCAGCTATAGCCGGATCCAGAACACGCTCAGAATAAAAAACGCCTACTTCCTTGAACAGCCAATTAACTCGGCTGGCATCCAAATGATAGTTGACCGCAATAACTGTGTTAACAATCTGCAAATCTCTTGAAGAGGCGTTTTGCTTTGTTTCGATTTTTTGGACACGAACCTCCATGGGCTTAACACTTTGAATGAACGGAACCTTTGTATGCAGGCCTTCTGAAAATACATATTCCTGTACCTGGCCTAATTGAATCACCGCGCCGCAATAGCCCGGTTGAATGATAACCACCGTTTGAAACAATAGGACTATTACAAAAACAAACAGGATAACAGACACAGGCAACCAAAACTTAAGATTCTTTTTTGTAGGGATTTTAATAACGTTTACCAAAATACAGAAACCTCGCTTTCTTTGTGAGATTTTTAGCAAGATAGGCACCGTGCAAGAAAATAACAGGGGAGGGCTCCTACTTGACATGTCCGTTTGCTGATTCTATGTCAATTCAGAGTCTTCAATACATCAATAATATCATAGAAGATCTTACTTTGACAGCATAATAGGATTAAGCGGTACGATATTTTGGAAAAGCCACGTATGACAAGAGTAAAAATGGTCTTTCATTCCTTTATAGGACTATTATAGAGCGGCATACTGTGCGCTATCTGCGGCTATTTTTATTATTCCTTTTTAGGACTATTATTACCGCTATTACCGCCTTGGGTTGCTTCCGATAGTCTCGTTGACATATCGCTCTTGCTTTCGACTTGCTCGCAATAAATATTTCTTATAGACAGGCAATCCAGGGCAGATTCATGGCGTCGAATTATCATACATCAAAACCATCACCAACAGAAGGCCCCGATCAGCGATTTCGAAGCGCAAAGACGCAAAATAAGCCAAAAACCCATACAATTCAAATAGCGCAAACAATCCTAAGGCTTACAGCAGCTAAGCGAAATGCCTCGCCATCGCATAATCTTAATTATCAGAAAAAACCGCCTCTCAGCTTTACATAATATTTATTATAGAACTCTAATTGTACGAATTATTAGCCCTTTACTGGACGAAGGTCACAGTTTCTGGTATAATGTATCTATGGTTCGCTTCCCCCCTCTCGTAACGATGTGAAATTGGCGAAGCTTTCTCGGGGGAAGCCCGCCGACATGTTTGACGCTTTTCCGCTTAACCTCCAAATAATGTGCTTTTATTCGGTTTAGGGACTGTTTTTTATATTATTTCGGTTGTTTCTCTGTTGATTAACCGTGATTTACGGTTTTTAGCTTTTATTGGCCAACTCGCTATCTTTTAACCTGATTATGTTTATCATATACTTCTGATCTTCTTTCTTATTATTTCTCTTTATATTCGTAATTTAAGTTAATCAATACGCTGATCCTCTCATTATTATACAATATATTCCTTATAATGGCAATATTGTTCTCTTGCCCTCCCCTTCACAAACTTATCCAACAGGGTTTCTTTCTTCAATGGCGTTCTCTTTAGTCTTCCATTTACTGGGATTGATTTTTCTCTGTTTTTCTTGAGCAATTTCTAAATCTTCAGTATAATAATCAAGGACTCTGTCCTGGCAAAAACACCTATTGGATTGCAACGAATACCGAAAAAAGAAAGCGAGATTTTTATGTCAACCACGCCCTCTCATTCCTTACGCAACATCGCAATAATCGCTCATGTTGATCACGGCAAAACCAGCCTCGTTGACGCCATGCTTCACCAAAGTGGCATCTTTCGAATCAACGAATCTGTTCAGGAACGCGTGATGGATTCCAACGATTTAGAGCGGGAACGCGGCATCACTATTCTGGCCAAAAATACAGCCATCGCCTATCAGGATACCAAAATCAACATCGTTGATACCCCTGGGCACGCTGATTTTGGCGGGGAAGTTGAACGCGTTCTGAAAATGGTCGACGGGGTTCTCCTCGTAGTAGATGCTTTTGAGGGACCCATGCCTCAGACACGTTTTGTGCTGCGCAAAGCTCTTGCCTTAAATTTGAAACCCATCGTTGTCATAAACAAAATCGACCGTTCGGACGCCCGTCCACTCGAAGTGGTTGACGAGGTTTTTGAATTGTTTATGCAGTTAGAAGCCAGCGAAGAACAGTTGGACTTCCCTGTCGTGTTTACTTCGGCGCGGCAGGGCGTCGCAGGGTATAAGCCAACCGATCTGCAAGAGAACCTTTCGCCCTTGTTCGATACGATTTTGCATGAGATCCCCTCTCCTCCGGCCGACTCCTTGAGCCCACTGCAGATTCTTGTGACGAGTTTGGACTATGATGATTATATAGGAAGAATCGCTTTGGGGCGCGTTGTACGCGGCAAGGTATTGGCCGGCAACCAAGTTGCTGTCATCAAGCGGGATGGCAGTATGGAAAAAGTCAAGATATCCAAACTTTACACATTTAGTGGGTTAGAACGCCTTGAAATTTCAGAGGCCGCAGCTGGGGAAATCGTCGCCATAAATGGTATCCCCAATATTAACATTGGTGAGACCATAGCCGACCTTGCCCAGCCGGATGCCTTGCCAACCATTGACATTGATGAAGCGACCCTCACAATGACTTTTATGATCAATAACAGTCCCTACGCGGGAAAGGAAGGAACCTACATTACCTCACGTAAATTGCGCGAGCGTTTGTTCAAAGAACTGGAAACCAATGTCAGCCTTCGCGTGGATGAAACCGACACCACTGAAGCCTTTCAGGTTTCTGGCCGGGGCGAACTTCATCTTTCTATCCTTATAGAAAACATGCGCCGCGAAGGATATGAGCTGCAGGTTTCCAAGCCCGAAGTCATTCTGAAAGAAGTGGACGGTGTCACGTGCGAACCCAACGAACTTCTGACCTGCGACGTTCCGGGAGCCTATGTCGGATCAGTCATCGAATTATTGGGACCGCGCAAAGCCGAGCTCATCAATATGTCAACACTGACCGGCGGCGTCACCCGTCTGGAATTCGTTGTGCCGGCCCGAGGACTCATCGGCTTCCGCGGTGAGTTTTTAACTGAGACCCGTGGCGAAGGCGTCATGTCTCATGTCTTCCATTCTTACCAGCCACACAAAGGCGCCATTAATCAGCGTAACCGCGGATCCCTTGTTGCTTCCGAAGACGGCGTCGCCACGAACTATGCCATGTATCAGATTCAAGAACGGGGCGCCCTGTTTATTATCCCTGGCGCCAAAGTCTATGAAGGCATGATTATTGGCCAAAGCACACGAGAAAAAGACCTTGACGTCAATGTCACCCGCAAAAAACAACTGACAAATATGCGCGCCAGCGGCGCGGACGAAGCCCTTCACCTGGAAACACCAATACTGCTGACACTGGAAGAAGCCCTGGAGTACATCGCTGACGATGAATATGTTGAAGTCACCCCCCAATCCGTCCGCCTGCGCAAAAAGCACCTCAATAAAAACACCCGCGCCAGACACGAAAAACAACGCAACTTTTTATACGAATGAGGTATGGTTGGGATAATCCGGCAATTAATTGGTAGAATATAGAATGGAAGCCAAAAAGGCTTCCATAAGTCATCTCTTCTTGTCTTCATGAAAATCCTTAATGCCATCCGGCCACAAACAGCTTCCTATATCAATAATAGAAACGGCGGCCATAATACGGGGGATAAGGATAGGCATTGGGATACGGGTAAGGATAGCGTCTATGGGAAATTGTCCCAACTCCATATCCCAAACCCAACCCTAATCCAAAAGGAACCAGACCATAAAACATAGACCTTTTCCTCCTGTCTACGAAAACCCTGCTGCATATCATGATCAAGCTTATCTCATCTCTCTAATTGTCTATCTCTCATATTCATAATATGGCTATACTTGGAAATTGTTTCCACATACCCTACGTCCGCCTTTGGCAGAAAACCAATTAATTCAATGAACTATGCAAGTTCGAATGCAAAGCGTCACCATCATTTTCTTAGCGCCCTCACCCTCAGCCTCATTCTGTGCTGCGCGGCCGGCTTGGGGGGTTGTGCCACACCAATCTTTAAACATGAACCGCCGCCCTCCCCTCTGACCGGCGAGGCCCTTCTGATTGATGATGACGTATACAACCAGGCGCTTCACCTGATACATAACGCCAACCACACCCTATATATTGAACAAATGGCCCTGGATGATCCAGTCATTCTCAATGAAATCATCACCAAAGCCCAAGCCGGCGTCGAGATCCGAATCTTGCTTGACCGATGGCAGCCAGAAAACGGCCCAACCATAACCCTGCTCAAAAACAACAACATCTCTGCCCAATATTACCCTACTGAAAAAGGTCAATACCACCGTCAAAAATTGATCATCGCCGACAACGAAACCGCTCTTTTCCTCAGCACCCCCTGGACGGATTCACCTTCTTTATTCTCCTCTCTCGCTCTTATCGTCACCGGAGACACTGTTCAAAAAGCCCTTGACATGTTTGCGCGGGACTGGCAATACACGACCACACTAGGACTTAATAGTGCCCGAACTGCCGACAAGTCCGTAACAGAACCTGAAAGAGTCACCCTGACGTCAACCGTCGGCATGAAAAACCTCATTCTCTCCTACATCGAATCAGCTTGTCAAACAATAGACATTGAAACTCAGCAACTCAGCGGCGACGAAGACATCATCAGCGCGTTGGCGGCGGCACAAAAACGAGGCTGTAAGGTCAGGATAATTCTTGACTCTTCCTGTTTGGAAACAACGCCCAACACCCTCAAAACTTTAGCCGACGTCCATATCGAATATCGGTATTTTAACACCCCGGGGAAAATCCTTTCCCGAAATTTTGCTGTCTTCGATACACGCAGCCTCGTTTACACAAGTTCCGCTTGGACATACAACACTTTTGTCATCAACTACGAAGGTGCCCTGGCCGTTCCTTCTCCCGCCGCGGCTCAGAAAGGCGCGGATATTTTCCAACTTGACTGGGAATCTTCATTTCAATAGAAAACCTCTAACCAAAAACTTCAAACCGCTAACTGCCCGTTAACGGCAAAAAGCCGCCATCGGTTTCCCTTGAGAAATCGGTGGCGGCTTATGAATCAGATGGAGCCGATGGTCGGAATCGAACCGACGACCTGCTCATTACGAGTGAGCTGCTCTACCGCTGAGCCACATCGGCATAATTATCCTAATTAAAACCGCGCAATCTCAACATGTTTTAATTAAGGATCAGGAATAGCCAGAACCAATTCTACCGCATTCAAATTCCGAAGTCAAATGCAAAAAGGATGCCGAAGCACCCCTTTTGTCCATTCTGCCGTATAAGTCCTGGTTTTCTGACCCCGCGTTAGCAGGTGGGCGCCTGGACACGTCTTTCCGTCTTCTTACTGAAAAGCATGACGTACTCAAAACGCCACTTCGGCTCCCAGTCAGGAAATAGGATCAAAACCTAGAACCGTACACGCACAGAGCAGAATTACCGTTATTATAACACGAATTCCTGAAAAAATCTCTTGGGAAACTCTGGAATTTTTCTGGTCGTTTCAACCGTTTCAGCTGTTTTATGGCTGCTCCAAAAGGATTTTTGCGGCTTCGGCTTCCATAGAAAAACAATGCTTTTCCTCAGGAAACGTACGCGACTTCACTTCCTGATCATACTGTTTGAGAGCGTCAACAATCAATGGGCCTAAGTTGGCGTATTGTTTAACAAATTTTGGTTGGAACCGCTCAAATAATCCCAAAATATCGTGCACCACCAAGACCTGTCCGTCACATTCCCTGCCGGCGCCAATACCAATCGTTGGTATCGACAGGCTCTTGGTGATTTTCTCCCCCAAGGTTTCCGGCACAGCCTCAAGAACAATCATAAAAGCCCCCGCCTCCTGCAAAACTTTAGCATCCTCCAGCAACACCAAAGAATCGTCCAAACTTTTACCTTGAACCTTAAATCCGCCCAACTGCGACGCGGTTTGGGGGGTCAACCCAATATGGGCTACCACAGGAATCCCGGCGCGGTTGAGCGCACGCACCTTATGAATCTGGGCTCGTCCGCCCTCCAGTTTGACGGCGTCAGCGCCCCCTTCCTGAACCAGACGTCCGGAGTTCCGCAGCGTATCCGCAACGTTCATATAACTCATAAAAGGCAGATCTGCCACCACAAAAGTCTGTGAGGCGCCCCGGCATACAGGTCTGGTATGATGCAACATATCCTCCATAGTCACAGGCACTGTCGATTCATATCCTAAAACCGTCATACCAAGAGAATCCCCTACAAGGATACAATCCACACCGGCGCGCTCGGCAAGCTGCGCCATCGGATAATCATAAGCCGTAATCATACTGATCCCTATGTCGTTTTCCTTCATATTGCGAAAATCCAGAACCGTCTTTTTCATCTTTGTCACCCACCTATTTGTTTGCTTGAATCTTTTGAGAACTCCTTTTGACAACGCCAGCTGTCATAGGGCAAACTGTCATAGTTTGAAGAGTTGAGCATAGTTTTAACTAGAGACTAGCTGTTGCTGATATCCTTCAGCAATCCTCAATACATTAGGAGGTTATAGAAAGTGAAAACCATTCAATTTAAGCTCTTAACCAGGGGTTTGGGTATCGCAATAATTGTATCCTTTGTTCTGACACTGGTCTTGAGCCTGCTCTATTTTCTGACATCGCTGCAAGAAAGTCTCTTTTTGTCTCTGCTGTGCACAGGCACAGGTATCCTGGTCGGCAGCACCGTAGCCGCTCGCCGGGCCGACTCCCACGGAATAATCTATGGCGTGGTTATCGGCGTCACCTTCTTTTTTGTCACCCTCCTTGTCCACTTTTTACTCAATCCGGGGCCGCCCAGCGCAGGAACCCTTATTCCAAAAACAGTCGCCTATATTTTGAGCGGCATCCTTGGCAGCATTCTGGGGGTTTTCCTGAAAAAATAGTCGCCTTGAAGTCTAGTCGCTTTAATGATTGTTAAAGGAATCCCTATGCACCGGGATATCAACATGGGGCGGGATTTCAATCGGCATGGGCGCCTCAACAACTTTTGTGTTGCTCGCAGATTCTCTTACCGGCTCTTTTGCTTTATTGCTCACATTATTGCTCAAAGGTTTTTTTACGTTGCCGGCAGACTCTTTCACATTTCCGGCAAACTCTTTGCTAACAGACTCTTTGCTGACAGACTCCTTGGCTTTACCGGCAGACTCTTTTGCCTTGTTGAAAGACTCTTTCGCCTTGCTGACAAAATCTTTCGCCTTGCCCTCGTCTGCTGACGTGGGCTTCATGTTATTGTCCATCAACGATCTAGGTCTGTCAGTATATGGCACATCAAATGGTACATCAACCAGTACATCCGCGGTTTTGGTCTTCTCTTGCGACGCCTTCCCTACGCCCCCTGCTGAATTCCCCGCCATATTCTCTTTCGCCTTCACATCCGCGTCAGAGAGAAGTCTCTCTCCCTCCGCATCCTTAATACCTGTATTCAGTAACTCCCATTTACTTCCACTTGCCTTGACGCTGACCGTTTCTTGTTTTTGTGCTTGTTTCTGTGCTTCTTCCTGTTGCAAAGCCTTCTGCTTCTGAACCGCCAGCCTTTCTACCTCTTGTTTTTGCGCTGCCAACCTCAAAGCTTCTTGCCTCTGCGCTTCAATCTTCTGCGCTTCCTGTTTCTGCGCGGCCAGTCTCTGTTCCTCTTGCTTTTGCGCTGCCAGTCTCAAAGTTTCTTGCCTTTGGGCTTCTTGTTTCTGCGCTTCTTGTTTCTGGGCTTCTTGTTTCTGGGCTTCTTGCCTCTGGGCTTCTTGTTTCTGGGCTTCTTGTTTCTGGGTTTCTTGCCTCTGGGCTTCTTGTTTCTGGGCTTCTTGTTTCTGCGCTTCTTGCCTTTGGGCTTCTTGTTTCTGGGCTTCTTGTTTCTGCGCTTCTTGCACAGTATTGTCCGTCTTTTCGCCGGCCCTCATCACGGCCTCATCATTCAGCCAAGCATCCCACGCATCATCTTCCGTGGAAATATCATCAACCACAGGCAAAACTTTCTCGGATACCGACACAATATTCTCAGGTACCGACAACCCCTCCGCTTTTGGTACGACCCCCGGCAAAGGCTCAACCGGGAAAAAGCCAGCTTTCGGAGCGACCGTCGCAAGGCCATCGTCCGCAAGGTCAGCCTCACTTTCTCTTTCCGCCACCCCTTTGCCTTTGCCTTTCCCATTATCCTTGACTTTGTTCTTGTTCTTCCCAGAATCTTTCTCCAGAGATTGCTTTTCGCCTTTCTCCACGCCTTTGCCGCCGCCCTGATCCTGATCCTCGTCCTTACGCTTGCGATTATTTCGATCCGGCTTGTTGTCCGGATCATCATCCGGCTTGTCAGACCCTTCATGATCCCCAAACCCAAGAATTCTAGGAGCCTTATGACGTATAGCAAGGAAAATCAACGCAATGACCGCACAGGCCACGGCGGTCCATTGGGCCGCGGAAAGCATGCCCACCTGAGGCGTATCACCACGCAAAAAATCAATACAAAAACGATTCATACTGTACATAATAACATAGAACAAGAAAATGAAACCCGAGGGCCACTTGCGCAACCGCAGAATCAGCAAAAGGGCAAAAATCACAATATCAATCTGACCTTCCCAAGTCTCAGCCGGCCAAAGGGGTTGATCCCCATACCTGCTAAACGCGTTCGTCTCGGGCGGATACACAATGCCAAAATCCCCGCCCGTAGGTCTAGCCAACCCATCCCCGTTCAGAAGGTTGGCGTACCGGCCGATACCCTGTCCCAAAACCAACGCCGGTGCACAGACATCCGCCATCAGCCAGAAACTGATCTTTTTGCGGTAACAATAGAAAATCGCCACCAGCAGACCTCCGACCAATCCTCCCTGAATGGATAACCCGCCGTGCCACACCTTAAAGATCTCCGTAAGATTATTGCTGTAGTAATCCCAATTAAAAACAAAAACATGCCATAATCTGGCTCCGATTAACCCGCCGAAAATCGAAAACAGCGCCATATCAACAATAGGACCCGTCAAATCCTTCCGGCCAGCGCTCCGTGCCATAAACACAGCCACACCCATACTCAGGAAGAAGGCCAGCACTAAGATCGTTCCATAAGTCCCCTGATCATAAGAGCCCAAAGAAAACCAATATTTATGCACCTATTTCACCCACTCTATCAAAATTCTGTCACCCTCATGAAGCCTGGAAGAAAACCCGGCTTCCTTCTCATTAATCTCCAGCCGCAGGCTGGACCTGCTCGACACGGCATGGATATCCGAGACAAAAGGAACAACATCCGAAAGGATCGGCTCCTCGGAAAACCCTTGAACAGAAAGAACCATCCCTTCATCCACAGGATTCGACTCCGTCAGCTCCATTCCCTCCTCAGAAAACACCCTTGTCTGCTTCGGCTTCAAAAAAAACCGGCGATTGTTTAAGTACAAAGGCAAAGGTTCAGCTTTCAGATCAAGATCCTTCAACAGCAACGTTTCATAATTCACATCAACCCTGTCTCCATCCGCCAACGCCCTGTCCTGGGCCACAATTTCCCCATTAAAAAAAACATCGCGCCGGGGTGAAAACACTCTCTCCTCGCCGTCCACATGCACATGAACCGTGTTGGGCACATTCAGGCTCAACCCCTTGGTCTGCAGAAGATCCTCCAACGTATCATTCGGCACAATCGCCACTACATCCCCATCATTCAGCCATTGATCACCATCAGCCGGTTCACTGTTCACACACACGCGCGGCACAAAAGCCTCCTCACGCCCATTATACCAGATATTTTTTGATTTGTTGAGCGAAATCACATTTTTCAAACGAACCTTAGCATCCGCGCCGTTTACCCCCGGCGCAAACTCAATCTCATCTCCAGGCGCGATTTTGTGTTCAAGCCGGGTCTTTTCCCCATTCACAAAAATCTCGGCGTTGGACCCCGGCTCTCCTTTAACAATCTTCATCTCCCCATTTAAGGTATAAACCAGAGCCTGCCCGGGACGTCCCAGAAACAATCGCGGCTGAATCCCCGCTGCCAACAATGCCTCCGCCACAGAAGCAAGTTGCAGCTCAAAAATAGAAACCACGACCCCATTAACCTTAACAGAATAATAATGAAGGGTCCTATTCTCAAAATCGGCTATCCCAATCCCCAAAGCCGTAATGACATCCGAACCCGTCACACTCTCATCCCCACACACATTTTTGATCCGTTCCCGCAGCTGAACCCCTACACGCTCGGTTGGGATCTGCAAAACCCCGGCCAAATTCTCCGGCAACGACTTCGTCAGCCCCCCGCCCACTAAAATCACGGCCTGAGGCGACACATCGCCATTCAAACTCACAATCTCCTGGGCAATCCGCTCACTCACCTGGCTCACAACCGGCGCCATCGTCTCCGCTACCTGCCTCTGTGTTAACGCCACACTTTCCCCAAAAAAATTCTCTACCTTAGCCACATCACCAGCCACATCCCCGACTAAAGACCGTTTAAGTTTTTCTCCAGCGGCGAAATCCATCAAATACGATGCGCAAATCGCCTCCGTAACCTCATCACCCGCCACGGGAACCATTCCAAAAGCAAAAAAACTTCCATCCCGAGTCAGCGCGATATCCGAAGTCCCGGCGCCCACATCCACCAAAGCCAAATTAAGCCGGCGCATATCCGCCGGAATAGCCGCCAACCCCGCGGCAATGGGCTCTAACGTCAATCCCGCCAGCTCCAGCCCCACCTGACTCAACACCGACATCAGCGAATCCACCACCAACCGCGGCAAAAACGTCGCTACCACTTCAATCGTCGCCCGTTTGCCCCGCTGCCCCACAATATTCTCCAGACAGACGCCGTCAAGCTCCTGTCGAACCGAACAATACCCCACACAATAATAGTTCTGCTCATTCAACCGCTCACCCGACGAAACAACCCGCATAGCACGCTGCACCGCCTCCATTTCCAACGCCATCTGATCCCGCTGCTCCCAAAGCATGGGCAGGATCTCCTCCCGCGCCGCACTTGCGGTCTGGGTTAGCAGAGCGCGCCCCGCCGCCGCCACCGACACACGCGGAAGAGACGACGCCGACTTCTCCTCCAGTTCCTTTTTAATCTTTCTAACTTCCTGAGCCACCTTTGCTACATCATGAATCTGGCCGTCATACATCGATCGCTGTTGGTGCTCGGAACGGGCTGAAGCCTCAATATGGTAAACGCCATCCCTTTTGCTCATCACCAACCCCATGACCACACGGGTTCCGATATCCAACGCAAAAACACGATCCTCCATGATACAACCCCCTTTTTCAATGGACAATGGACGAGGCTGAGATCCTTCAGCCTGTGAACCAATTGACAATTGATTAAATCGCCAAATCTCCCGCTAAATCATAAAGATCCCTGTCAAAAACCCGCTCACCTTCGAAAGCGTCCGCCAGCGGGCGCGTAACAATGTTCATGCAATCCAGCGCCACCATGAGGCTGATCGGCGTTTCCTGCTCAGGCGAGCTGTTTACAACAGCATCAACGGCCTTGCTGCCCATAGCTGCCGCCAGCACGGCGTCCTCCGCTGAAGGCGCGCCGCCCCGTTGAATATGCCCCAGTATGGTCACGCGGCTGTCGAATCCGGTCAGCCCGCGCAGTTTATCAGCAATCTGCCAGATATCACCCGCTCCTTCCGAAACAATAATTATGCTATGGTTCTTACCCCGCTTGAATCCTCGCAACATTTTGACCGCCACATCCTCCAGGTCGTATTCAACCTCCGGAATGAGCAGCGATTCCGCGCCAATAGCCAACCCCGCCCGCAGAGCGATATCACCACAATTGCGGCCCATCACCTCAATCAAAAACGCCCGTTCATGGGAACTCGCTGTATCACGGATCTTGCTAATCGCCCCAACCGCGGTATTCACCGCCGTATCAAACCCAATCGTGCGATCCGTGCCAACAATATCATTATCAATAGTCGCGGGAACACCCACAACATGAAGGCCATGCTCATGCAAGGCCTGAGCTCCGCGATAAGACCCGTCGCCCCCGATAACCACCAAAGCGTGAATTGAAGTATTCTTCAAAGTCTGGGCCGCTCCGGCCACACCTTCGGGGGTAAACATATCATTGCAACGGGCGGTCTTAAGAATCGTGCCGCCGCGATGAATGATATCCGCCACCGACCCCAGATGCATTCGCTTTACCTCTTGCTTAACCAACCCAAGAAACCCATGCTCTACACCAAACATATCCAGCCCCAAAGCGATCCCCTTGCGCACCACAGCGCGAATGGCGGCGTTCATGCCAGGAGCATCCCCGCCGCTTGTCAGAACGGCAACACGTTGAACTCTTTCCATACCATCCTCCCTCGAGCCGATAATTCGTTTTTCAACGAATACTGTAATTCGTTTTTCAACGAATTACAACTGACTCTATTATTTCCTATTCTTGCAAAACATACTATATAATAATAATATAAGGAAGACAAGATGCGTCTTTCCATAATGATTCAGGGGCCACCAAAGACCGCCCACGACCTCACATCATTGAGAGCCGAGGAGCAGGTTGGCGGTCGGGATAATCCCATTTGCCTTTAGCCAGACAATTCATAAGGAAAGGGGCTGTCGCATACACGTTTTAGAAAAACGTGTATGCGACAGCCCCTTTGGATTATCCCAGACGCCAACCTGCTCCTTGGGACTCCTGCAACAGTAAGCGTCTCCTGCTTGAGGCTTTACCGCGAAGAATCAACCGCTTTTAATAGATGAAGAATCTCTTCTCTCGCCCCTTGCGGCAGCCTCTCTAACAGCGAAACATCGTCTAGCAGCTTATCCAGAATTTTTTGAGCTTTACCGGTGTTTCTTCTTACCCCCAACCCTTGCATATACATCTTCGCCATCTCTATGGCCGCTTCACCACGATAATCAGACTTTTCATCCTTTTCCAGAACCCGGAACCCGCGCAGCGCTCTCCGATATCTCTTCATATCATCCTTATAGAAAAGAGCCAGATTCAATTTAGCCATAGGATTCTTTAAACGCGCGGCTTTTTTGAGATACGACAACGCTCTGCTCTTGCTCATTTTAACGCCGTACCCGCCCAAATAGATAATGGCCAGCCGGTTCAACGCCTCAGAATACTTATCTTCCGCCAAACAAGCAAACAACCTGCGCGCCAAATCATGGAACCCCAGATCAAACAAATAGTCCGCCTGGTCATACACCTCTTCCATACATTTATCCTTCGCCGCCGGTAAACGTGGCGCAATAATCAGCCGGAGCCCGGCAAACCCGCACAAACTGGTCGCAAAATCAGTTGACCGGCAAGCCGATCCCACCCGCTGACCCGGCGAAAACCAGCCGCCGCCACGCCGACAGCATCCCCAAACAGGGCTTGAAAGCTCAGCAGCGGCTGTAACATCTCCGGAACCCGAACCGCTCCAACAATCCCAGGTCCATTCCTCCACGTTGCCGTACATATCATACAACCCCCAAGGGTTGGGCCGCTTTTCGCCGACAGGATGCGTCGTTCCCCCCGCGTTCTGGCTGAACCAGGCATACTGTCCCAGATCCGACATCTTGTTCCCAAAAAACCATCGCTGCAGCTCAACAGTCGGGCATTCAGGATCAATCCCCGAAACAGCCCGGCAAGCGTATTCCCATTCTGCTTCCGTGGGCAGCCGCAAAACATACCCATTATCATCATCCAAACCCTCCGCTCTGTTCAAGCGCGCGATAAATTGTCTGAGTTTCCGGCTCTCCGCCGCTTTATCTTTCCACCAGGCCGGATCGTTTAGCTGCGCAATGAAAGTCAACACTTCATCCCACGCCACACTGTCAACAGGATAATTGTCTCCTTTGTCAAAGAAGCTCGGGTTTTCGCCCAAAACCCGAAGCCACTGACCCTGGGTCACAGGAAATTGCCCAATATAGAAAGGCCGGGCAATGTGGATTGGGCGAAATTCAGCGTCGGAACCCATAACAAAAACCCCGGCTTCAATCCGGCGGAACGCCATATCAAGATCGTTAAGGGTGAAATCCGCCGCAGCCCGCTCCATTTGAACCATCAGATCATTATGCCCCACCGGATCTTGGATAACCATCGGTACCTGCCAGGTTATTTCCTCTTCCAGTTCCAGTGGTTTTTCTTGCGCCTCTTCTTGATCTTTACCTTGACCCTTTTCTTGTGTGTTTTTCTGCGCCGCTTCTTGGGGCTTCGTTTCTTGCTGGGCTTCTTTCGTTTCTTCCTGGGCTTCTTTCGTTTCTTCCTGGGCTTTTCCCTTAGCTTTTCCTTTTGCTCTTCCTTTAGGCTTTTCCTGCGACGCTTCTGCCTTTTCCTCCGGCACCTCATCCGCCTTGTCTGTCGCCTCATCCATCGTCTTATCTGTCGCCTTATCTGTTCCTTCCTTCGGAGTCACTTCCTGCTCTTCTTCTGACGCCTTTATCTGAATATCCTCAGGGGCCTTCTCCAGCCCCTTTATCTGAGGCTCCTCAGCGGCCTTCTCCGGCAGCTTTTTCTGAAGTTCCGACACCTTTTCCGCACCTCGCACCAAGCCAACATGAGAATCCCGGTAGGTTCCCCAAAAACTCGCCAGGGCTTTCGACCCTCCACTCATCCGCAACAGCAATCCAATTAGCTTTTTAACATCATCGTTCAGAGAATAATAATACTGCCGCCTCCAGTCAAATGTACCCTCACCATAGATATTATCTTCCAACTGCTTCAGAGCGTTCATGTCCAAAGTCTCAATAAAATTAGCGGACAGCAGCCCGCCGTCCTCCTGCTCTTCTCCCGCCTCCATTTGAGAAAGCACATACAGATAATACAGCAACGAAGGAAAAGCATGCAGAAAGCTCTTTTTGTTCAGGCACCCCGGCACCAGATACCCGTCACAGCCAATCTCGAACCAGTCGATCTCCGGCCAAGGCCGGGAGACAACGCCGAAAGCCTGTTTCTCCAACTCGAAATCTCCGTCATAGGCAAACCGGCTGACAGAGTTATCCGTCCAACCGAATTCCCCATCCCCGGCTTGGGTGAAGTCCTCATAAGACAGTTCGTTCCGATCAGGAAAGTGCTCCAGCAAAAACTTCTTAACATCTTCAATCATAGCAAAGGCCCCCTCAGTTCACTTAGAAAAAATTTATAATCCTGTTCATACTCAACCCAATTCGCTTTCATTCTCGCGCACCCACGTGCGACGGACTCCCTGCCCTGCCTGTAATGATCCGCAATCTCGCGCTGGGTATACCCTTGGGCATGCAAGATATAATACTGAATAGTCCGCAATCGGACGATCTTCGCCCCACGGAACGGTCCGCGCAGCTCGTCCTCATCAACATGAAAACAGCGCCGTGAAATCTCCATCATCCTCTCCGCGATTTCCTGAAGGTTGCCCCATATCCATTCCGCCGCGCCAGAGCCCTTCACTCCGGTTCCATGACTAGAGACACCGGTTCGGACACCGCGCCGGAAACCATCCCCACGATCCAGATAACGGACAATTTGGCCAAAATGCCAGCCTCGGAAATGGTCGGCGTCCAGCTCCCGCTCTGTTTCCTTATCCCTACGCCAATCCAAAAAGGCGCTGACTTCCTCAAAGGACGGTTTCGCAATATGGGCCGCAACCCCCAAACAAAGCCGCGAAGATAACCGCGGCCCAAACTCATGGAGCGTCAGCCGCTCCGTATTCAGCGTCGCAATAACATGACCTCCCTTAACCCAAATCCCCTCACAGGTATACATAAGCTCCTCCAGAGACTTCTCTCTCCCACAAAGCCGCTCCAGATTATCGCACAAAAAGAGAGAAACCGACCGCATATTTTGCCGAAACGCAGGCAGGTTTTTTTTCTGAGCAGCAAAAGCGTACCGGCTGGAAAAATCCAGCGCGTCAACACAAATAAACCTCTGCCCCCGCTTTGTTAATTCAGTCTGCAACAATGAAAGCAGCGTTGTTTTGCCTGATCCCTGCGTTCCATAAATCAGCGTCACCGGCGGTATCGTATCCATATCCAATTTGGTGACAACCTGATATGCTCTGCTGTTGCATGGCGAAACGAAAAAATCCTGCTGCCGCAAAACCCTGCTCCTTTCTTCTCTCCTAATTCTATTATGAGCCCTCGCGCCCGTTTGTCAATATGACACAGGCATCCTGTTGATCTCAAAAATATGGTATAATCTGAAAGAACTCTCTATCCATCTCTCTTCTCTTTACATAAGGAGGAATCGCCATGAAAAAAGGAGTCATCAACATGACCAAAAGGGGAGCCGCCGCGAAAAAAAGTTTTATCAAAAAACCCGGACGCATTCTTATTAGTTTTCTTGTCACCTTGGTCTTTGGACTCACATATTTCTTCTTTAGCCTCCCCGCCATCAATTTCCAGGAACCCGCCTTATACGCTTTCCTCTCTCTGCTTCCGGTGGTGTACGCCGCCACCAACATCTACCTGTCCGGCCGCTTCCGCACCCCCGCCTCCAGATCCGATCCGAAAGCTATCGGCAAGTTTCTGCTCTCAGCCAGCATTGTCCCCATCATCATTGTGTCAGGACTGCTCCTTGTCTATCTGATCGGCAACCTTGTCTCCGCCCCCATATTCCGGGCCAAAACCTACTCTCAATTGCTGGCTTTTGATACGGGAGAATTTCTCGCTGATGTGCAAGAGATATCATTTGATCAGATTCCTATGCTGGACAAAGACAGCGCTGTGCGGCTGGGCGACCGGAAGCTGGGCGAACTCTCCGATATGGTCTCCCAATTCGAGGTTTCCGCCAATTACAGCCAAATCAATTTCCAGAACCGCCCTGTGCGCGTCACCTATTTACAGTATGGAGACGTTATTAAATGGCTGAACAATCGGTCAAAGGGGTTGCCCGCCTACATTATTGTCGACATGGTTACTCAAAACGCCGAAGTCATCCGGGTTCCCGAAGGTATAAAATATTCTCCCAGCGAACCTATTTTCCGGAATCTAACGCGATACCTGCGATTTCAGTATCCCACCACCATGTTCGGCGACCCTGTTTTTGAGATTGATGAGGAAGGAACCCCTTATTGGGTATGCCCCAAAATAGTCAAAACCGTCGGCCTTTTTGGCGGCACAACAATTGATGGCGCCGTCTTGCTCAACGCTGTCACCGGTGAAAGCCAATACTATTTGGCAACGGAGGTCCCCGGCTGGGTAGACCGGGTTTATTCCGCCGACCTGATTACGGATCAGTACAACTATTACGGCAAATATAACAAAGGGTTTTTTAACTCTATTCTAGGCCAGCGTGACGTTACAGTCACCACCGCGGGCTATAATTACATCGCCATGAACGACGACGTCTTCATGTATACCGGCGTCACCTCCGTAGGCAGTGACGAGAGCAACATCGGCTTCCTGCTGGTCAATCAAAGAACCAAAGACGCCACCTTTTATTCCATTGCCGGCGCTGAAGAATTCTCCGCAATGAATTCCGCCCAAGGTTTGGTCCAGGATCTGCGCTATACCGCCACATTCCCGCTGCTTCTCAACATCGCCGGCGAGCCGACTTATTTTATGGCCTTGAAAGACGGCGCCGGGCTGGTAAAAATGTTTGCCATGGTTCATGTCCAATATTATCAAAACGCTGTCACCGGCGCCACGCTGGCTGAATGCGAGGAACGTTATAAAGCCCTTCTGCGGAAAAACGAACCCACGGAAATCCAAACCCTTACCACCGTCACAGGCAGCCTCTCAGAGATCCGCACCGCGGTTATCGGCGGCAATTCCTATTACTACCTCCGCCTGGGGGAGGACCCCTTCTATTATGTTATCTCTGCCGCCAACAGCGAAGTTGCGGTCATTCTGAATGTGGCGGATCACGTTGAAATTGCTGCTATTGATGTTGACGGGGATCTTCGGCGGGCTTCGTCTGTAGCCAGGAGAGAGGATTAGGCGTATCTGGCCCCAAATGACCTTGCCTTACTCAAAAAAAGCCTCGTACAGCGCCCTTACCCCGTCGTCGGCGTGTCCGCTTTCGACCGCGAAAATCATGCTGACCTCAGACGACCCTTGGCTGATCATCGAAATGTTTACCCCTGCCTTGGACAGCGCGGACGTGGCCGTAGCGGCTATGCCGATGCCGTGTTTCATGCCTTCGCCAACAACAACAAGCAAGCTCAAATCGCGTACAATACGAATATCATCCGGAAGAAGCTCAGCTTTGATCCGTTCGATGATGCGCTCAAGTTTGCCGTTTGCCAATAATGAATCCCTCAGAATGACGGTCACATCGTCAATGCCTGTGGGCGTATGCTCGTATGAAACGCCCTCGTCTTCAATGATGGTCAGCAACCGCCTGCCGAAACCAATCTCGCGGTTCATGAGGTATTTTGTGACATAGATGCTTGTGAATCCGTTGTCGGCGGCGATACCGGCGATGCGCGCGCTTCCGGAGACGCCGGAAACGCTGCCGGCCTCCCCTTCCCTACGGGCAACAACGCGGGTTCCCGGACATGTGGGATTGTTCACAGAACGGATGTTGACCGGTATACCGGCCTGATAAACCGGCAGCAGAGCTTCTTCCTGATACACCTGAAACCCGGCGTAGCTAAGCTCTCGCATCTCACGGTAAGTCACAATCTCAATAGGTTTCGGGTTTCTTACCAGCTTGGGATTAACCGCGTAGACATAATCGACATCGGTAAAATTCTCATAGACATCGGCCTTGACGGCGGCCGCAAGGATGGCGCCTGTTGTGTCACTTCCGCCCCGGGGGAAAGTCGCCACCTCACCCGCCTCTGTGCGTCCAAAAAACCCGGGGAATATTACAATACCGTCCATCGCCGCAAGGTTTTCTCTCAGGAGAGGAAAAGACTTTTCCAGAACCGTCGCGTTGCCGAACTCATCGGACAAAAGCATTCCGAACTCTCCTGGGTTTGCGTACACCGCTTTGTGACCCAGGGACGTTATATAGGCGGCGACAAGTTTCGCGCAGTTGTCTTCTCCGGCAGCCTTCATCATATCAACAAAATTCTTTCTGCTCACCATTTCCCGGCTGAGCAGGGCGTACAGGTCGGTTTTGACACCCTCCCCCGCCTCCGGCACACCGAGCTCACCGGCAATACAAACAAACCTTGCAACGATTTGATCCATATACCTGCGAGCATTATCTAAGCCGGCAGTGAGGGCGGCCGTGGCTGACTCGATAAGCATATCGGTAACCTTGCAGGGATCGTTTTCACTCTTGCCCGGCGCGGAAACAACGATAATCCCGCGGTCGGGGTCGGCAAGGACGATATCGCAGATTTTTTTAATGCGCTCTCCATCGGCCAGGGACGACCCGCCGAATTTAACAATTTTCATGTGTTTTGTTCCGTTCCTTTATTGATCGATGACTTTATTGATCGATGCCTCAATACGTCGCCAGATATTGCTTGATCTCCCAATCATGAACCGTCGTATTATACTCCTCATATTCCCTAGACTTCGCTTCAAGAAAACGGGAATAAATATGAGGTCCTAGGGCATCTCTGATCACATCATCGCGGGTCAATTCCCGCAGCGCCTCTTTCAAATCCCTGGGCAGAATCTCAATTCCCATCCGCGTAAGCTCCTCATCCGTCAGATCAAAAATATTAATATCCACAGGTTCCGGCGGTTTCAGCCCCTTCTTTATGCCGTCCAAACCGGCCTTAAGCTGCACGGCCAGCGCCAGATAAGGGTTGCAGGAGGGATCCGCGCTGCGGATCTCAATACGCGTTGACATCCCGCGTTTGGCGGGGATGCGGATCAACGGGCTTCTGTTGCGTTCGGACCAAGCGATGTGGCAAGGCGCCTCATATTCAGGCACCAAACGTTTGTAGGAGTTGACTGTCGGATTGGTCAACGCGGTAAAGGCCCTGGCATGGGCCAAAACCCCGGCAATATATTGATAGGCCACCGCAGAAAGTTTCTGCGGATCCTCCGAATTGATAAAAGCGTTTCGTCCATCCTTGAACAACGACTGGTTGACGTGCATGCCCGAACCGCTGATCCCCTTGATCGGTTTAGGCATAAAAGTCGCGTGCAGCCCGTGCCGCTGGGCAATCGAACGTACGACGAAGCGGAAGGTAACCATTTTATCCGCCATCTCCAACGCATCGGTATATTTGAAATCGATCTCATGCTGCCCCGGCGCCGCTTCATGATGGGAAGCCTCAATCTCAAATCCCATCTTCTGCAGGTTGACAACAATATCGTGACGAGCCGCCTCCCCTTTATCCACAGGGGCCATATCAAAATACCCGGCTTTATCATGGGTCACGGTCGTTGGTCTGCCGCGCTCGTCCCTGTGAAACAGAAAAAACTCCAGCTCAGGGCCGACACACATGCCGTACCCAAGTTCCCCGGCCTCCGCCAACACCCGCTGCAAAGCGTTGCGGGGACAACCGGCAAAAGGCATCCCGTCGTAAGTATAGACGTCACACATCAGGCGGGCCTCCGTACCGCCGTCAGCCACCAGCCATGGATAAATGAGGAAAGTCGCGGGATCCGGCCTGAGATACATGTCCGACTCTTCAATGCGCACGAACCCTTCAATGGAAGATCCGTCAAACATGATCTCTCCATCCAGGGCTTTGGGCAACTGGCTCAGGGGAATGGTAACGCTTTTCATGGCGCCCACAATATCCGTAAACTGCATTCGAATAAACTGGACATTGTTATTGCGGGCCATACGAAAAACATCTTCTTTATCTATATTATGTCTTTTCTCGGCACTGTCTTTTTCCTCAACACCTTCGAAACTCATGCCATCTCTCCTTTGCGGGATCTTCTCGTGCGTTTCTCGCGCTCGGTTTTTATAAGCTCAGGATGTATATAAATCACCTGGGGCAGATTTTTCAGCGCCGCAAATTGGATCTGCGTCTGCCGCGCAAAATTGCGTGAGAAAAAAAGCTTAATCAGAGACTTTTCATCCGCCGTACGCAGCTCCACCATATCCGGATAAAAATAATAGTTGTAATCGCCGTCCCGCCACGAAAGCTGCATATTGCCCACAATCACCTGGATAACCCCAAACTCAAAAATCTGCAGGCTGTCGATAATGCTCCGCTCCATCTTGATATTCTCTGTCTCCACACCCAGGAGCCCGTCGTTGAATTTGAGATCCAGGATTTGTTCCACGACCAAGCGCGCCGGAGAGGATATTTCTTCGAAAAGCCTGATATAAGCCCGGATCTCTTCGGCCCAGGCGGACAATTGCTGGATGTGAACGGACGAATCCGCTTGGATGTCGTTAAGGGATTGGGTAAAGACACTTGATATTCTTTCCAGACTTGCGAGAATCATTTCATCATGATTCATTAAACAACACCACCCGCTCTTTATTATGCGAGACCAATCTCCTCTTCTCTGTTCGCTGGTTTGGATAGGATTGGCAACCCTTATTCTATTTTATACGAAGTGGGGGGTGTTTTACAAGGTGAAGTTTTAATTTGGGGTGCATATTTTAAAAGTGCAGGAAGCGACAAAAAAATAAATAGAAATATCTACTGCGGTTCTCCCGCAATCTAATGGTGAATGGAGATGGATATTATGTGGGCTCGTAACAGTCCCGAGGTAGGGTTTGGTGAGC
>WRHI01000055.1 GCA_009783315.1 Peptococcaceae bacterium
TCCAAGCCTTTGCGGGAGGGGCGGCAGCAGCTCTTGGGCATCGGAGCAGAAAAAGAGCGCAAGGCTGCCTTATTTTGCGCTCTCTGCGCAGATGCCCTAGAGATGCGCCGACACGGAGCAAGTCTTGGCGGACACGCCTCACGCCCCGCCCGCCCTCCGCCCCCTCTGCCTTGAGCTTGGTACGGGTGGATTTTACTTCATACAGGAAAAATGGTATACTTGTACCTGCCATGCTACACGGGGAGATAGCGGTTCCTTGTGGCCCGCAATCCGCTACAGCGGGGTGGAATCCCCTCCTGAGGGCCGGCTCTTTAGGGTCTGTCCACGTGTGCGGCGTGTTGACACTCTGGTCTCGCGCAACAGGCAGCTCCGAATCGTGTCAGGTCTTGACGGAAGCAGCACTAAGGAGTTTGCTCTGTGTGCCGTGAGGGTGCTGGGGGAGAGCGCCGGCTCGTGGGTAACGCTTAGGGATACCGGTTCGAGGGAGGGTGCATGGCCCTACTGAGCCTGGGGGGATTTTTTTTGAATACTGAACACCGGACGCCGGACACCGAACACCGCCCCATGTATATGGCGCTTTACCGTCAGTGGCGTCCTAAGTCTTTTGCCGATATTGTGGGTCAGGAACATGTGAGGCTAACCCTCACCCATGCTTTAAATGAGAATAAAGTGGCGCATGCTTATTTGTTTAGCGGGCCTCGCGGGACCGGGAAGACAACGGTGGCGCGGTTGTTGGCGAAGTCTTTAAATTGCGGGGATCGTCAGGGGGTTGAGTCCTGCCAGGTTTGTTCGTCTTGCCGGGAGATCGATCAGGGCGCGGCTTTGGATGTGGTGGAGATTGACGCGGCTTCAAACCGGGGGATTGATGAGATCCGGGATCTGCGGGAGAAGGTGCGGCTGGCGGCCGCGGGCGGCCGGTATAAAGTTTATATTATTGATGAGGTCCATATGCTGACGGCGGAGGCTTTTAACGCGTTGTTGAAGACGCTGGAGGATCCGCCGGAGGGTGTGGTGTTTGTTTTGGCGACAACGGAGGCCCATCGCGTGCCGGCGACGATTTTGTCGCGGGTACAGCATTTTGAGTTTCGCCGTATTGCCGTGAAAGATATTGAGGAACGGCTGCGGTTGGTGTGCGACGCGTTGGAGCGTGATGTGGCGGATGAAGCGCTGCGTGTGATCGCTCTGAAGTCGGAGGGCGGTTTGCGTGACGCTTTGAGCATGCTGGATCAGTGTTTGAACCAGGAAGGCCGGTTGGGCGCGGAAGATATTCTGCGACAGTTAGGAATGATGGGGGAGAGCGGCAGTGCCGGGCTTGTGGAAGGATTGTTGCGGGAAAGTTATGCCGATCTGTTGCGTCAGATGGATGAGAATATGGCGTTGGGCCGGGATCCGCGGCAGATTTTACGTGAGCTGCTTGATTATTTGCGTGATATGATGATTTTTTTGGCGGGAGACAGTTTGACGCCGCGGGTGCCGGAAGCGGCGGAGCGTCTGGGCAGACAGGCGAAAGAAGCCGGGCTGGCGCGGGTGTTGGCTTGGATTCATTTGCTGCTGAAGGGCGAAGGGGAGCTGAAATATGCTCCCAACGCTCGTCTGGCTGTAGAAATGCTGCTTGTTCAAGCTGTTTATGCCGGGGTTGAGGAAAAACAAGGGTCTGATAAAGGGCATAAGCAGCCGGCGGACAAGAGATCCGTGACGGATAAGGGAACCGCGGCGGTCCGCGCGCCTGTGAACAAAAAGTCTGTAGGTGATAAGGGATCTGTGACAGGGGCTGATACGCTATCCGTGACAACCGAGAATTCAGGCGGAACGGCTGGCCAGGGCGGCGGCGGACAGGCTTCGCAAGAACAAAAGACCAGCGCCAAGACACAGGGCAGCCGGCAAAAATTGGGCGAAGGAGACGCTTTCGCTGTGAGTGCGCTGAGAGAAAGCGAGGTTCCTGGCCTGCCGGAGTTTACGATAAAAAAATGGGAAGAAATTGTGGGGCTCATTCGTCGCCGCAGCAAACCTGTGCATGCTTTTTTGCTGGCGGGGGAACCGCATTTTGTTGAGGGGAAGGTATGGGTTGTATTTCCGCACGGGTTCTCTTTTCATTGCGAGATGCTGAACCAGGAAATCAACAAAAAAATTATGATGACGGCTGTTCGTGAAGTGATGGGGCGAGAAGTGCCGGTTGAGGGGATTGTTGGGCCGGTTGCGGAGATGTCTAAGGCAGGTAAAGCCGGCTATGATTCCGCTGGCAAGAGTCCTGACAAAACAGGTTCCTCCGAAACAAGTTCCACTGGCGCCGGTTTGGCCGGCACTTCTGCCCAACGAGACGCCGCCGCCGCCGTGGATGCTTTAGAAAAAGCTGTGGAGATCTTCGGGTCTGATATTGTTGTTGTGCGCGAGGATGGATGAATCGCGAGGATGGAGAAATTGTTAATTGTTAATTGTCCATTGCCCGGCGTCCTTCCAGCGCGCGGGCGATGGTGATGTCGTCGGCGTATTCAAGATCCGCTCCCATGGGTAACCCACGGGCTAGCCGGGTAACAATAATATTGAGATCTTTCAGCAGCCGGGACAGGTAAAGGGCTGTGGTTTCCCCTTCAATTGTGGGGTTAACAGCCACTATAACCTCATTAATTCCGTCAAGACGGCTGAGGAGGTTTTTGATGTTGAGCTGTTCCGGTCCAATTCCGTCTATAGGGGAAAGCACGCCGTGGAGAACATGGTAGAGGCCCCTGTATTCTCCCGTGCGCTCTAGGGCCACGACATCCCGCGGCTGTTCGACCACACAGATCAGGTGGCGATCCCGTTTGGCGCCGGCGCAGACGGCGCAAGGGTCGTCCGCGGTGTAGTTGCCGCAGACGGTGCAGGGGTGAATGTGCGTCAATGCGGAGTCCACGGCGCGGGCTAGGTTTGTGGCGTCTTCGGGGTTGTGCAGCATGTAAAATGATAAGCGGGCCGCTGTCTTTGGGCCGATGCCGGGCAGACGCGCTAATGAAGAGATCAGATTGGCTAAAGGTTCGGGGTAATAAAAGAGATCCATGGGTTATCAGAACAGGCCGGGCGGCAGATTGAGGCCGCCGGTTAGCTTGCCCATTTCGGTTTCAATCATTTCCTGAGCGCTGCGGAGTCCTTGATTGACAGCTGCTTTGATCATATCTTCCAGCATTTCTGTGTCGTCTGAGTCGACGGCTTCCGGGTCGATTTTGAGTTCCAGGAGCTCGAGTTTGCCGCTGACAACAACTTGGACGGCACCGCCGCCGGCGGAAGCTTCAACGGAACGGCTCTCAGCCTCTTCTTTCGCTTTGAGCATATCCTGCTGGAGTTTTTGGGCTTGTTTAAGCATCTGGTTCATGTTTGCGCCACCTTTAAAAGCCATGGTTAACTTCCTTTCTGGGCAATCCGACGACTATGGTTGGATTGGGTTTTTGTCTTGCTTTTTTTGTATCATACATCTGCAGCCTGCCAACTGTCAACAAAAATGGTTGCATAAACTATACGCCGCCATTCACAGATATTATACAACAAGGTGGCGTTCATGTTCATGATAGGAATTTATCAGCCAACATCGTGTTATACTTAACACCGAAGACTTAACGTGTATCGGACGGAGTTCGGACGGAGCCCGGACGGCGTCAGATCGCGATAGGACAAGGCAAACTGTTGAGGGGGTATGATCTCTATCCTCTCGGCTAAAACACGAAAAGGGGCGACAAAAAGTCCATGAGCACGCAAATCGTTGTAACCGTAAGCGAAGACCGATTGAAGGCTTGGGTCACTTTGGCGTTGTCCGAAGAAGAGGTCGAACCTGTTACCACCCAACGGATTTTCGACGCGCTGCGCGCCGCCGGTGTTGTCCACGGTATCAATGAAGAAACTGTTCATGCTCTTGTGGCTGCGCCCAGATACAATCATAAAGAACCTGTTGCCCGGGCAACGTTGCCGGAAAAAGGTCAGGACGCTGTTTTCACCTGGTTGTTTCCCCTGACCAGCGAAGGCAAACCCAAAGTTCTACCTAACGGATCTGTCGACTATAAACAGCTCGATATCATCAAAAACGTCAGTGAGGGTGAACCTGTTTGTCGCAAAACGCCGCCAACCCAAGGCATTCCCGGCACAGATGTGCTTGGCGATCCCATAGAGCCGCCTCCCGGTCGGGATGTGCCCCTGCCCAAAGGTAAAAATGTTGTGGAATCACCGGACGGGCTGCAGCTGCTGGCCAAAATCAACGGCCAGGTCGATCTCATCAATAACAAGGTCACCGTCCTGGATGTTTTCCATATTCCCGAAAATGTCGATTACAACACGGGGAATATTGATTTTGTCGGTAACGTTTCCGTAGGCGGCGACGTCTGCGCCGGATTCAGCGTCCGTGCCGACGGCAATGTTTTTATTCAAGGAAGTGTTGACGGCGGCATCATTGAAGCCGGCGGCAACGTCACCATCGCCAACGGGTTTAACGGACAGACCAACGGAAAAATCACCTGTGGCGGCCTTCTGCGCTGTAAGTATCTGCAGAACGCCCACGTGGACGTCGGCACCGATTTAGAAACCACCTCATGCCTCAACAGCATCGTTTATGTCGGTGAAACAGCCAGATTCGTCAGTTCACAGGCCGTGTTGCTGGCCAGCCGGGTTACCGCCGGAAAATCAGTTGAGGCTCTTAACATCGGTTCTAGAAATTCAACTGTTGCCAATGTGATTGAAGTCGGCGCCGGTCCTCGTGTCGCCGAACGCGCCGCCTCCCTGCCGACCGCTATCAAGCAGTGCCAGGCGAATATCGAAAACCTGAACAGAGTTATCAGCCACTATCAGCAGCTGGAAGCTTTGGGCAGACTTGCAGACGAAAAAATTGAGGAACTGACACGGCTTATGGCAACCGTCCGTAACGCTGACCAAGAGCTCCTCCTTCTTCAGGAAGAACGTGAAGCCATCGAAAAGAAAATGAAAGAATCCGGTTTTGGCAGCGTTAACGTAACCGGCGCCGCCTTCGCCGGCACCCGAATCGTTATTGGCTCAGAAAGCAAGCTGCTGACTTCGGATCATTCTTTCACACTGTTCACACGGGCCCAGGACGGCATCCATACATCGCCCGCGAGGATGTAATCAAGGAGATCGGGAACCCATGAGGACATGAGGATTGACAATTGACAACTGATAATCGTCGACTGTCAGTTGTCAATTGTCAATTGAGTTTCCGTGCCGTCTGGGGCGATCTCTGCGACGGGAACGCCGTCCTTTACGGTAAACAGTTTCGTGTTTGGGATTTCCGCCAGTTCAGATTGAATTTTTTTGCCGGGAGTGAGGGTTATGCCGGTGAAATGTTTTTGGGCGGTCGTTTTCGCGAAGACCATATCAATGGTTTCGGCAGTGTAGGTCATTTTGTTGTTGACTAAGCTGGTGAGTATGCCGGTGACGACGATCTTGTAAGTATCAGGGACAGGCATATAGATGTTTTTGACCGCGCCGTTAATGAAGACGCCAACATGGCTTTTGATACTGGGATCGACGACGCCGTTGAGTGTGCGGCCTACTAGGTTGCCTTGACTGTCATAAATGTCGATGTTAACGGCGGTTGACGTTATGCTGACATGTTTGACGGTGTGTTGCCGGAGAAAATCATTGTATGGCGTCGATTGCGTTAAGGCGATGTAGCTGGCTGTGTCATGGGAGGGGAAGGTATTGTCTGTTTCCAGCAACAGGAAGCGTGAAATCGGGCCGAAGGTTTCGTTGGACATTAATCCAATCAGTGTCAAGGATGACGTCAGACTGGATCCGGACGCGACGTCACAGACGAGATTGAAGTAGGCTTCCAGTGTGAGGGAGGAGCGTCCTGTCTCATGGGATTTGTCGTAGAAATCCTGAACCTGCGGCGCTATACGTATAAATGTTTTGAGAGCGTCCTGAACATCGTTGCTGAAATTTCCTGGGTTGTAGCCTTGAGCGGGAAACATGAGAGTGACGCCGTATTTGCTGTAGCCCCAGTCGCCACCGGCCAGTGGTAAGTAAGGGATGATATCTTCGGAGTTGATGAGGTTGAAGATATTGTTGTAGGCTTGGGGATCTTTAGCGGCGGCGCTTTTAGAGGTGTTGGGGGTGGCGAAGGTGTAAGCAAAGATGTTGTCTTTATCGGCAAAGTCAAGTTTTTGTGTCAGATCGGCGGCCAAGAGATTGGCGACAGCCGCGCCGCGGCTGTGTCCGGTGACGATGATTTTGGTTTTGGTTTTGTTCGTCAGGCTCTGTTCATTTATATAGGCTTGCAGAGTCTTGTACAGGGCTTCTTCGGCGGCCTTGAAGCCGGCGTGATCATCGCCGCTGCCAATGTTGAAGTTGCTGTACCATTCGTTTCCGGCTGTACCGCGGATGTTGACGGATATTAAGTCATAGGGTTTTTCTGCCGCGTTGATTTTTTTGTGGGCGATGGCGAAACCGACTTTGTTGTCCGTTTTTGCACTTGAACTGTAATCGGTCAGGATGGATTGGGGATCAAAACCCAAGTTGTTCAGAGAGGCGACAATGGCGTCTTGACTATAGGCGGCGGCGCTGAGGGCCACGAGCATGGCGCTGATGTTTTCGTTGTAGAGATGGGAGGGGGCCGCGAAATCGTTATCTGAGTATATTATGGATTCGGCGCCGATATGGGCGGTGAAAGTTTGTGGGGTGGGCGGATAGTCCGAATCGGGCTGCGTTCCTATTATGTTGTAAGCCAGAGGAAGCAGTGACAGCAGCAGCAACAAGGTTGTCATGATCAGTATGTTTTTGAGAAGCTTTGTACGAGAAGTCTTTTCCATATGCTTATTCCTCCTTGTCGAAGATGCTTTCTGCGTGATGCCTGGATATATCAAACGATCGGATAGCCTTGCGGGTTGGCCGACGGGCTCTGTTGATCTGAGTATATCACAGGGTGGGCTTCGTCCACAACCTTAGGAGTCAGGGCGGGTGCATATTTAATAAGTGCAGGAAGCGACAAAAAATAAATAGAAATATCCACTGCGGTTCTCCCGCAACCGAATGGTGAATGGAGATGGATATTATGTGGGCTCGTAACAGTCCCGAGGTAGGGTTTGGTGAGCGGGAGACTCCAAGAGCCCGCGAATTTTTTCGCCTTTCGAGGTTGCGTCAGGCAGAGAGGCGCTTGGATTCTCCCGCTCCCCAAACCCTACCTCGTGCCTCATTGAACTGTATACATATGCCCCATGAATACCCCCGAATTGCAGATTTTTTGGAGCAATAAAAACTGTTCCGCTCCCCAACCCTTGACGTGGCACTGTTACTGGCCAGCGCGGTATCTGCCTCCAACTCACCATTGAGTTGCGGGAAAACACCGCGGCAGAAAGCTCTGCTTATCCTTATCGTCAGTTCATGCACTTTTAAATATGCACCCAGTCAGGGCTAGGAGTTAGGGGTTAGGGGTCACTTGTTCCATCGTACCAGCCCAAAGTCGAGTTGGAGGAGCGCCGGTGATTATACCGGCAGCACCCGCACAACCACCTCAAAAGTATTGCCCAGCTTCTCCCAAGGTCGTTTATACAAAAACCTCAGGACAAACGTGCCAACACTGAGAGCTTTAAACCTGAATACCACCGTCGCCGGATCACCGGGAGCGTTCCTTTCGGACGGGATATGGCTTTTGCCTATAAATTGCACTTCCGCTGGAAGGCTGTCGACACTCCAGCAATATCCTGCCGATGGCGCAGCTTGAAAACGTTGTTCAAATGCTGTCCCTGCTGTGGTGGTTATCGTGTTATTTGTGTTAATCATCATCGTGATCCGTCTTTTTCTTCACAAAGGGCAGACGCCGTAAAAGCCGCCCAAAAAGCTTCAGGAGCTCTGACCAAAACCCTTTGGTGGAATTCCATTTTTGTTCGTTTTCTTGTGCTTGTTTTGGCATGATAATATTTTTGACTCCATAGAAGGGATAGTCGTCAAACAGGGTGTCCCGGTCTTTGTAGGCGATTTTGAAATAGCCGCCGTCTCCCCATTCCGGCCCCCAGGAGTTCTTGCATAGCCAGTATTGCCCCTGTTCGGAGAATCCAACCACCAGGACGGCGTGGTTTCCTTCATAGTTGCCCGATACGTGATGATAGACGTTGTTGCCATACCAGTAGAAGTCTTCATAAACTTTGAAGATGGCAACGCAAGGTCCGATGGTGGTCAGGTGATTCTTGCGTTCTGTCATGCTGTTTAGCTTGACTGAGGTTTTGACTTTGACGGCTTTGGCGTCTCGGGCAGGATTGATGGTGCATCTGGGGATGATCGTGGGTATAGATTGCCCCGGGAGGGTTTTGAGCAGACTGCTGTAGGGGAAACATTCTTCTTCTGTGATGCCCCGTGTTTGGGCCTGCTTGATCGCCGCTTCAACATACCAGCCTTCACAGGTAGGACCGTGGTTTGAACAGAAATGCAGATCCGCCTCAGACAGATCAATTTTGAGTCCTGACTGTTCGATTGATATCATAGCTTCAAGCATTGCCGTGACGGAGAAGGAAGCGCAGGCACCGCAGTCGTATTGGTCTTTGACGTCTGATACATGGTTCCCTTGGCGCCAATCGACTTCTTGAGCGAATTTGGGGGCCGCTTCAACAAGGGGTTTTTCGGCTAGGAGAGCTTTATTAGCAGCGTGAGCCTCTTCATCAATAAGGGCACCTAGCATGGCGCGGCGTTTTTGCGGAGAGTAAGCGCCAATTTTGTTCTCTTTGGGTTTCCATTGAGCTTTGTGCAGCTTAAAGTCGCTGCTGAAAGTTTGAAAGTCTTTAAATGGCATGATTTCTACCTCGTGTTGTGGTGTGTTCGCTTGGATAGTTCGTATTACTTTACAGCATATGTAAATTCGCCAGAAAAATCAATCAAAATTTTGGAGTTATGAACCCTTTGTGGACATATTTGTATAGCGGGATGCGCTTGAAGTCGCATCCCGTGTTGGTTTCGCCCGTTATAAGGACATCTTCTCATCTTCCATAGACGGACGAACAGAATGTCAGAGAAGGGGTCGTTCTTCCGTTAGGCCATAGAGTTGTTCCAAGCTCAACGATGCCGGGTCGAGGTTTTTGACGGCCGGACCGTCCAGGGGAACGCCGGCGGCGTCAAAACGAGAGCCGTGGCAGGGACATTCCCAGGTGCCGTCTTCAGTTTGGTAGCGGGTGCGGCAGCCCAGATGGGTACAGACAGGCCGTTTGTTCATGGGCCAGATTGTGTAGTTGGTGGCGGTGGTTGCGACGCGGCCCAGAGCGACCCAGGCGGCGTTCATGGTGGTGGGGCGTTTTGGTGAGAATATGTCTGACCAGGGGTTCTGCTGTTCCAGGATAGAGTCTCGCAGGATAATGGAGGCTGCCATGGAATTGGTCATGCCCCATTTGGCAAATCCCGTGGCGACCCAGACGCCGGGGAGCAAGCTGCTATAGCTGCCCACATAGGGGATGCTGTCGCCGGTGATACCGTCCTGAGCGGACCAGCGGGCCACTTCAAGGCTGTTGGGGTAGATGTTACGGACAGTGTCCCGCAAGAGATCGTAGTGGGGTTTGCGGCTTTGGCGACCGGTTTTGTGGTCGGCGCCGCCGACGAGCAAGAGGTTGTTGTGCCAACGAAAGGAATGGCCGTGTTTGTGAGTGGAGAGCCACATGCCGGCAAAGGGTTCGGCGCCGTGAACGGCGATGATGTAGGAACGGTGGGCGTACTGGCGCGCGAAATACCAGCCAGGCACGTTGCGGAGAGGGAAGTGGCTGGCGACGATGATATGTGTGGCGAATATGCGGCCGGTGCCATGGACGATTTCGCCTGCCAAGATGTCTTGAGCCCGTGTCTGTTCGTAGATCTGGCCGCCGAGGTCACAAAATATCCGGGCAAGGGTACGTGTGTAAGCCACAGGATCAAATTGGGCTTGATCGTTATAACAGAGAGCGTGGACCGGTCGGAAGGGCAGATTGAGGTTGTCCAGATGGGTTTTGTCAAGTAGCTGCGCGGGCAGATTGAGCCGGAGGGCGGCTTGATGTTCGCGTGCCAAAGCCCGGTTGTTTTTGGGATCTTCGGTGAATTGATAAGCGTTTTGTCGTTCGAAAGCGCAGTCGATGTTGTGACGTTGAATCATGGCGGCGATTTCTTCTATGGCTGTTTGCTGAGCGTCTGCGTATTGAGCGGCCATTTCATGTCCGAAGCGGTTGATTAATGTATGGTAGATGAGATCGTGTTGGGAGGTGATTTTGGCTGTGGTGTGGCCTGTTGTGCCTGAGGCAACTTCGCGGGCTTCGATGAGGGTGACTTCCACCCCGGCTTCGCGCAACAGCACAGCGGCGGTGAGGCCCGTTATGCCGCCGCCGATAACACAGACGTCGGTGGTGAGATCGCCTTGTAAAGGCGGATAGTAGACTTGTGGCGGGTTTTGCAGCCAAAGAGAACGTGACACAGACATAGGATTGCCTCCTCGTTGCTGTATATTAGTGTTAGTTTGGCTTATTGTTTGAAAATGATTCAAACGGTTTGTCATGTACGAGTCCGCCAATCACTACCTCGTTAGGACGCCATCCGCTTCCTCCTGAGTCAGATACCCATACTCAACCATTTGAGCGAGAACCTGCTTTTGACGCTGGGCGGCCAGACCCGGGTTGCTGTTCAGCGCATACACGCTGGGCGCGTTAGGAATGCCGGCAAGCAAAGTGGCCTCATCCAGGGTCAGCGCGCCGGGGTCTTGGCCAAAATACCCTTGAGCGGCTTCTTTAAGGCCGATATAACCATTTCCATAATAGTTGGTGTTGACATACAATTCCAGGATTTGTTCTTTGGTGTAAAGCTTCTCCAGTTCTGAGGCCATGAGCGCCTCAGCGACTTTTCTTTTAAAGGATTTTTCCTGGGTAAAAAAAATATTCTTGGCCACTTGTTGCGTGATGGTGCTGCCGCCTTCCCGAGGACTCATATCCTTAAGGTTTACCCAAACAGCGCGGGCGATGGAAGAAAAATCTATGGGCCCATGCTCAAAAAAGGCGTGGTCTTCCACAGCGACAACAGCGTCAAGAAAGTGCTGAGGCAGCTCTGCAATGGGGGTGTAGCCAGGTTGCTCTCTCAAGGCGTCAATGGTTGCGGGTATGTTCTTCTCGTTTTTGGCTTTGTTATACAACAAGAAACTATCCAGAAAAAGCGCTCCGCCAACAATAAGGGTGATGCTCATAACGATAAGAAGGATGCTCCTGACGGTCTTGTTAAACGATTTCATAAAGATGGCCCCCTTAAGGCAATGGACAATGGACAATTGCAATGGACAATGATCAATGGACAATGGACAATGGACAATGGACAGTGATCAAGGCTGATATCCTTCAGCCTGCGGACCAATGGGCAAAGAGGAAATATGAAAACGAAAGAAATGCATAGTCGTTATTCTCTACATGTATTCGTATTAAACATATTTAGAAGATTTCCTTTTTTTGGTTCCCCATTGTCCATTGTCCATTGTCAAAACAGTGGCGCTAAAAGTGTCAACACAATGGGTAGGGTGATAATGGAAAGAAGAGTGGTGACAAAGACCAGTTCGGCGGCAAGTTTGGCGTTTTTGCCGTATTCTTCAGCGAAGACGACGCTTAAGGCCGGTGAGGGTAGGGCGGCGGTTAGTACGAGGATGACGGTGATCTGAGGCGGTAAACGGAGGCCGGTCAACAGCAGAAACAGCGCTCCGGGTATGGCTATCAGGCGCAGGAAGGCGACCCAATAGTAGCGGGTTTGGCGGAGAATACTGCGGATGGGGTTCTGAGCCAGTTGCGCGCCGACAATGAGCATGGCGAGCGGCGCCATCATGTTGCCGAGCAATGAAAGGGTGTCGTTGGCCGGCGCGGGAAGCTGAATGTGCAGCAGCATCAGGATGAGTCCGGCTATTGCGGAAAAAATGGACATGTTCAGCAGCGGTTTGAAGATTTCTTTTAAGGAGCGTTTTTGCGCGCTGTTTTTTGTTACAGTTAGAATACCTGTGGAGAAGAAGAGGAAAATACTCAGTATGTTTCCCATAACCATCAGAAAGAACCATTCTGACGCGGCCCCGAAGACTATGAGGGCGATGGGCAGACCCAGGAACCCGTTGTTGGTGTAAGTTAGGCAGAACTCATAAATACCGCGATCGCCTTTTGGTACGCGGCTCACACGGGCAAACAGCCAGCCGATGAAAGCTGAGAGGGCATAAAAGGCGGCGAGCAGACCAAGAACCCCAAAGACTAACGTTTCTATGCCTTCACGCATGGTTTGCTGGGTCATGGTGAAGATAATGAGGCTGGGTTGGGCGATATTGATCAGGAGCTTGTTCAGGGTTTTTATGGAAACAGGCTGAATCCAGCCGATCTTGGTGGCTGCGTAGCCAATAAAAATGATGGCGGGTATGCCGATGATTTTGAAAATGAGCCATTCCATAGAGGGTTCGATCCTTTCTTGACTTGATTGAATGTTGGAGGTAGATGTGTGCGTTCTGATGCGAAATCCGATTGCCATATGTGAATAGGCATATTATACAGTATTATGGATCCAGGAAGCTACTTATTGATTACCCTCTGAATCAACTGTATAGCGCGATGGCGCAATTGCCACACTAAGACGGATAATCGCATACAAACAAGACTCTTGAACAACGAACAAGCAAGCAGGTGAGGGGTTTTGGCAAAAATCATGTTTATTGGCGGCACGGAAGACCGCGAGGGCGAATGTTTGATCCTGCGGCGTTTTTTGGCTGAAGCCGGCGGGGATTTGGCGCGGGTGGCGGTGATTACGGCAGCGACGCGGGAAGGATTACGGGTTGGAGATGATTATCGCCGAGTTTTCCAGGTGTTGGGTTGTGCTTGGGTGGATGTTGTGGAGATCAATTCCCGGGAGGATGCGGGAAGGCCGGAAGTGTCGGCAATCCTGGCGGAGGTGACGGGAGTTTTTTTGACGGGGGGCGATCAGGTTCGTCTGACCGGGCTTCTGGGTGGAACGACTCTGGAAAACGCCTTAAAGGAACGGGTGGCGGCTGGGTGCGTTCTGGCGGGCACAAGCGCGGGGGCGTCAGCGTTGCCGGCTCTGATGATTGTGGGCGGGGAGACGGATACGCCGGATCGCGACAGCATTCGCATGGCGCCGGGGTTTGGGTTTGTGCCGGATATTGTCGCGGATCAGCATTTTGCTCAGCGGGGCAGAATCAACCGATTGTTGGTAGCCGTGGCGATGAATCCACGTGTCCTGGGGATTGGGATTGATGAGGATACGGCGGCTTGTTTATCCGACGGGGTTTTTGAGGTGATCGGCCGCGGTACTGTTATGGTTATTGACGCGGCGGCGACGCGGATTTCCAATATCCAGGAGTTGTCTTGGGGGCATCCGCTGACGGTTTCGCCTGTAGAAATCCATCTTTTGTCGAAAGGGTTTTGTTTTAGTTTGCTAAGGAGAAGAATCATTTGACAATCGAGGATCATGAATGGTAGTGAGAATGTTTTCAGGGGCTTTGTGGGAAACTATGGTAATTGCCTGGTGTTTCGTCCAATAAGCTTTCCTGAGGAGTAAAAATGCAACTCAAAAACCTGACCATCATTGAGGGCCCCAACATCTACAGCCATGGCAGTATCGCGCGCGCGACAGTCGATATTTCCGCTTGGGGGCAGGAGGAGGATCAAGTTCGGATCCCTTTTGTCCGTAGACTACTATTGTGCTTGCCGGGGTTGGCGGAACACCGCTGTTCCCTTGGGCGCCCCGGCGGTTTTGTTGAACGGTTGCGCCAGGGGACTTTGGCCGGCCATATTTTGGAACATGTTGCTTTGGAATTGTTGGTCTTAGCGGGTGAGGATGTCGGCTTTGGGAAGACCCGTGCTGTTGACGACGGGCGGCGGCTTTTCGATGTTGTTATTGGTTATGAGTGCCGTGAGACGGCTTTGCTGGCGCTGGGTGAAGGCTGTGCGCTGTTGAACAGGCTTAAGGGGAATGGGGATGTGGGATGGGAGATGTGTGATCAGTGGTATGTCCGGCAAATTGTGCGGAGAATAGAGGCAGCCGGCACCCGCTATGCGCCGGGCCCGTCAACGGGGCAAGTGTTGGCGTGGTGCCGCCGGTTGCGCGTGCCTGTACGTTTGTATCATGACAGCCTGATGCGCCTGGGTTATGGCTGCCATAGCCGCTGGATGAGGGCGAGTTTGGGTGGGCGTGATTCGTGCATTGCTGTGGAGGTGGCTCAGGATAAGGTTTTGACGCGCAAAATCATAGGCGAGGCGGGTTTGCCGGTGCCTCTGGGTAAGGTGATTCGCTCGGAGCGGGAGGCGCGGGATTTTGTCCGTGAGATGGGACGCCCTGTGGTGATTAAGCCTTGTACGGGCAATCAGGGCCGTGGGGTTTTTGTTAATCTTTGTGACGACAATCAAGCCGCCGGCGCGTTTCGGTTGGCGGTGGCCGGCCGGGAGGATGGGTGTGCTTTGGCGGAAGAGCATGTTGAGGGAGACTCTTTTCGCTTGCTTGTCATTGATGGCGTGGTGGCCGCGGCGGCGCGTAAAATCCCGGCCAAGGTGACGGGAGACGGGCGTTCGACTTTGGCGCGGCTGATTGAGGTCTGCAACAGAGAGCCCGCCCGCGGCGACGGTCACGATAAAATGTTGACCAGGCTGAGGCTTCGTGAGGCGGAGATTTTTGATTTGGCGTGCCGGGGCTGGACGCCGGAAATGGTGCCTGAGAAGGGCTGTGAGGTTGTTGTGCGGTCGGGCGCCAACTTGAGTACGGGTGGCACGGCGGAAGATGTGACACTTCTTGTGCATGAGGGATACAGGAGGATGGCGGTCGATGCCGCCCTTTGCGTCGGTCTCAGTGTCGCGGGGGTGGATTTGGTGGCGTCTGATATCAGCAGATTTGAGGACGATCGGGCGAAAATTCTTGAAGTAAACGCGGCTCCGGGGTTGCGTATGCATTTGCCGTCGGATCTGGGGCGGAGACTGGTCGGTTCTTTATTCCCGGACGGCCAGGGGCGCATTCCGGTGGTGGCGGTGACAGGCAGCAACGGCAAGAGTACGGTGGCGCGCATGGTTGCGCAGGGGTTGGCTTTGGTTGGTCGTGTTGTTGGTTTGACTTGCTCGGACGGAGTCTATATTGATGGGGAAATGGTTCACGGCGGCGACCGGACAGGGCCGGAAAGCGCGCGCTGTGTGCTCTCGCATCCGCGGGTGGAGGCGGCGGTGCTGGAGACGGCTAGGGGAGGAATTTTGCGCGGCGGTTTGGGTTATGACTGGGCGGATGTGGCTGTTGTGACGAATGTGACAGGGGATCATTTGGGTGAATACGGTGTGAAAACAATGGCGGATTTGCTCAAAGTAAAATCTTTGGTGGTGGAACGCGTGCCGCAGTCGGGCCATGTGGTTCTGAACGCTGATGATGAAGGAGCGTTTTCGCTGGCTGAACACGCCAAGGCCCCCGTCATTTTTTTCAGCCGCCATCCTGAGAATGGCCGGCTAAAGAAACATCTGTCCGTCAACGGCAAAGCTGTCCTCTTGTTGGATAACAAAATTATTCTGGTACAAGGCAGCAGCCCGGAGGTGCTGTGTCATTTGAGGGAGACAGCTCTGGGAAGATCGGCAATTCAAGGGTTGGGGATCCCCGAACACCGAACCTCGAACCTCGAACAAACGAATATGCCTGGCTATCTTGTGGAAAACATGCTGGCTGCCGTGGGCGCAGTTTGGGCGTTGGGACAATCTTCAGGGGATATAATGGGCATGTTGAAGGGGTTCGGCAATGCCGATAATCCCGGCAGGTGGGAAGTCTATAAGCTTGCCGTAGATGGGCGGGGCCGACCGCTGCAGGTTATCCTTGATTACGCTCACAATCCGGCTGCGCTGCGGGCAGTGGCCGAAGCCCTGCGTGTCAGGCCTGGGGGTGGGAGGAGACAAGGACAGACCGATGGGACCGGCAAAATTATCGGCTGTATCGGTATGCCGGGAAACCGGCGCGATGAGGATATTTTGGACTTCGGGCGGATCGCCGGTGAGATTTTTGACAGCGTCTATATCAAAGAGGATGAAGACCGGCGCGGGAGAGAATCTGGCGAAGTCTCGGATTTGATGAAAAGAGGCGTCAGCGGAACCGGCAACAATCGGATTCAAATCGTTGCCTCGGAAACGGAAGCGCTGCGGTCGGCTTTGCGGGAAGCACGCGCAAGCGGCGGGGAGAATTCAACGGTTCTTGTTTGCTATGAACACCTGGAGCGTGTGCGCGAGTGTTTACGGGACTACAAAGTCTTGTAATAGGAATGGAATTGGGCTCATAGCATAAGAGGGCATGGTTCATGGAGGATTAGGATATATCACCATATAACTCAAAAAGTTCAAAATTGTACCAAAATGTAGACATTGTTCGCGCTACAGTGTACAATGGACTAAATACTTAGAAAATATAATCAAAACGGAGGGAAGAGACGTTGAATCTTGATCTTAAGGCTCCGGCAAAAATCAATTGGTTTTTAAAGGTTGACGAAAGGCGGGAAGATGGTTTCCATCTTCTGCGTACGGTTTTTCAAAGCATTTCTTTCGCGGATGATATCCGCTTGTCCTTAGGCAAAACAGTGGAGGAAGGCAACGCGGGGATTCGTTGCACATGCCGTCCGGTGACCAGGCATGACGGCCTTAAGGAAATTGAGGCGGGAACGCTTAACGGTCAGCACAATCTGGCTTATCAAGCTGCCGAACTTTTTGGGCGGGCGTTGGAAAAGAAAGATATTGCCCGGCCGTCCATGTCGATAGATATTAAGAAACGGATCCCTCTGCAAGCCGGTTTAGCGGGAGGCAGCAGTGACGCAGCCGCCGTCTTGCGTGGATTTAACAGCATGATGGGTTTTCCGCTGAATCGGAACGAGTTGGCGGAGCTGGCTTGTCAATGCGGATCCGATGTTCTTTTCTGCTTGGACGGTGGAACCCAATGGGGCGGGGGGACAGGAAGGGAATTGGCGCCGTTGGCCGCCGCGCCCCCATGGCCCCTTGTTATTGTCAGGCCTGCCGGTGGTGTGTCCACAAAGGAGGCCTATAAAGTCTTTGACGATATGACGGAAAGAAATAAGGATCCGAAAAAAAACCATGAACCGCTTTGGGGGCAAGATGATTGGCAGCGGGCTTTTGCTGAAGGAGACAAGAACGGCGTCACCAAAATGATGAGCAATTCTCTGGAGCCGGCTGCCATAGCCTTGTGTCCGGAAATTGCCGTCATCAAGGAAGAGTTGATGAAGGCCGGTTGTCTGGCAGCGCTGATGTCAGGCAGCGGATCAGCCGTTTTTGGTCTGGTTCGGGATGAGGTAACTCAAGGCTATATTGCGCGCCATATGTTCAAAAAGGGGCATAAGAGCGTGTGGGCTGCGAGAACAGACGCTTCTCCGAGAAACTAGTTTCTCAAAGAAACCCAGGGATAAGGGATAGGAATTAGGGGTTAGGAATAAGGGCTAGGAATTAGGGGCCAGAGGTTAGGGGTGATTGAGACAAGAATTGTGATGAATACGCGGCTTTCCGCAAACTCATGTAAACGCAAAACGCTTATTGCGTTTTTTTATTGCGTTTGAAAAAAAAGTCTTGGCTGGAAGTTGTTTTATGATTTGCGTTTAGACACTTTGGTCACAATATGATTATCAGATGATCGATAAGTGGGTGCAAATATATGGTAATTATAAGGTCAATTCACATAGGGAACAGGGCGCGGCGATGGTGTTGGGTACCGATGATTCTGCTGGGATGTCTTCTGTTTATCGGGGTCATCGCCGGTTTTGCTATTAAGACGCAAAAGCCTGATGAATCCTCCGCTGTGAAGTTGGATGAAGCAGTGGAATTTGAGCTTGCGGAGAGATCGTTGCTGCTTGGTTCGGGGTTGGTGAGTTGTCAGACAGCGAATGTGCGATATGTTTTATGGATGGGAATTGATGGTATTGATTTTGATCACGACGGGTTTGCGGCAGCTCTTGGTCCAGTGGATTCGGCCCTTGTTTGGCAAAAAGATTTCTTGGTTAACGGTTGGGGTGAACATGCCCTCTGTTTCTGGGCGGAGGAAGCTGTAGACGCCGGTGGGGAAAGATTGGCGCCCGGGAAACGCAAGGCTCTGGAGGGGATCTTGTGTCAGTGGTTTGGGTGGTGTTCCAAGGAGCGGCAAAAATTCGCTGTCTACTTAGAGGAAAGTGTGGATGAAGTGATAAGTCTTCAGGAATATTGGAGCCAGGAAAATATTTCCTTGAAGCAGACTTGCTATGACGGCACAGTAGAATCTTGGAGCGGACTTGCCCCGAAGGGCCTTAAACCAAGGAACAGCGGGGACGATCTTGTCAATGTCCAGTTGACGACGCGAAAACTATCTGAGGGAGGAAAAACAATTTTGGCTTTTCCCGTGTTGTACAATGATATATAATAGCATATGGAGGAGAGGAAATAGATGAAGAGACTAGTTATTAACGGCGGTAAAAAACTCTTTGGTGAGATTGAGGTGGGAGGAGCGAAGAACGCGGTTTTGCCGATTATCGCGGCCAGCCTGCTGTCTTCGGAAGAAGTTATCTTGGAAGATGTTCCCGATCTGCTTGATGTTTCGATTATGAGCCAGGTGGTATGCGCTCTGGGCGGAGAGGTTGCGCGGCAGGGGCATACCCTGAGAATAAAGGCTGAGAATTTTGATAATTTTGAGGCGCCTTTTGATTTAATTACCAAAATGAGGGCGTCTATTGTGATTATGGGCCCTGTTCTCGCGCGCAAGGGGCGTGTCCGTATTTCTCATCCGGGTGGCTGCGCGATCGGTTCCCGGCCTGTTAACTGGCACCTTAAAGGTCTGGAGTCGCTGGGGGCGGAGGTGCGTATCGATCATGGGTATTTGGATGTGTCGGCGCCGAAGCTGACGGGGGCGCGGATTTATCTTGATTTTCCCAGTGTGGGCGCCACGGAAAATATTCTGATGGCAGCGGCGGCGGCGGAAGGGATGACCATTATTGAGAACGCGGCCCAAGAACCGGAAATTGTTGACTTGGCTAATTTTATCAATCAGATGGGCGGCAAAATCCGCGGCGCGGGAACCAATATTATTACGGTTGAAGGGGTGCAGGAATTTTCCGGCACTCGCCATACCATTATTCCCGACCGGATTGAAGCGGGCACCTTTATTCTGATGGCGGCGGCCTGCGGTGGCGATGTTCTGGTCAACAATGTGATTTCGACCCACTTGGCGCCGTTGCTGGCTAAATTGGATGAGGCGAAGGTTCAATATGAGGAGCTTGAGGACGGCATCCGGGTCTTTGGCAACGATTCTTATCTGGCTGTGGATATCAAAACCCAGGTGCATCCAGGGTTTCCGACGGATTTGCAGGCGCCTTTCCTGGCTCTTTTGGCCCGGGCCAAAGGGACGGCGATTGTGACGGAAAATATTTTCGAGAATAGGTTCATGCATGTGGACGAGTTGAAGCGCATGGGTGCGGATCTGAAGGTGGAGGGGCGCAGCGTTATTGTTCAGGGTGTGCCTTTTTTGAATCCGGCGACACTGATGGCCACCGACCTGCGGGCCGGCGCGGCGCTGATTTTGGCGGCTTTGACAGCTCCGGGACGGTCGGAGATCTGGGAAATCCAGCATATTGACCGGGGGTATGAGAATATTGAGACCAAACTGAGGGGTTTGGGGGCTGATATCGAGCGTGTGGATGAGTGACGCAAACTTGTGTGCTCTGCGGGGTCCATACGAAGGCGTTCGGGAGTCTTTGTGAAGAAGTTCATAACTGCTGATAGCCGTTGCTGGTGACGGCTGGTTGTGGGGTGCGCTGATATCATCAGTGAAGTCTATTTTTGTATGGACAAACATACATTGAAGGTATACGGATGCTTGATTATCTGATTCCGGCGAAAACCGCTCAATCTGGAGGAAGAACATGATGACACTGATTTTCCTGGTGGCGTTTATCGGGCTTATCGCCCTGATTGTCTATTCTTCGCTTCATGTGCCGGGAAAGATAGTGAAGATTGCTATTCATGTCTTAGGCGGTATTGCCGGGCTTTGGCTGACGAATCTGTTATTGGGCGTATTTGACGTGACGATTCCAATCAATGTGTTTACTGTGGCATTTGTGGCTGTGGCGGGGTTTCCCGGTGTGGTGGCGCTGAGTGTGCTGCAGTTTCTGGGGATCTGAGGGATGCAGGCAAGACACATAAGTGAAGTTAGAGTTGTTACTTACTTATCATCCCTGTACAAAGCGCATTTTTTTACTGGGCGGGTTTGCAAAGCCGATTTGTTGAAAAATGGCGTGAGTTCAATTGAAGGCTCATCATCGCAGGCGATGAAGCAAGTGCCACAGCTACTTTGCGCGAAACGAAAGTAGCAGAGTGGCGTGGCTTTCCCATCTACTGTGGACTGTGGTTTTTGAGGTATTACTGTTAAACGAAAGTACATCGTGGCTTCCGGGTCTTTGGTCAGGTTGTCAAGTGATGAAGTTCAACTTTTGACTCAACGCCATTTTCAACAATATACGGTGTCGCCTTGGCCGCCGATGGTTTCCTGGGCTTCTTTGTAGGCGTTGTAAAAGGCTTCAATGTTCTGGACATGGATTCCCATGAGGCCGGTTATGCTTTGGGTTAGGGAGCGGGGGCCTTGAATGTGTTCCCATTGTTCACGGGTTGTATCCGCGTCGTCCCCTGTCCAGATCATGCTGCCGACGCTGGCGTCCAGCCGGTTGGCGTGGGCTATATGTTTGTCTCTGTGGGCGTTGACGGTTTCTTTTGGCTCGAAGAGATCGTGTACTATTCCAATAACTCAAGCATATCAATAAATTCCTCAAAACTATTCGCAATAAAGTATGTTGCAGGAGCAAAATCTTCGGATTCTTCATGATCCCAAATACAAATTTTCGGATTGGTTTTAGACTCTCTATAATCCATACAAACAAAATTTCCTGCGAAAAGAGACGCAATTGGAATTAATTCATCACCATATTCTAGCTCAGGGCTTTGTAATCTCTCACCCAGCTGTGTTAATACAACAGCAATATCATAAGCTCCAAGCGGAGAATCATTAGGAGAATCCACCAAGCACAAAAATCTTTCAACAACATATTCATTGTTGTGTGCCTTGAGCTTTTTCGATACTGGAACACCACCGTTATATGTTTTTAAGAAGTCAATGAAGCTATTTGGATACTTAACCCTGCTATAGCGTTCAAGTTTATTTATCCTGTTATTGCTCGCCCCTTCAACAAAAGAATCTTCCTCAATTATCAGCATATTAATCTACCTTCCCCCTGGCCGATATGACCAATGATTTAGAGTTCTGCCACCATTGTGGCTTGTGACATTATGAATTCCAAAGTCAACAAGTTGCATGATACCCTCTTTTTCGTTATGATGCCATGTGGTTCCTGCGGGTCTGCCCCCAATTTTTTCATCAAGCCATTTGAATTGTTCTGCATCGGTCGCTTTCCAAAGGTGTTCTGGTAATTGAACTTCTTTTCTAACAAGACCTGCAGCCTCAAAATCAGCGTAGGTGTATGTCTTTCCTTTCACAACAACTTTTATTGTTGGCACATCCGGAATGAGTCCATTTCTTATCGCTAAATCCTTAATTGCAGTTTTTTCAGGACCAGATAATAGTTCGCCTCCTGCTATATCGTCAACCCAAGACCATTTTACATTAGAATCAACTCTTGCTTTATAGACCTCAGACATTTCCTTCAAAGTCTTCCCGTTCTTTAACACTGTTGCAGGATCTCTGGCTTTAAGCATCGCTCGCCCAGCAATCTGGGCTTCTCTGAACTCATTAAAATCAGCAAAGAACCGGCCAGCGGCATCACCCTTCATCGTGAACCCCTCCGGAGTCACAAACACCGGCAGCTTGTTCCATTCACCAAAATCTGCTATCAATTCGCCAAACCTGCCGAACCCGCGGAGTTTCGCCGCTTCTCCTGACGTCTTGGCACCGGCGG
>WRHI01000056.1 GCA_009783315.1 Peptococcaceae bacterium
GCCTCACCGCCCGACGCAGCCCCCGAAAGGCGAAAAAAATACGCGGGCTTTTGGAGTCTGCCGCTCCCCAACCCCTGACGTGGCACTGTTACTGGCCAGCGCGGTATCTGCCTCCAACTCACCATTGAGTTGCGGGAAAACACCGCGGCAGAAAGCTCTGCTCAACAATCTCATAAGAATCCGGAAGAGTCTATCGTCTATAAACCTTGAAGTCGTCAAAGGCTATTCTGACACCCAACGCGCAAGGCCCCACATAACCTGTCAGATAATCGTCGTCATTGAACCCGACGACCCACTTGCCGTTCACATAGACATCGAATCTGTTTCCCTCCATGGCGATTGCCAGCTCTATTTCCTGCTCTACTATTGATGATGTGATTTCTGGTGTGGTGAATCCCTGCATCTGCCCGTTAAATCCGTCGCCGGCGGATCCGGGCAGTCCTTTTTGAGCAGAGACCCAACCCATATGGTTCACATAGACAAGATAGCTGGTATTCCACGCGCCGTTGCCCACGCCGCTGCCCTGTCGCCGCACGTACAGACCGCCCCAGTGGTCAGCATTACCCACAAGATCGGTGATTTTGAATCTTGTGGAAACGATACCGTTGACCGCATTTCCCGTTCCGGCAGCCTTGTGGTGAGCAAAGAACATGGCCGGCGCATCCGCGTCATGAACCAGTTTCCCGTTAGCAACCTTCCACTGTTGACCCGCGGGCCACAGATCCCACTTGCCGGGAAGGCCATCGGAAGAATAATCGAAGGTATCCTGATAATCGGGCGTACCAAGTTCGCCCAAAGGTAACACGCTTTGAACCTTCGCCGTGCTGAGAGTTGCCTGGCCAATCCCGGGAAAATTTCCTGTAAAGGTCAGGTTGGCGATACCGGATGGGGTTCCTGTTGCCGTAACAATAAATGTCCGGGTTACCTGGCTCCAGGGTCCAATTGTGACACTTTGCGGACCGCTGACACTGTAACCGTTGGTGCCGCCAACGGAACCTGTTACCGTGCCGTTGATCGGGATATCATTAAAGTTGTAGACGGTTACTTCGACTTCTGTTGATTCATTTTTATTAATGATATATCCCTGGCTCTTGACGTCATGGGAACGGGATTCCACCGGGAAGGTTTGATCCAGAACGATTCTCTGAGCCTGCGTGAGCGTTCGGGATACGGGGGTTGCCGGCACATAAGGAGTCGCTGTATACATTCCCGCCGGAATATCCCCCTGAACTCTCAGATACATGGGATCGGGGCCGATCTGACGTCTGAATATTCCGTCGCCGACGCTGACCGTCTCTTCCTCACCCATGATGTTGGTCCAGGTGCCCTGAGTTTGCCCCAGATCCAGCGATACATCGGACTTGTTTCCGGCCCAGAGCACCAGGATCGTATCCTGGCCATCCCGGAAGACGTACCCTTGCGCGTCGGCAGGCAGGTCGGTACCCGGGCCAACTTTGAGTTCGCCAAGGTATTTCGCCTCTCCCAATGCTTTTGTCATGGCAGACTGAGCGACGTAAGCGGCGTAAGGGGCAACCTGGTTTGTCACCGGCACCCTGGGACTGAAGCAGCTCCAATAGACATCGGGGTAATCCTGAAAGGTTTCATACTCCCCTGGGTTGGCCGTGAACCAGAAATGTCTGTCCACACCGGTTGACAGACTCATCGCGGCTGAAGTCACCCAATACCGGGCCTGCGCCTGTTGTTTGGCATACGTGTTCAGCGCACCCAATCCTTCAGGGGAAACCGCGTTCTGGCCGGGGGAATTGGGAATGCCTCCGCCGGCCTCGGTGAGCCAGGCTGGTATCCTGGAACCGCCGGATAGGGTCTGTTCCAGTTCATTTCTTTTTTGCAGATGAGGGACACTTTTGGCGAAGGAGAACTGATAACTGTCAAACAAAGTATCGTACTTGCCCATTTTGCCGCGAGGTACAGCCGGATTGGCGTTGGGCTGGTGGTTGTGGAAATTATAGATATCCGAATACCCCATGATTTCATTGTCAAACATGGTGTCGTGAAACGGTTGGAAACTTCCGCGATGCATTAACCCGCCCATGGAAACAAGAGGGTCGGGCATAACATCATGAAAGCCGATGGACATGGCTTTCAGGGTCGCCGCGTATCTGTCCGGGCCTTCGCCGGAACCGAGGCCGATTTCCAGAAAAGCCGTCTCGATGTTCGTTTCCTGTTCGTTCCAGATGGCCCACATGGAAACCAGATCCTTGTACTCATTACCATATTCCGCAGCCAGATCGTAAGCTTTGCGGGGATCGGGAAGCTGGTCTCCCGGCATGGCTTTGTTCGACTTTATGGCGCCTGTCGGCATATGGCTGACATCCGATAACACTTTGATGCCTTCCTTTTCGAAAGCCTCAAGACAAGGTTTATATTTGCCGGCCGTCGTTGTTTTGGTATCGTTCCACACCATGCGCTGGCTGACCCAGCTAATGCCGCTGAGCCTCAGAGCCCGGGCCAGATCGTCAACCAGGATCGGATTCCATGCGCACCACGGCTGATATACTGATATTGACGTATCCATCCCAAAAGGAGAATTGTTCAGAAGGGGACGATCTTTCTCAGCTGCCACCACAGCGAAATTCTCGGAAATGTCCTGCCCGGATACTCTGGCCGTTATGATATAATGGCCTGTTACCAGAGAGCCTGTATTAATTGTGACCATGGACTGCCCGGCTTCGATGACTTTGCTACCGTTTCCGGCGGGGTGCCCGAAATAGTCTGTGATCTCCCAGTTAACAGAGATGTTGGCGTTTGCTGCTTTCTGAAGAACCACCGCAAAAACCGCATCTCGATCGGCAGTAAATACGTTTAGCGGTGCCAGGCCTTTGATGCAGGCGGCAAAAGAAACTTTCTGAAAAGTCAAGGGCTTTTCGTTCCTGAGGAGATTCGTTGGCGAAGCCGGGGTTACAACATACAGCATCAGACTTTCATCAACTTTCTGCCGCAAAGCCGCGTAGGCGTTGCTGGCCAGAGAGAAGCTGATGGCATCCAACCCGCCTTCATTTGACAGCGATACATTAAGTTGGTCGCCCTTAAATGTCGTAACCGGAGCTCCCCACGCCTGGTAAAGATCGACCCATGAATCCGAGGCAAAATTCGTGCCGTAAACGGTTATGAGATAATCATCGTCTACTGTGACAAATTGAGGATTGGGAAGGAGGGGATCAACAGCCTTCCATACGGCAAAGAGTGTGTCATTGTCATTGAGGGGGAGGCTGTCGCCAGGGTTGTATGCCGGGCCCTCAGGGCTGTTCAGTGCCCAGTGTTCAAAATCATGGCCTGCTCTGGCGGGCTTTTCTTCAACAACGGTAAAGAGAACATCCCCAGGGGTACGTGCTCCGATGTTGACACTGTTGACGTACTGCCACACAGACTGCTCCTGGGGTGCCTGGGATATCCATTGGCCGTCCATAGTGTCGTATGTCAGCTTGACCTCTCGTTCGTACAAACCATAGAGGGTTTCATCCTTGTCCAGGATAAATTCTCCGGATACGGACACGACATTTGCTTTGGGAGCGATGTCGTTGGCATAGGCCCACCCGCGGGGGTTCCAGCCGGTATAGGTGTTCGGCGTCGGCAGTATAATCGTACCGTTCGTGTCATTGATGGGAATCTCTGTTGATCTTGTGCGCGGGGGCGTCGTTGGTTCTGTGCCGTCATAGTCAATCAGTGTTGCCGCCAGCGTTTTGCAAGTCGTTGGATTGGACTCCCAGACAACTGAATAGGTGTTTGTGCGAAGCACGATATTGCCGTCATTCTGCAAGACGACTCTGGTCGCGGCGGGGGTTCGGTTACTGGTTCCGGTTGCCCGGAGGGACTGTCTGGCTACCCCTGGGATATTCTCACTGTAGATGACAAAGTTTCCGTCATACTGCATCGTCGCGTAAGCGTTGTTGTTTCCTGCTGTTCCCGAGGTCCATAGCGTTACGTTGCCGCTTATCCTGGCGAGTCTCAGGTTGCCGTCGGTCTGCATTCTGAGGATCAGCGCGCCGTCGGGAGATGTTAGGGTACCCCCCGGCATCAGCATTTTCCCGGCCATGAGTTGAGAACTGGTGGCCCATATGGCCTTGCCGGTGCCGGTGTGGAGGGATAATCTGTCGTTGCGCATTTCCGCTCTGGTCACTTCCTGGTTATGGGTTTCGCTGTTCCAGATCATATTATGATGCTGATTGTAGATGGCAAGGGTTCCGTCTGCCAGCATTTTCGCGTAGGCGCCGGGGTTGCCGTAGCTTCCCGAGGCCCAAAGCACCTCTCCGTTTAGGTTCTTGAGCACCAGATTGCCGTCGGCTGCTTGCATTCTGAGGATCAGGGTGTTGTCGGGAGAGATCAGGAATTCGTTTCCTTTCAGCTCTTTTCCGACTCTGAGCTGGGAGCTGGTGGCCCATATGGCTCTGTCGGTATTCGTGCAGAGAACGAATTTGTTGTCGTTTTGCAGCACCGCTTTGGTGGCGCCCTGTCCTGAGGTTCCGGTAGCCCAGATGGCGGTGAGGCCTTTGTAGATGACGAAGTTTCCGTCGCTTTGCATTTTCCCGTAAGCACCATTGTTGCCTGAGGTTTCCGACGCCCAAAGCTCCTCTTTGTCGGCTTTTCTGGTTAGCACCAGGTTGCCATCGCTCCGCATTGTGAGTTCCAGTCTGTCGTCATGGGAGGTTAGGCTTTTGCCTGATTCCAGGGTTTGTCCGGCGGTGAGCTCGGATAGGACGGGCTCTTCTCCGAAGAAGAAGATCGGGTTGGAAAAGGCGAAGGGTATGGTTTCGATAGGAGGTTTGTTTTTTTCAGGGGAAGGCGTCCGGAAAGAAACGGCGCCGGTGACTTCCATTCTGATGAAATCGCCGGGCTGCACAAATATCGGTACCGTCTTACTGAATGTTTTGTTATTGATAATCATTGTGTCGATTATTTCGCCGTTTTTAAGGAGTTCTACTTTCGCCAGGTTATCCATATAGGAGCCGCTGAGTTCCACATTGACCGTTCTGCCGCCGACAGGAACGCCGATATCGTCGCCCATCATGGCGCCGTCAACTTTGAAATCGATGACAGGGCCGTTTGAACCGTACATATGGCCTGCTTTGTAGCCGGCGATAATGCCGTCAACGCTGTAATCATCAACAAGGACCGTCGTGTAGACCGTGCCCAACGATTCTGCCACGTGGGAATCCGTATCGGCAATGCCGTACAAGTGCCTGCCTGCCTTATTCAGAGTATCCCACTGCCGGCGCGCTTGTTTATTGGCGTTGGCGTCAGGCCTGACGAAGCTGTTCCAGACTTCAAGGCCGTCAATGGCGATGTCGTCGGTCCAGGAATGGGTCGTCCCCCAAGGGTCGCTCCACAATTCCAAGTAGGGATGCGCGACGTAAGCAAGCCCATCTCCACTTGTATGCTCTTTGAAAAGATCCACAGCCCCTTGGGGAAGCAGCTGGCTGCCGTTAGCGCCGTTCGCGTACCTGTAGTCCCATTCCCGGTTGACATTCATGAAGACGATATGGCGGCCGTCGCTTCTGGTGTATTCGTTGCCCCACAGCGGCAGGATACCGTTGATTGGTCCCTCCAGCTGAGCCAGTCCCCAGGCTTTGGAAACGTTATGATCTGTGATGTTGATGAAATCCATGCCGCTCTTTTTCGCCGCGGCAAAATTCTCCGCGATTGTTCCGGCTCCATCGAATTCACTGTTGGATCCAAGACCTGATTTGCTGCTGCTATGGTTATGGGTATCGCCGGAAATCCAGCCCGCCCTTCGGGATGTGACCTTCCCCATTTTGTCCTCGGTCGCAACTCCGTTGCTTTCTGAGCGGAAGACAATCCTCGCGCTGCCTGATAACGCCTGAACCGTCCAGCTTACAGTTTGTGGAGCCCCTCCGGCGGGAACAAAAACAGAAACCACCTGAGGTTGACCGTTGGTGATTTGGGCGTCGCCAAGCAGTTCGAGGGTTGCGGTTGCCACAAGGGGATCGTTTGACGGGTTGCTGTTATTGTATTTCGCTGTTACGGTAACCGTGCCATCGGGATTCAACACAGGCTCATTGTACGTGACCGTTTCCTCGTAGATGGCGTACAGCATCACGTTGGCTGTCACCGGGCAGGAGCTCAATGGCTCTGCAGCCTGCGGATCTGTGTGCCAGCCGACAAACGTCCAGTTCTCTTTCTCGCCTTGCCGCTCCAGGTCCGCCATGCCACCCTTGTTGACCGCCGCTGTGGTTGTGCCGGTGCTGCCACCGTTTGCTTTGCTGTTGTACGTGACCATGAACTGGTTGGGGGTCGCCTTAAAATATATGGCCACTTCGTTAAATTGAGTTGTGTCCTGGTCACGAACCCACAACATCAGCATACTGTTGATGCGTTCCCGCAATGCCGCGTATTCTTCTTCATCCGTTATGGTGAAGGTGATGACATCCAACCCCGCCTCTATTGTTTTGGTGAGCTGATCGCCTGAAAACTTGACGGCGTCATCTCCACTGGAACGACGAATATCAATGCGCGGGTTCTGAGGAAACTCCGTGCCGCTGACTTTCACATGATAGTCAGAGCCCTCCTGAACGACTGTAACAAACCGGGGCCAAGGGTCCCCGGCTTTGGCCTGGGCGAAGGCTTCCGGGGCCAACCATTGTGTGCTTAGGAACAAGGCTACGGTCAAAAGGAACGAAAAGACCAGCCAACGCGATTTGCGTTTCATATTGAACAACTCCTTCAATTTATTGGTATCTATTGTCTGACAAGTGTCCCACTGATGGCACCGCGAGCGGGTCCCCTCCTTTCTTAATCCCACTTTAGTAAGACGATTGATCAGGATTTTTCTCTAGAATCCGGGTCTGATCTGCGGGTTGACAATTAACCCAAAATAGAGCATACTTCTTCAAGTAAGACGATTGATCAGAGTAGATTCAATTTACTTTAAGTAAGACGAATCTGTCAAGTGGTAATATATGTAATTCTTGCTGTCAGGAGCATAGGTCATGTCCAAGAAAATTGCCAATTCCGAACTAGAAATCATGCGTATCCTCTGGCGGGAAGACAGGCCGGTTACCTTCACGGAGATACGCAAGGAACTTGAAGACAGGACAGGGTGGAGCAAATCCACGATTTATACCCTCGTTCTGCGTCTGCGAAAAAAGGGAATTATCAGCACCGCGTCTCAACATGTGAGTCAGCCCCGGTCTCAGACTGTGATGCTGTTCACCCCTACAATCGGGGAGCAAGAGTATTTACAGAACGCGGGACAGAACCTGCTCGACAGACTTTTTGACGGCAGCACAAAAAGCCTCTTAACCACTCTGCACCAGAATAAAAAACTGGATAAAGACACCATCGACGAACTCAGAACATATTTTGAAGACCAACTTAATTCCTATGCCGAAACGGAGGAGGATGAGGAATGATCATTCCCGGTGCCTTTGTGCTCAACCTCGTTCGAGTGGTTTTTCTCATGACTCTTTCCGGCAGCGTGCTGGCTTTGCTTCTCTTAGCCATCAAACCGCTGGTGCGACACCGTCTGCCTCAAACCGCGCAATATGGCCTGTGGCTTATCGTTCTTGCGGCATTGCTGATTCCTGTATCACTCATTATTGTTTTGCCGGAGGCGCTGACCAATGTGTCTTTGGCGCCGGTTCACGCCGCTATTGAACAGACTATCCTATCCCCCGCGACAGCAATGAACCGGGCCCCTTCTGTTCTGAGCGCACCTGACGCAACCGCCATAACTGGCGCGACTGACGCGACTGGCACAACCACCTCCTCTCCTGAGATCCCCCCCGGAACCCCTCTCGGCCTGTTCCCAACGCTGGGCGCGGGATTCCTGATTGCCTATCCCCTGGCTGTCTTATCTGTGCTGTTCTACTACTTATTCGGTTACGCCTACTTTCTGGGAAAAATCCGTTGCCGCCGACCTGCGCCTCTATCGGATATCACCATAATCAACAAACTGTGCGATGGCAGACCCACTCCACCTGTATTCCTATGCGAGTTGGCATCAACCCCCATGCTGGTCGGCCTTTTCCGGCCCATGATCATCCTGCCCGACCAGACATACACGGAGACACAACTAGAAACCATCATGCTTCACGAACTGACCCACCTGCGTCGTTTTGATACTATCGTTAAATGGCTTTCTGTCCTCGCCTGTGCTTTGCATTGGTTCAATCCGATTGTCTGGCTGACCCGGCGGGAAGTCAACCGGAGCTGTGAGCTTTCCTGCGACGCGACGGTTATCAGCCGCTTGAACAATAACGGTAGGAAACGGTATGGCAGTACGCTGATTTTTATGGCTGCTGACGGGAAGGCCCCCCGGGCCGTCCTTTCCACAACCCTGTGTGAAGAAAGGAAAGATCTGAAGGAACGGTTGCTGTCAATTGTTCAATACAAACAACACAAAAGAATCAGTCTTGTGGCTTCGGCACTGATCATCATAATAGCGATGGGTGCCGTCTGCCTGCTGGGCGCTTCTGCCCCGACGGCAGAGGCAGCACCCGGGATCCAGGCGGTGGCGGAAGCCACATCAGAAGATTCCCTCAACAATAACAGCAGCGGAAAGGCTGTTGGCGGAAATCTGATCCCCAACGGCGATTTCGAGTCATCGACACTTCCGATCCCCTTTATGAGCTGCAATGGGGGAAGCAACACCTTCGCTATTGATACCATAAACGTCAAAGACGGAAAAGCCGCTTTGAAAATACGCCAAAGCAGTTACAGGGCCCACGCCGGCTATCCCTTGTCTCTGGAGCGCGACTGCACCTATGATTTTGCATATGATATCATGGCGCTTTCCGACAGAGACGGTGATCCTGTTGCCAACGCCATGGCGCTCACAAATTTTGTGTTTGACGACGCTAACAGCACAAACTGGGGAAAGAACCACCTTATCACCGACTGTATCCTGAACAGCGGCGAAGGCTGGATCCATGTTATGGGTTCCTATAAGCCCGCTTCTTCAAGGATCGCTGCTGACGCCGATCTTGAGAACGCCTGGTTCTCGATCTATGTGGACTACAGCAAACCCGTGGTATATGTTATTGATAATGTGAAACTGGTTAAGAGATAAACTATACAATGTGAAGGAGATTTGAACAATGAGCATCATGGTACGGAACCACCAAAACAGAGGGCGCAGGCTGGCGCTGTATCTGTCTCTGTGTCTTGTCATCGGCTGCTTTGCGGCAGGCTGCACACAGGGACAATCCCCAAAATCTTTGGAAGAGCTGACGGCCAAGACCATGCAGGCAACCATCACCATGGCAGACGGCGGCGTCATTGTCCTGGAGCTCTATCCTGATCTGGCGCCGCAATCGGTGCGGAACTTTGTCTCCCTGACCCGGCAGGGCTTCTATGACGGTCTCACATTCCACCGCATTATGAAGGACTTCATGATTCAGGGCGGCGACCCGAAAGGCAACGGCACCGGGGGGCCGGGTTATGCCATAAAAGGCGAGTTTCAAAAGAACGGCTTCACCAACGATCTCAGCCATACACGGGGCGTCCTGTCTATGGCGCGAAGCCAAGCTTTCGACTCCGCCGGCTCACAGTTTTTTATCATGCATGGGGATACCCTTTCACTTGATGGCGAATACGCGGCTTTTGGCCGGGTAACCGACGGTATGGACGTCCTGGACAAGCTGGCCGAAACCCCCAATTCCGGTCCCAACGGAGCGGTCGCGGAAAAAGACAAACCCATCATCAAGTCTATCACCATTGACGTCGATGATGAGCTGCCCGAACCGGAGAAACTGTAGAGCCAAAGACGGCCTCAAGCCCACTGTTTCAACACCTGGCCCGTCCCCCAAACAACACACCCAACAGGATCCTCACTTAACGTCGCCTTCAGCCCCGTTTCCCGTTTCAGCCTTTCATCAAACAAATGCAAGAGCGACCCTCCGCCTGTCAGAAACATCCCTTTCTCTTCAATATCGCCGGCCAGCTCGGGGGGCGTTTTTTCCAGCACCTCCTTAACCGCGGAGATGATGTTTTGCAGCTGCTCATCCAGGGCCAGAAACACATCCTGTGAGGTAATCGAAATGGTTTTGGGCAGCCCGCTCACGAGATCCCGCCCCTTAATCTTCATGCTGCTGAACATACGCCCTTGGGGCAACGCGCAGCCGATTTCTTTCTTAACCTGCTCTGCGGTAGGCTCTCCAATCGCTAAGTTGTAGATGCGGCGCACATATTTGACTATCGCTTCATCCATTTTGTTGCCGCCGACACGAATGCTGCTTTTACAGACAATTCCCCCCATGCTCAGCACGGCGATATCCGTCGTGCCGCCGCCCACATCAACCACCAGATTCCCTGCCGCCCCCATAATATCCAGTCCGGCACCCAACGCCGCCGCGTAGGGTTCCTCCACGATTTTGACCTTCTTGGCCCCCGCTTGGATGGCCGCTTGCTGGATGGCCTTTTCCTCAACGTCTGTCACTCCCGACGGAATACAGACAACCACACGGTTCTTGAAGAAGGGTTTGGCCGTAATGTTGGCTTTCTTCAGCAAATATTTAAGCAGGATCTCCGTGCCTCGAACATCGGCAATCACCCCGTCCCGCATGGGAAGTATCGTCTCAATATGGGTCGGTGTTCTGCCGATCATATCCCGCGCCGACTGCCCAACCGCTACCGGTTTCCTTGTCTCTTTCTCAATAGCAATCACAGAGGGTTCATTAAGCACCAAGCCACGGCCTTCCACATAGACAAGAAGGCTTACTGTCCCCAAATCAATACCCACGTTCATACTGCAATCCCCTCTTTCCGCCATAATGAATGTGAATCCCCGCAAGTCCCGAAAGAATACGCTTCAATGTGGCAACTCTCCTCAATAATGCGGCATAATCCGCCGTTGCGTCAACGCATAATACTGTCGCATCCTATGGGATTGTCCTGAAATGTGTCATATGTAAAATATTGGAATAGTCTGTCCTTAAGAATTCTCTTCCTTATAGATCAACAGCAGATGTTTATTGATCAAATATTTGAAAACCGTTTCAAATTCCACGCGCATAACCCTTGTCATATCTTGTTCCGTTTCCCGATTCAGCGCCGCCGCTTTCGCATGATACAGTTCATGAACCTCCCGCGCCAAATCCCTGATGCCATGCGTCAAGCCTTCTACTTCCGCGAAAGCAATCCCCAAATCTTTCAGCTTTCTGTAGGCGCTTGCCGCCAGCAAATCGTCATGGTAATAAGCTTCCCCGGCCAATGAATAAAGCAGTCCCCGACCCTCCAGCTCATTCATTTCATCCTCTTCCAGGCGTGAAGCCTCCGCAAGATCTTTTTTGCCGTAAACAGCGTCTTTGCCACCGTTTTGAAGGGGATTTAAAAAAGTCTCATAATTATGGAGCGCCTGATCTATTGAAAAGTTGTCAAAGCCAATACCGTCAATGAGCTGTTTGATGACAGCCAAAGGCAAATGCATCCGTTCCTGTAAATAGCGGATCGCAGGAATAATCTTCAAATAGGAGGCGGGATAATAAGCGGTGTTTTTCGAGGTTTTAAGGGGTTCAGGCAGCAACCCCAGGGAAAGATGATACAAAACCGTCGATTTGCTGACCCCCGTTATTTGAGTGATGTCCTTCATTTTAAGCTTTTGATCCAATTGCCTCTCCCCCCCAAATTCATTTTCATTATATCTTGACATCCTGAAAAACGCAATGTATAATGTAAACTGTTAAGTGTTACTTTACAATTTGCATTATCGCGAGATCAAGGTATCACCCTGATCCGAATAAGAAAGGGGATCACAGAGATGAAAATGAGTTTGGACATCATGCTATTGGGCCTGGCCCTGCTTCTCCGGCGCAATTCGACTAAACCCTTTGTCCAGGCGCTGCTCCGCAATCGGAACCATACCGTCCAAATCAGCACAGAGGATAAGAAAACAGCCCGGTACTATGTCTTTTGCGGGGAACACATCTTTTCCCGGCGCGGTGAACTCGCCGCTCCCGACGCCGCCCTTGTCTGGAAAAACTCGTCTGTTGCCCTGAGCGTGCTCAGAAGTTCCGACCCAGACGCTTTTCAATCAGCCCTTGCTCGCGGAGATGTCCGTATCGTCGGCAACGGGGATGTGGCGGCTTGGTTCGGCGATCTGACAAAGGTCATGCGCAGCCGCAGCCAGGCAGATACGGAAATGCCGCCTGTGGCGGTCATCGGTCTCGGACGCATGGGGACAGGAATCGCGCGCAGTTTGCTGAGAAACGGGTTCCCGGTAACGGTGTACAACCGTACAGAAGCGAAGATGCGCCCCCTTGTTGAAGCCGGGGCAACCCCGGCTCAAACACCCGCTCTAGCCGCCCAATCGGCCCAATACGTTATCACTTCACTGATGGACGACGCCTCCGTTTTAGCCGTCCTCCAGGGCGCAAATGGCGTCATCGCCGGGCTGGCCCAAGGCGCGGTTCATATTGGAGCCTCAACGGTATCTCCGGAAATAACTCAACGTCTCGTCACCATGCACGCCGACCATGGCAGCGTGTATTTAGCGGCCCCTGTCGTCGGACGCCCTGACGCCGCCAACGCGGGCGAACTTATGACACTGGTTTGCGGCGACCAAGCTATTTTCGAAGCAAGCCGCCAGGTTCTCAGCGGCTACACCAAACGCGCCCAATATCTTGGGGAAGACCACGCCATCGCCAGCGCCGCCAAGCTGGCTGTCAACTACTCCGCGATCACCATCATCGACCTCATGGGGCAAGTTTACGCCTTTGGTGAAAAAGCCGGCATCCCCTTGGATGTCCTGCACACGTCTTTCCGGATGATGTGGGCCCAGCCGGTATTGCAGGAATACGCGAGCCGAATCTGGCGTCGGGATTTTGATGATGTGGGATTCGATCTGCAAAGCGGTTTAAAAGATGTCTCTCTTATGGTTCAGACATCGGAAACCGCGGGGGTGCGTTGGGATTTTGCCGCGGCGATTCAAGACAAGATGAAGCGAGGCGTCGCAACCGGTCTCGCTCAAAAAGACTGGGGGTCTGTGTACGAAGTCACCCGCGCCGAGTCCGGTCTGTAGAGAAAAGAGCAATATTCATGTTTTGGGCTTTCACTATGAAGAATTAAATTCGGCCGGTAGAAAGGAAATCGCGGATTCACGCCGCCTGTTGCCGGATGTCATCAGATTTCGTCAGGCGCCCGCCTCACACCCTGCGCATCCAGCCAATAGACACCCGTTCGCCTGGCACGGGCCCGCTCCAAATCAAGACCCAAACCCTCATCCCGGCAGAAGGCCCCAAGAATCTCCATGGGACGAACCGACCCGGCGTTGCCAAGAACCGTCACAATCTCAAAATCAACCCCTCTCCCCCCTTCATCCTCATTAAGCCGCCCCGCCCCAACCATTGTCACCGATCGAATAAAAGGCCGTATGTCAACGGACAATACCTTGCCCTCCTTCTTCCTATCCCAACAAATCACCTCTTGTTCAAGCCACCTATGAAGACCGCGCTCAAGTTCGCTGATTTCTCCAGCAACTTGGGCTTCGGCTTTGTTCTCCTCACGCCCCGGAACTTCCGCCCGATACACCGCCGTATCCAGCAGTGCCATTAGCTTCTGCGCCCGATCCGGCAGAATCTGCCAAGCCAAAAGCTCAATCCCCAATGGCATCTGCGCGCTCAAACGCACAAACCCCTCTCGCATGTCGTCAAATCCCTGCTCTCGCACATCCACATCCACATACTCCCGCTCCCCGGCCATGCCCACCGGCAGCGGCGCGCCAAAAGAAATCTTCGGATGAGGATTGAACCCCTCTGAATAGACGATCTCCACCGCCGCCCGCCGGAAAGCCCTCTGAAACAGCCGCGCCATATCGAGATGCGCAATATATTGGGCCGAATCCTTTTTTGCGTAAGCCATCCTGATTTTCATGATCTTGTGAACCTTCCTTACTTAGCAATGGACAAGACTTATATCCTTCAGCCTGTGAACCAATGGACAATTAGGAAACGATTCAATCGCGGCATAAGATCCAGCACGTCCTATTGTACAAGCTATCACTTGTTCCGGCAACCTCCTTACCTATCAACAGCCATCAACAGAGCTAACCGCCAATAGTCGATAGCATTTAGCACGTTTTATGTATAATCCGCATATACTTCTCTGAACGCAAAAAAATAATACAGGCAGGAGATACTCTTATGGATTATATGGTACAACAAACTCAAATATGGTTGAATGAAACTTACGGCGGCAATTCCGGATACAACACTGTGACACCAGGTTTGAAATCACACCTGCAAAACTTGCCTATCTGCAAGCAAATGGCTATCAACGTGTGGGACGTTATATCACAGGAGGAGACTTTAAGGAAATTAGGTCTGGAGAGTTGTCAAGAATCTTTGCCGGAGGGCTGAGCGTGTTCCCAATCTTTCAAAAAGTCGGAACAAGCGCCTTCTATTTTTATAATTTAATAGGCAAAACTGACGCGGAAACAGCTTGCATGGCCGCACGCAAACATGGCGTACCCCGAAACACAATTATCTATTTTGCGGTTGATTTCGATGCCACGGATCCTGAGATAACAAATAGCATTATCCCTTATTTTTCTGGAGTCAATGCCACAATGAGTGGATATAGAGTTGGTATCTATGCGACCCGCAACGTTTGCAATCGGGTTGCCGCTGCGGGGTTGTCTGTAAGCAGCTTTGTCAGTGACATGTCTACAGGATTTAGCGGCAATTTGGGATTTAAGATGCCGTTGGATTGGGCCTATGATCAGATTAAAGAGTATACAAATATCAGCTACAATGGTGAGACCTTTGATCTTGACAAGAATATTTATTCCGGACGAGATAGCGGGTTCAATAGTTTAGCACCATATGCAGACAGCAGCGAAGAATATGTACTCGCGCCTCCAGTTGAACCTAAATTCTTGGACTATGGTCCTCCATTAGGTATCTTTGTTGGAAAAATAGCTATCAATCTCTCAGATCAGAGTATACCTGTATGGGATGCATCGGATTGCGGCAATCAAGCGGGGAGCATTATTGGATATGTCCAGCCTGGAGATGCCTATAGTAGGTTGGAAAATATGAGACCAACTGGTTCTCCTCCGGCATTTTATCATGTTACTTTTCACGATTCACAGCACGGTTTAAAACAAGGATATTATTTAGGAAACATCTACAGTAATCAAGGGGTTTATCATGAGTACAACTCCGATGGGGCAGGCTTAGTAAGCGTCAGTCATCAATTGATCAATGGCGATGATTATCTCATATTTGTTACAAAAAAAATATTGGATCGTAGAAATGCAAGTGGCATCCTTAAGGAAAAACTTCCTATAGGCACGAAATTGGCAGTTATCAACGCTTCTAATGAGTCACAAGCTGGCATGACTTATCCCAACTATATGAAATTTCGATATTATTCCATGGATGGCGGAAATACTTGGCTGGGGGTCGGTGATGACGTGGCTTATGGTGATCATGGGTTTGTTGATTTAGGATTGCATTTTGGCGCTGGTGCAAACACAAGGGCAATCTGGTAATTTTAACGAGAATCGAAAAAACTAAATAGAAGAAGGAGTGCGTTTTTATTGAAAATTTCCCATCCTTTTTCTATTTACTATAATGGACGGGCAAGATCAGAAGGGAGCATATTCGATATCTCCACCATCAACATGCATTCGAATAACTCTGCCCCCATAATAATAGCCATCTTCAAAACCGTACATATAGCTGCCAACAATACTTATGCATGGATTAGACGCGTAATGAGGCCAAGCCGGATATTCCTCAATATGTCCTGACGCCTGATGTATTCTACACAAAGCTTTGTTTTGCATATATCCATAAACCCATTCATCATCATAATTCATAAGAATACCTATTGTATGTCCACCAACAAGTATTGTCTGGTTTTCACCATCAAGGTTACATCGCCAAACGATAGATTGTGATGTTTGGGGATCTTCCTTAATATAGAAAATATAATTATCCGTTATTAAATAATTGGGATTGGATAAGATGCCATCCGCTATAAATCTTCTATGACCATCTGGATAAACACAATAAATGGCGTGACTGGCTATCTCCCATCCTGTCGTATAATTCTCTATTATATAAGAAGCTCCTCTCGAAGTAGGAATAACCGGACCCTCTCCGAGTATAAGCTCGTTTTCATCATCATTAATGTCTGTTATCAATATTCTATTTATTATTCCATCACTTTTTTCTCCAATATTTACTGTGCAGTCAATGTACAATCTATCCTGAAAACAATGAATGGTGTTAAGGAGTATACGTTTATTGCCAAAACTCGTTTCTAGAGCAATTCGATCCTTCCCGTCCTTGTTAATTCTGTACACCGCAGAATCCCAACTGATGATATAATAGACATATGAATTATGAAGGACAATGCCTCTTACCCGTTCCTCAGAAACGATTAATTGAGTTTCTCCGCTTGTGACGGACCATCTGAATATACCGGCCGCATCACAATAAAACACATATTCCCCATCTGTCACCGTGGTATAATTATAAGGATTATAATAAGGATCCAGGACATCTCCTATCAACTCATCAGATCCCGCGACATCATTTAATGGCGCTTCATCCTGCTGATTAAAAAAAGAACAACCCGAGAGCAGCAAAGATGCGGAAAGTACCATCACATAAAATCTTCTCAAATCCTCACCATCCTAACTTTCTGTTTCCTTCAAGCTTCCTAACCCGGATCATAACACAAAATATACACAAAAACAAACCACCGTTTTCCTGCTCCCCAACCTCCCAACTGCGTAAAGCCGATATTGCCCTCCAGCCGGCAACCACCCCACAATTGTCAAGTATCAACCCGTTGATATTACTTGCCTGATACTGTTTTCCCATTGTCAATTGTCCATTGTCAATTGTCCATTGCTCTCCATTTCTCCCGCAGCAAAAACCCCTTCTTCACCCCACAGTCAAGATGATCCCAAGGCAGCAGCTCCTCCTCGGACCGCTCCCGCGCCGTATACCAACCCCCGTCCAAACCCGCCGCCGCCAAGGCTTCCCGCCAAAGCTCCCCCCGGAAATATTCCGACCACCCGTCAAACCGCGCCCCAGCCGCCGCCAGCTTCTCCAGCACGTCGGCCATCCGCCTGTCTCCCCGGGCCAACAATCCCTCCGCCCAGCTCATCTGAACGTCATGGTAGGAAAACTTCACTCGTAAAGGCTTGAGGCCGGCTCGCAGGAATTCCTGTTTCTCTTTCAGAACTTCAGGAGTATTCTGAGCTTCCCACTGAAAAGGCGTATGAGGCTTAGGCACAAAAGAACTCACCGACACCGTCACACGCGCCCCGCGCCGCCCGGCCCGCTTCGCCGCCGCCAGCACCCCTTTCACCTGCTCCACAATGCCCTCCAGGTCTTCCCGGGTTTCCGTCGGCAGCCCGATCATGTAATAGAGCTTAACCTGCTGCCATCCTTCCCGGAAAACCGCCTCCACCACCCGAAACAAATCCTCATCTGTCACATTCTTATTAATCACATCGCGCAGCCGCTGGGTTCCCGCTTCCGGCGCGAAAGTCAGCCCCGATTTGCGCACCTTCTGAACCTGCCGCGCGATTTCCACATCAAAGGAGTCCAGCCGCAAAGATGGCAGTGAAACATTCGCCTTCCGGGGCACCAGCTCTGTCATCAACTCCTCCAAAAGCTCATTGATCCGGCTGTAATCCCCCGACGACAACGAAACCAGCGACACCTCGTCATAACCCGTCGCGTCCAACATCGTCCGCGCCTGCGCCAACAACGTCTCAACCGACCGCTCCCGCACCGGCCGGTAAATCATGCCCGCCTGGCAGAACCGGCAACCCCGCCCGCACCCGCGCATAATCTCCAGGGACACACGATCATGAACAATTTCCAGATACGGCACCATAGGCTTTTCCGGAAAATAAGCCCTCTCGAAATCCCGCACCAAGGCCTTTGTCACCCGCTCCGGCGCCCCCTCAGCCACATCCAGCCGTTCCAGCATCGTCATACCGGCAACCGTTGTCCCATCGGCAGCCGCCGTTGTCCCCGTACTCGCTTCCAACCCATACTTGGGCGTGTAAAACTCCGGCACATATACCCCGGGCACCCCGGCGGCCCGCAAAAGCGTCTTCCGTCGAATCCCCCGGCAAGCCTCTTCACTGTGGGCCGCCCTCTGGGCCAGCTTGCCTTCCGCCAATATATCTAACAGAACCGGCAGCTGTTCCTCCGCTTCCCCCAGAAAAAAAATATCGACAAAAGGCGCCAACGGCTCCGGGTTGTAAGCGCAAGGCCCCCCGGCGATGATCCAGGGGTCCCCGCCCCTCCGGTTCTCCCACCGCAAGGCCAGACCCGCCAGCGACAAACAATTAAGCACATTGGTATAGGAAAGCTCGTATTGCAACGTGAACCCCACCACGTCAAATGCCTTCAAAGGCGTCCGGGACTCCAAAGAATACAGTGGGATCCCCTCTGCCCGCATACACGCCTCCATGTCCGGCCAAGGCGCGAAAGCCCTCTCACAAAGAAAACGCGGATCGGCATTGATCAACCCATAAAGAATGCGCAAAGCCAGATTCGACATACCCACTTCATACACATCCGGAAACACAAAAACCATCCGGGCCGCCACCGCCTCCCAATCCTTCAGCGTCATATTCCATTCGCCTCCCACATAGCGCCCGGGCTTGGCGACTTGGGGCAGCACACGTTCGATTTTGGCCGCCGGCACAGTCCTCTCTCTCCTCATAAACAACCTTAATCCTCCGATAATTATGTTTTTACTTCTCTATCAGCACTCTACAATAAATAATAGAACGGAGACGCGAAGAATTCAAGTGCTGCCGGCCATGAACCACACCCGCAGTTATCCCTGCGGTTATCCCGTGGTCCCCCCCGCGCCGGTTAACACCATTATCAAAATGGATTTTGACCCGTCGTCTATGTTAATATGGTACTCAGGACTCAGCACACAGGACTCAGGTGGGTTGTATCCGCAGCCCAATTGAGAAACAAGACTGCGAAAGGACGCGCGCCATGCCCATCAAAGACCTCTACCAACCCAGCCGCCCGGTGATATCCTTCGAGATATTTCCGCCAAAAAAAGACGCCGCCGTCGAAAGCATCTACGCGCCGCTCAGCCAAATGGCGGCTCTCCGCCCCGATTTCATCAGCGTAACCTACGGTGCCGGCGGTTCAGGCAGCGTCAACCGGACGACCCAAGTCGCCGCGCACATCAGGCGGCAATACGGCATTACAGTTTTGGCCCACCTGACCTGCCAAGGCGCCGACCACGCCAAAATTCTCGAAACCCTCAGGCAACTGCGGGCTGAAGACATCCACGATATTCTCGCTCTGCGCGGCGATAGGGAATCGTCCCATTGTCCACATCCCACATCCCGCCCCCTTCCCGCCGCCCACTTCCGGTACGCCGAGGATCTGATCCGCGATATCCGCGAACAGGGCGATTTCTGTATCGGAGCGGCTTGTTATCCCGAAGGACACATCGAATGCGACGATCTCGCTCTGGATATCGCCCGTTTGCGGCGGAAGCAGGAAGCCGGCGCGGATTTTTTGATAACGCAGCTATTTTATGACAACGACATCTTCTACCGTTTTTTGGATAAAGCGCGCCGCGGCGGCGTCACGTTGCCTATTTCGGCGGGCGTTATGCCTATCCTGGGACAGGCGCAAATTGAGCGCATGATTTTTCTGTGCGGGGCTTCCCTTCCCCCCGTCATCGTCAAAATCCTGCACAAATACGCCGATAGTCCCGAGGATTTGCGCCAGGCCGGCATTGAATACGCCGCCAAACAGATCAACGGACTTCTTGAACACGGTGCGGACGGCGTCCACATCTACACCATGAACAAACCGGAGATCGCCGAACAATGCATGAAATCCATCGGGAGAATAGAATAGTGTCGCGGTCTGAGCGCCCCGTCCACCCCCAGCCCCACCAAACCGGGCTAACCCAACAAGCCAAGGATACCGTCTTGCGATACCTGGGACGCCGTGGTCAGGCAGTACCGCCACAGTTGGACGCTCTCGTCGAAGAGTGTTTGGGAGAAATACGTTCGCTTCAGCCTCGTCATACTTACAGAATCTTCGATCTTGAGAGAACTCCGCTCCAGGACAAACCCGGCACATCCCAGGACGAAGCCGACCCACATCAAGACGAGCCTACCCCGGAAACTCTGTTTCTGCGAAATACCCAAGTCACTTTGTTTGGCCAAGGGATAGGCCGGCATCTGAAGGGATGTCGCCGGGCTGTACTCTTGGCCGTCACCCTCGGCGTCGACGCGGACAACCTGATCCGTCGCCGGGAGCACACTGACATGACCCGCGCCCTTGTTCTTGACGCCTGTGCCACCCAACAAATCGAGAGCGCCTGCGACGCCATCGAACAACACGTCTGCCGGGAAGCCTTGTCTAACGGACTCACCGCCACATCGCGGTACAGCCCCGGCTACGGCGACTTGCCGCTGGATATTCAGCCACGGCTGCTGGCGGCTTTGGACGCCGAAAGAAAAATTGGGCTGACTTGTACCCAGAACCTGATTCTGTTGCCACGCAAATCCGTTACAGCAATCATCGGGTTAGGAGAAAACCTTAATCATGGCCGGAAACACCAGAGATGCGACCTGTGCGGCCTGAAGGAAACCTGCCCGTACGGCATTTGACCCTAGTACTCCGCCAAGCCAAAATCACTTAATGTCTTGCGGCGTCTTACTGCTGAAAGATATCAGCTGTACACGCTGCTTCATAAGATCCTCCTAGAAGACACCCGGTATTCGTCGTCGGTTCTTCCTTGCATCGTGTCGAAATACTTGCAATCCTATTAAGTGATTTGGACTTGACGGAGTACTAGTACTCCGCCAAGTCCAAATCACTTAATAGGATCAATACAACAAAAAATCCCGCCAGGCTTGATAACGCGCCTGTCGGAATTTTTCTCTGGGCAAGTGTTCCTGACTCATCCCACCGGATTAATTCCTGAATTTAACCGCCGTCCCATATGCGATAACTTCAGCCGCAGCTTGCATAACCGCCGACGACGCGTATCTGACATGAATAACAGCGTCCGCTTGCATAGCCTCCGCTTCGGCAACCATGCGTTTCGTCGCCAAAGCGCGGGCCGTATTCATCATTTCCGTATAAGCTTTCAGCTCGCCGCCCACGATTTGCTTGAATCCTTGGGTAATATCACGTCCAATGTTTCTTGACTGAACCGTGCTGCCCTTAACCAAGCCTAGGGTATCCAACTCTTTTCCCGAAATGTAATTAGTATTGACCAAGATCATCTTCTTCACCACTCCTTATTTCTTTGATTCTCTCTATCATAACATACAAGCTGATTCCCGCACAAATCAGCAATGGAATGCCCACCACCGCCACAGCAAGCCAAGAAACAGCTATCCCATCAGAAAAGGCACTGTACACCACGCCCAACATCCAGCCAAAACAAAGGATTATTGTTATCAAGGTCCATAGAATCGGCGCCACCAGTTTTTTCGCACGCATTTTCGCCCTCAGCCCTTTCCACCATTAATATTTTTCAGCGTCGGATCATTTTTTGTTTGTACCCATAACAGTCTCCTGCTCTCCGTTTCCATCCGTGTCCCAACAGTCTTCTTTCCCCAATAATATCCTGAAATGCTGATGTTTTCAAGCAACATGGCCCTAACCCCTAACCTCTTGCCTCCTAAACCCCTGCCCCCTAACCCCTGCCCCCAGGAACCCTGCCCCCAGGAACCAGGTCATGGGTGCATATTTAAAAAGTGCATGAACTGACGATAAGGATAAGCAGAGCTTTCTGCCGCGGTGTTTTCCCGCAACTCAATGGTGAGTTGGAGGCAGATACCGCGCTGGCCAGTAACA
>WRHI01000057.1 GCA_009783315.1 Peptococcaceae bacterium
GCTTACGCTAAAAGCCAAGGCTGAAAGCGGCCTTTGGTTTTGTGATGTGGAAAAACCTTTCCTCTCCTATTGTTTCAACCGCTCTCGCACCCTTTGATTCTACCAACAAAAAATATCTACACCAATTCCCCACCACCCCTAACCCCTGATCCCTAACCCCTGTTTCCAAACCCCAGCCGCAGACATGCCAGGAATTCCTTGTTCCCCTTAGCCCCTGCAATTGGCGAAACGTCCAGCCCCTCAACAACAAAGCCACAACTCTCAGCCGCGCTCAGAACATCAATCAGTACCTGCCGATGCACCGCAGCGTCGCGAACGACACCTTTTTTTCCGACTTTATCCGCTCCCGCCTCAAACTGCGGCTTCACCAGCACCACCGCCCTGCCGCCATCTCGCAAGATACGAACCATCGCCGGAAAAATCTTTGTCAAAGAGATAAACGCCACATCGCAGACAACAACGTCCACCGGCTCCGGCAGACTCTCCTCCGTCATATACCGGGCGTTCACCCGTTCTAAACACACCACTCGTTCATCCTGCCGCAGCTTCCAGTGCAACTGACCATACCCCACGTCAACCGCGTACACCTTCTTGGCTCCGTTCTGCAAAGCACAATCTGTGAACCCCCCTGTCGAAGCCCCCAGATCCGCCACAACTTGGCCCGCCAAATCCAAATCGAAACTCTCCAAAGCCCGTTCCAGCTTTAGTCCGCCTCGGGACACGTAGGGCAACGAAGCTCTAACCGTAACCGCCAAATCTGCCGGGACTTTTGCCGCCGCCCGCTCCAACCTCTCCTCCCCCGCAAAAACCTGTCCAGCCATAATAAGGGCCTGCGCCTTCTCCCGGCTCTCCGCCAGGCCCTGCCGTACCAGCACTATATCCAATCGCGCTTTATCCGTCATCCTCCCATTATACGACGGTGCCGCCAAAAAACAAAGACACCAGAAAAACAATCATACTATTCAAAAACCAGACATACTGTACATTATAGCCCAATATTCCTCTAGGTTTGTCCCAGGTTCTTCCCAGGTTCTTCCTTACCCCTTCCCTAATAAGATAAACAGGCGGACAATTATGAGCACTAAAATCTTCAGAGATCCCGTTCACGGCTTCATTGAAGTCGATCCTCTGGAACTCAGAATAATCAACTCATCGCCCTTCCAACGGCTGCGAAATATTCGGCAGCTTGGCACATCATACCTGGTTTATCACGGCGCGGAACATACCCGGTTCGGCCACTCCCTCGGGGTCTTGCATCTTGTCTCAAAAGCTTTTGACAACGTCGTCGAAAATTACTATGATCTCAACGGCAGGAAACTCTTTGACAGATCAACCCATCAGATCTATAAACAACTCTTGCGCATGGCGGCCCTGGTTCACGACCTGGGCCATCTGCCCTTTTCTCATGCCGGCGACAAGCTCTTCGCCAAAAACCTCACCCACGAACATTTCACGAAACGGATACTTTTTGAAACAGAGATAGCGGGCATCCTCCATGAATCCAGCGATATGACACCGGAACTGGTATGGCTAGTCTATGGAGAAAAAAATGACAGCGCCTGCAAAAACAAACACTACAAGCATCCTGATTTCAATCTGCTGCGAAGCTTCGTCAACAGCGACCTGGACTGTGATAAAATGGACTATTTGCTCAGAGATTCCTATCACTGCGGCGTAAACTACGGCAACTACGACGTCAACAGGCTGCTTGGCTCCCTAAACGTTTACAGAAAAAACGACGCCATGCAGCTTGCCATAGACCGCGGCGGACTTCAGGCTTTTGAGGAATTCGTCATGGCACGTTACTTTATGTATGTCCAAGTCTACTTTCATAAAACAAGGCGGTATCTGGATAAACTGCTGTCCAACCTGCTCAAAGAAATCTACAACGGGCCCATTGCGGAAGACTTCTCGTTATCATTGTACCTAAGCCGCAATGACGGCGTCATCTTAAAAGAGATCCAGGCTCTCAGCGAAAACAAAAACCCGGACGCCGTCAATTTCCTCAGCAGAAACATCATGCGCTGCGTCTACGAAACGCCGACGCAGCCCATAGCAGCCGACAAAGACATCTTTAACATTATCTACAACTGCGTTAGACACGTCTTTCCCAACGACACCCTTATCTTAGATTCAGCGGACAAAAAAGCGACGGAAATGCCTACCATAGAATTCTACGACGAAGAAAACGGAAAAGGTATCCCCGTTCTAACTCAGCATTCACCGGATCCAAGAGACCTTCTCTCGGAATCAAACCTGCTGAGCCGCCTCAGCCGCCCCATCAGCATCCGCCGCATCTACGCCGAACAAAAGAAAGCCAAGGATATCGAAGGCTTTATTCATGAGCTTCAGAAGAACAAGCGGAATCCCGATTAGCAGCCGGCCAGCATCAAACCCCTTCTCCTGACCCCTGACCCCTAACCCCTAACCCCTTCTCCTACCCCCTTCTCCTAACCCCTAATCCCTTCTCCTGAGTCTCTGACGCGCAAAGCCGCACGACGCGCTCCACACAGACCCCTTCCTCCCGCTGCAGCACATCCGTGGCGCCATGCTGCACAAACCCTTGATATCCCAACCGCTCCAGCCGGACACCCTCCAGCCCCGCGTCGGCAATCACCTCAGCCACGGCGCTGCCCATACCTGCCATCAACACATGATCCTCCACGGTAATCAAACGTCCCGTCAGCTTCGCTTGCGCCACGACCATCGCCGCATCCAGCGGATTCAAATACCGCAAATTAATGACCCCCGCGCTGATCCCCATCCGAATCAGCTCCTCAGCCGCCCGCCGGCACACCGCGACGGTAGCGCCGCACCCGATCAGCGTCACATCCGTTCCCTTACGGCACAGCTCCGCCCGCCCAAATTCCAACGGCCGGACATCATCTTCCTTCACGCCCAACCCCTGACCGCGGGGATAACGCACCACTACAGGCCCCTCCATCGCCAGCGCATCGCTTAGCATCCGGGCCAGTTCCACCTCATCCGCCGGCGCCATAACCGGCAGCCCCGGCATCATCCGAAAGAACCCTATATCAAAAATCCCATGATGGGTACAACCGTCCTCGCCCACGAGGCCGGCCCTGTCCACCGCGAACACCACAGGGATTTTTTGCAGACAAACATCATGAAGAATCTGATCAAAGGCCCGCTGACAAAAAGTCGAATAGATCGCCACCACCGGTTTCATACCGCCCAAAGCCAAGCCGGCGGCAAAAGTCACCGCGTGAGGCTCGGCAATGCCTACATCAAAAAACCGCTCCGGATACAACCGTTTGAACTCATCCAAGCCGGTGCCGCCGCACATAGCCGCCGTAATCGCCACCACCCGGGCGTCCTCTTTAGCCAGCTCACACAAGGTCTGACCAAAGACCTGAGTATACGTAGGCACGCCCTTTTTCGCCGCCGCCGACCCATTGGACCGGTCAAACGGCCCAATCCCATGAAAAATATCGGGATTCCGTTCCGCCGGTTCATAGCCCTTGCCCTTTTGCGTTGTAATATGCACCAAAACAGGGCCCCCTCGCTGCCGCGCCCGTCGCAGCAACTCCTCCAGCTTCCCGATATCGTGCCCGTTGACCGGACCCAGATAGGCGAACCCCAACTCCTCAAACAACCGCTCACCCAAAATCCAGAACTTAATGCCATCTTTAATTTTCTTGGTCACCGACGCCATAAGCCTGCCAACCAAGGGAATCTGGGACATCCTATTCTTAACAGCCTTCTTCTTACGCTTGTATCCCGGCACTGTCCTTATGCGGTTCAGATAAGACGCCATAGCGCCCACATTTTTAGAAATTGACATCTCATTATCATTAAGGACGACAATCAGATCCGAATCCAAGCTGCCCGCGTGGTTAAGGGCCTCATAGGCCATGCCGCTGCCAATCGACCCATCGCCGATCACCGCCGCCACAGAATAGTTTTCCCCTTGCAAATCGCGGGCCTGAGCGTATCCCACCGCCGCTGAAATCGACGTGCTGGAATGCCCCGCGCCAAAAGCGTCATAAGCGCTCTCCTCCAAGCGTGGAAACCCCGACAATCCATTATGGCAACGCAAAGAGGCAAACTGCTCCCGCCGACCCGTCAAAAGCTTATGGACATAAGACTGATGTCCCACATCCCAAATAATCTTATCATGAGGCGCATCAAAAACCCTGTGCAAAGCAATCGTCAGCTCCACCACGCCCAAATTCGATGCAAGATGACCGCCGTTTTTTGACACAACCGATATCATCTCATCACGAATTTCATCCGCCAGTTGCCGGACTTCCTCAGCATGCAAAGCACGCAAATCCCGGGGAGAATTGATTTGATCAAGCAACCTCACACGCCCGGCCTCCTCAACATCACATTTTATCCTCATTCTCTCTTTATTATAATGAAAAAGATCGCTTTTGAAAACCCATTCCGGAAAAATAAATGAATTTGTCGGCTTATTGTCAGCTTATGCTTCTATTCGCCGGCAGCAAACTACAACAAAATCGCGATAAGAACGCCAACCACCGCGCCGCCAAAAACCTCAAAAGGTGTATGACCAATCAGTTCTTTCAAGCGCTTCTTCTCATCCTCAGCTTTTTTGGAGCTTTTATGAATATGTGACAAATCCAGCCGGTCAATAATTTCATTAATCAAATAAGCGTGCTCTCCTGCCGCCCGGCGCACCCCCGCCGCGTCATACATCACCACAAAAGCAAAAATTAAACAAACGGCAAAAATCGGCGTATCCCAGCCCGCCACCTGACCCACCTGAACCGCCATCGCCGAAACCAGCGCCGAATGAGAACTGGGAAATCCCCCCGACTCCATAAGCATCCAAAAGGAAAGCTTCCGGCCCAGGAAAAAAGCCAAAAGAATCTTCGCCCCTTGGGCCAGCAGCCAAGCCAACATGGAAACAAAAAGAATATTATTCGATAAAGTGCTTTCAATAACGCTCATAAAAAAGACTACCTCTTCCGTGCCGCAATAAAATCAGCCAAATCCCGCAAAAAATCAGCCCTGTGACCAAAAGAATCCAAAGCCCGCCCCGCTTCAGCGAGAGCGTTGTCCCGCTGTCCCATAGCCTCATCCAATCCCAGCAAAGAAACATAAGTCAACTTGCCCAGACGGGCGTCGCCACCGGTGTTTTTGCCCAACTGGCTGCTGTCGCCGACTTCATCCAGCAGATCGTCCTGAATCTGAAAAGCCAGCCCCACCATTTCGGCGTACCGCGTCACCAGTGCCAACTGCTCAGGTGTACAGCCGCCGCACAAAGCTCCCACCCGCGCCGCAGCCCTCAAGAGCTTGCCGGTCTTAAGGCCATGCATCCGCTCCAGTCGCTCCAGCCAGCTCCCCTCCCCATCCGCCAAGTCCGCCGCTGCTTCCGTATAACACATATCAAGAACCTGACCCAACACCATACCCTTTCTCCCAGCCGCCTCCGCCACCTCACGCACAAGGCAGACTCTGACCTCCGGCGGCAAATCCTCCGTCCGGGCCAAAACCTCAAAAGCAAACGTCAAAAGCGCGTCCCCGGTCAACAGCGCCACAGCCTCCCCAAACACCTTATGAGCGGTCGGTTTATCCCGGCGCATATCATCATCATCCATGCAAGGCAAATCATCATGAACCAGAGAATACGTATGGATCAGTTCAACAGCCGCCGCGGGCATAACAGCCACCTCCAGATCGCCGCCAACAAGATCGCAGACAGCCAACGCCAAAACCGGCCGCAGCCTCTTCCCACCGCCGCTCACCACATAGTGCAGGCTTCGCGCCAACACATCCTCCCGCAGACTCAAGCCTGGTTGAGCCAATTCCGGCTGAGCCAATTCCGGCGCCAGTTCATTCAGAACAGCTTCAATCATCAGAGAATATCGGCTATAGATCCCCGCGAAATCCACTCCCAAGCCTCCTTTGTCCATTCCCTCTATACCAATCATTCCGTTCATTCCATTCTTTCATTCCAAATCGGCTGACAGATCGGCCAACTCACGCAAAACCAAAGACCCATCAGCCTCTTCCATCAACACCTGCAATTTCCCCTCAGCCTGCGTCAACTGGGTCTGGCAACGGCGTATCAAGGCCACCCCCTCGCCAAAAAGTCCCAAAGACGCATCCAAAGTCACCGCCGGTTGTTCAAGCTCCCGCAGCACTTCTTCCAAACGCTTCAACCCCTCCTCAAAGGAAAGGTTCGTTTCCCGTTCAGGACTCGCTTCAGCCATAACATCCCCCGCTCACTTGTTCGTTGTTCGTGTTCGTTGTTCGTGTTCGTTGTTCGTGTTCATTGTTCGTGTTCATTGTTCATGTTCGCTGTTCACGTTCGCTGTTCACGTTCGCTGTTCAGAGGAATCAGACAATCTCCACCCTCGTTTTCACCTCGCACTCCAGACTGCCGTCAGCGAGGCGGACACCAACTACGGCACCGGGCTCGACATCATGAACGGAACAGATCACACAGCCCTGATCATCCTGAAGCACGCCATAGCCGCGGCTCAAAACCGCCAACGGACTCAAGGCGTGCAAACGCGAACTGAATAAGTGTAGTATATCATTCTTTTTTGATATTAATCCAGTTTTTGCGCTCATAAGCCTTTCATCCAAAGCAATAAGGCGCTGGGCGCGCACGTTCAGACAACTACGGGGATCCCGCAGCCCCGGGCGCTGCCGCAGCAAATCCAACTGACATCCCTTGCGCCAGAAAACCCCCTCCAATGCCTTTTTTAAGCGGCTCTCCATACCCAAAAGCGTCCCCGCCATCTCCTCGGCAGCCGGAATCGCCAATTCCGCGGCGGCTGAGGGCGTCGGCGCCCGCAAATCCGCGACGAAATCCGCGATGGTAAAATCAATCTCATGCCCCACAGCTGAAATCACCGGCACAGGGCAAGCCGCCACAGCTCGCGCAACCTCCTCAGTGTTAAAAGCCCACAGCTCCTCCAAAGACCCGCCGCCGCGCCCCATAATAATGACATCACACAACCCCGAACGGCCTACTCTGTCCAGGGCCCGCACAAGCTCCCCCGGCGCTTCCGCCCCCTGCACAGCCGTCGGCGCCAGCAACAGCCTAACCTGCGGATTGCGTCGGCGCGCCACGCGTATAATATCGTGCAACGCCGCACCGGCAGCACTGGTAACAATGCCCACGCAGGAGGGATAGGCCGGCAGACTGCGCTTGCGGGCTGCATCCCCCAGTCCTTCCGCCGCCAAACGGGCCTTAAGCTGCTCATGAGCCAAAAAGAGCTCCCCCGTGCCGCGGGGACTCAGTTCATCCACATACAACTGGATGCTGCCGTCTTTTTCATAGAGCCGGACATCGCCGTGAGCCAGTACTTTCAGACCGTTTCCGGGCGCAAAAGGCACAAGAGCCGCCCGCGACCGAAACATAACCGCCCGCAAAGACGCCTGCTTATCCTTCAGGGTAAAATACCAATGCCCGGACGGGGCATGGTGCTTAAAATTGGAGATTTCCCCCGTCACCCAGCAGCCCCGCAAAACAGGTTGACGCTGCAAGGTTCCCCCGATCAGGTTGTTAAGATCTTTGACTGTCCAAATTTGCATAGAAACCCCCCTGAGACAATGGACAATGGACAATGAGAGGCAATTGACAATGGACAATGGACAATGGACAATGAAAGGCAATGGACAAGGCTGATATCTTTCAGCCTGTGGACCAATGGATAAGGCTGATATCCTTCAGCCTTTGGACCAACGGACACTAGGGAATGACGCTGAATCAATATGAGTCGCCTCAGACTTATGCTATCCAGAATCTTTTCGACGAATCATTTCGACGAATCTTGTGACAGTCTCTTGCTTTATTTGTTTGATCCTGTAAAATAGATTCTGATCCCAAATTGCATAGCAACAGTTCTGCTCCCGCTTCCCCTGTCTTTCATTGTCTACTGTTCCCTGTCCATTGTCAACTGCCCATCGGTTCAAAGGCAGAAAGATATCAGCCTTGTCCATTGCCCATTGCCTCTCATTGTCCATTGTCCATTGTCCATTGTCCATTGCCTCTCATTGTCCACTGTCCATTGTCCATTGTCCATTGCCTCTCATTGTCCATTGTAACTGAATCAATTTGGAGGGAACCCTATGGAAATTGTCAGAACCGCCGCTGAGTTTATGGCTTTGTCAGCCGTCACGGCGCCAAAGGCGCGGGGACGGGATGATATTGCGACTCGAATTATTGCAGACCCCGCGGAAATGGAAACCTTGGTTGAAGCCATGATCGAAGACTCGTCGGAGCCCCTGAAAGCCAATTTCAGCCGGGACGCCAAAAATATCAGGGACTCGGTCTGCGTCCTGTTCGTCTACCTCAAGGATATCCCAACTCCCGGTCTCAACTGCGGCGCCTGCGGATATGCCACATGCGATACAATGGCCCTTCAACGCTCCTCAATGAAGGAAGGCCCCTTTTGCGCCTGGCAGATTGTTGATCTTGGTATCGCTGCAGGGTCAGCCGTCAAAACCGCAAGCATTCACAATGTTGATAACCGCATTATGTACTCCGCAGCCCAGACAGCCTGCCGCATCGGTCTCATTCCAAGCCGAATGGCTGTGGCTATTCCCTTACAGGCCGGCAGCAAAAGCGCCTATTTTGATCGACAATCCTGATCTCTCATGAACACACAAATACGAAGCTTCCGCTAGATGATCGTCGTACCCGATCACCTCGCGGAAGCTCGTAGCAGTGGCCTGATTGTTTAGGGTTTGTTAAGGGTAATTTCCGCGCCAATAGAATCATAATCCAGGGTCAGACGCAATTTGCGCTCCTTCCTTTGGTGATCCGCTGTCAGAACAGTTCTGACAACATTATGGGACGACTTGTCGACATACAGCGTCGCGGCAAAGTTTTTCCATTCTTTGTTGATGCTGTCCGCGGCGACTTTTGGTGTGATCTGGTACACCCAACATTTTTTTTCGTTAATGACCTCTTCGTTGTGCAGCACCACCTCATCTGTTTCGTCAAGCTCTACGATTGTTGAAGGATTGAACTCCACCGGGAAGAGTTGTTGGATGACCGTACCGGCGATACCAGGATACCGAACCCATTTCTGATTGAGCAAGTCTCGATTAAAGAAATCATCTCCAAGACACACCATTTCAACATCGTTACCAGCTACTTTGCCTTTGAGGCCAATGTCGTTCCCGCTCTTTTCCCCACTTAAGTCAGCCAGAAGTTTCTCTTGAGCACCGTTGATTTCGTGCTGAACAAAAGTGTAGCGGAAAGACTGCGCAGCGTTGAGTTTTTGCAGCGCCTCTGACGCCGTTTCTTTCGGGTCGGCTTTTCCCTTGAATAACAAGACGCCCGTCACCGCGGCAAGAATGAGAACAACACCTAAAGAAATCAGGATTACATACTTTTTCATAGCCTTTCCTCCCGGTGGATGCTACTCCATTTTTATGAGAAAAAAGGCGCGATATGTCTGGAAAGTTTTGGGCAGTGGTGTCCCTTGACCCCTTGCGCCGGGAGATGGGCTTCATCTGCGTGGAAACAGCGTGGAAACAGAAGCGCCAGTCCATTTAGAGGACGTTACAGTTCAGACAGAATATAATATTCTTCTGCCACGAATCTTTTCTCCTTGACTTCATGGAAATTTTGTAATATGATGTCATTAAATTGGATATCAGGAGGAAATAGCACCCTTCGCCTGGGCAACAATCCTTGTCCGGGCAGCAACCCCCGTATGGACAGCAACAACCCCCGTATGGACAGCAACAATCTCCGTATGGGCAGCAACCTCCGTATGGGCAGCAACCCCCGTATGAGCAGCAATCTCCGTATGGGCAGCAATCTCCGTATGGGCAGCAACCCCAGTACGGGCAACAAACCCCGTATGAGCATCCTTCTCCCTATGGGCAGCCGTCTCCCTATAGACAACAATCTGCGTCCGGGCAGCAACCTTCGCAGCCCCGATATGGGGAGCCTCCCTACAAACAGTAAGCGTAACATACGAACGTACCTATGAGGCGCCTTCCTGCCCGGTTTGCAAAGAACCACTATCGACGTCACATCGATGACCTTCATCACCGTCATTGACTGTCGGCAACGGCGACTCCAACACCAGTGCGCTAGCCGGCGTTTCTCAATCTGAACTGAGAGATCAGTTTTTCCAGAATAGCGGACTGAGTCGTCATTTCGTCGGCTGCCGCGGCGCTTTCCTCAGCTGCCGCAGCGCTTTCCTCTGCGGAAGCGGCGCTTTCTTCGGCTGTCGCGCTGTTTTGTTGCACAATCTCAGACACCTGTTCAATGCTGCTATTAATTTGCGAAATACTGACGGACTGCTCTTCTGAGGCTTTGGCAATCTCCGTAATCAGACGATTGTTTTCATTGATGCTGTCAATAATCTCCGTAAGACTTGTGGCCATTTCGCCGGCTACCCGGGCGCCCAACTCTGCCTTCTGCATGGAATCCTGGATAACGGAGCTGGTTTCTTGTACGGCCTGCGCGCTTTGGCCGGCAAGCTTGCGCACCTCTTCAGCCACAACCGCGAATCCTTTGCCGTGTTCTCCGGCTTGAGCCGCTTCAATGGCAGCGTTCAGAGAAAGGAGATTCGTCTGAAGGGCAATGCTATCTATGGTTTCAATAATACTGCGGATGGATTGGCTGGCTTCAGTGATATCGTTGACGGCAGCAATCATTTCATCCATCTGGTGACCACCCTGTTCCGCCTTGCCAATTACTGTCCGGGCCAGCTGCGCGGCCTGATCTGTCATGCTTGTGTTGGTGCGGGTCTTTTCCGCTATTCCGGCAATCGCGCCGGACAACTCTTCTACAGAGGTCGCCTGCTTCGTAGCACCATCCGCAAGAAACTGCGCGCCTCCCGCCATTTGTGTCGCGCTGGAGGCTATACTCGCCGCCGTGTCCGCCACCTGTTTGGCGCTGGAAGTAACCTGGCCGGTCGATGTGTTGACCTCTCCGAACATACGGTTCAGGTTGTTGGATATTTTCTGCAGGATCAGACCAAGGGTATCCTGCTCAGACAGAAGCGTCACATCGGCTGTCAGATCACCGTTGGCAATAGTATCCAAGCCTTCGGTGATGTCCGTGATGTTTTTCAGAAATAAGGCCGTTGCCGCTATACATCGTCCCAGTTCATCTTTCCTCTGAGAAAAGGCGCCTATGATTTCGATATCCTTTTGTTCGAGAGTGAGGTCGCCTGTGGTGCCGGCTTTTTCCATGAAGAGTGTGAGGGGTGTAAGGGGTTTGGCTACCATACCAGAGATATAGATACTCAACACAGCAGCAAGAACAATAGCAGCAATAAGAATAATCACCAGCAAGACAAGCAACTGATTCGCAAGACTGGCGCCGGCGGCGCTCGTAGTCTCCAGCATTTCCATCTTCAAATCCATTGTGTCTAGAAAATCTTTTGTCATCTGTTCTGTCGCTGCCGTATTCTCTTCCAATATCCCCAAAAGCGCTGTCTGGTCAGCGTTGTTCATGGCTTCCGCCAGGATTTGAAACACCATAGGGCTGAATCGTGTTTTGTAGGCATTTTCCCCCGCACTAAAGACATCTCGCGCTTTGGGGTGGGCAATTGTCGCGCTGTATTCATCTATCCGCTTCTCAAAATCTGCCATGTTGCTTTTCAGTGAGGACTCAATACTTCTCAATTCAGCCTGTTTGCCGGTGTTGTAAATGGCGTTTCTGATATCCACGCGCATTAGTTGCAGCGTGGCTATAGCCTCACCGATATCGGGCAGAGGCTTCGCGTGGGACTCAATTGCATCGGTATAAGAATTGTTAAGGGTTCTCAGACCTACAATACCCACTATGCCAACAATTACCGCAAGACCGGCAACAATGGCAAAACCCGTAATAAGTTTCATGGAGACGCTCATGTTTTTCATTTTACCTTCTCCAAACGATTATTTTTGTTCGACCGTGTTTGATAATGATTTTTTCCGAACCTTGTCCTATTTTCTGCATTTTCATCTAGAACATACGGGCTAAATGAAGAATCTTAACAAATAAATCTTCTTTCGGTGCAGATGCGCTTTGACAGAGAATTCGCCGGAAGGTTGAGAAAAACGTCTGACAGGGCAAAGGAACCGGCAGATCGTCTTGGTCTTGGACGAGAGAATGTCTGACAGATATATATCATAGTCTTTTTCGGTTGCATAGATAATTGGTTTCAAAATATTCATCGACAAAGCTGCTTCCCTCTGTCGCTTTGATAAACGCGAAATGGATATTCTGCTCACTGAGAATCTCCCAATCAATGTCTCCCTGGTAAGAAGAGACATCAACGCCACGAACAGGGTATATACAAGAGTATCTCAGAATAGTCCCGCCACACCGCTCAATTCGAGAGGTTTCGCGGGTTCCCGGCCGCCTCAAAGAGCGGTTATACATTTTATGAATTGCTGTCTACTTAGATGATTAAGGGACGGGGATGGGAAATGTACAAATATCGAACCGTGGGAGATACCCGCTTCACCGGCAATAGCCGTTGTGGGTGCGGAAAAACCTTGTTCGGTGTATACCTTGATCACAGCCGCGATAATTCTCATACGCGTTTGCTCTTTTTGGTGCCGGCGTTTTCCGGGCATGAAACAACCTCCAATTTAATGAGTTATCACTCATCGAGTATATACTCATTATAATCATCCCTTATAAGAATGTCAACCAAAAATGTCAACCTATGGTCATTTTCTGAGAATATTTTTGTCTGAATATTTTTGTCGCATAGTGTGGAACAAGTCAGGAAGACGAGCATACAATGATGTTGATGGGGAACATCCTCGCAAAATATCTTGATTGATACGGAATTAATGGGAAGGAGATTATCAATGATCGAAAGAAGCAAAAAAAATCTGTTACTAAAAAATTCTCAAACCTGCGCCACATATGAAAGTTGTCATTGTCGCAAAGAGAATTTGGGGAAAGAGTATTCGGACAAGAGTCCGGAAAGAAAGATGGAGGCCGGAACGGAAAATCATAACAATAAAACTTCGAAACCCGCATTGTTGACCGGAGTAGGGTTTGGTGCGAATTTCGTGGTGTGTTATGCCGTAATGTTGGTCATTGTGGGCTTGTGCGGTATTTATGTTTCACGTTTAAAGGGTTTCTTGAACACACTGGATTCAGAGGGCACACAAGGGCCTCAAGGGCCGGAAGGACCCCAGGGTCCTGAAGGGCTTCAAGGGCCGGAAGGACCCCAGGGTCCTGAAGGCCCTCAGGGGCCTGAAGGCGAATGTGAGTGTCAATCGTCAGGCGAAATGCTTATTGGGGGCGGCATGGAAGAGTTCTTATTGGGCATCCCTGTCGGGTGGGAGACAGAAACAGCAGGTCTGATTTCTGAAGTCACGCAGTTGGGTAAAGTGCATTCCGGCGCTTCCGCCGTAAGCATGGAAGACGGGGCCGAGCTGTATCAAACTGTGTCTATCCAGGAAGGAAGCTTCTATGAACTGTCTTTTTATGCCCGTAGCGAAGAGACTGATGCCAATATCGTTGCGACGGTAACTTTTATTGTGCCGCCGGGTACGGAATCGGAGGCCCTCAGAATTGATACCGCCGCATACGATGCCAACGATGCCAACAGACTATTCGGGTATTATCGCGGAATAACAACGCAAGCACCGGCCGGCGCGACAGAGGCTGTCATTATGTTCTCTGTTTCAGCGTCAAGCACGCAGACCATCGAGTTGGATGACGTGTCATTTTCAATGAGCTGAACCGCTTCAGATAAGAACCTCTCGGTTCAAAATGGCAAAAACCCAAGTTTCCATTGTGAAACTTGGGTTTTTTCAGCGATCGACAAAAAACTGAAGAACAAAACCCGTGAACAGATTATCAATGAATTTGTGCAGACAAAAGCGACAGGTCGTCTTGGGCTTGGACGAGAGAATATCTGAAAATGGAGCGCGGTAGACGCGACAAGGGATAGGAGGAAGATCACTTCCTTCCATAACTGTAAAACTCTTCGAGGGTACCGTGAAAAACATTCAAGTCGACATATCGCTCTTCCCCGATATATCCGTTAAGACGCCCTCTGTTCGAATATTGCCAAAACGTCCAAGCCTGGTCTTTGAGTTCTTTGGGACGGGTGAAGACATTGCGAATTTGAGAACGGCCAATCACGAACGGCTGCGACAAGTCTGTGTTTGAGCGGATTGATGTGGCAATAATCTACATGTCTCTCGTAATCGCGTTCGTCCCGGATAGTGTGTTCCCAATAGCGGCGTTGCCAGATGCCACGTTCGCTCTTGGCGAGGCGGCTTGGGCGGTCAAATTTACGATTGCGATGGGCAGAGCGAAACGGCTCCGTTATTTTGTATAAGCCGGGATTACGATGGGTTTCAGTGGTCGTGGTGGAGTCGTTGTGTGATGGGTTACGCAAGCTCAACCCATCCTGCGCGGGCTGGCTACCCATCCTACATGTGCATAACCCATGTTACACGGCTTTGGCGGGGCGTCGCTCACCTCTGAGCGGACAACCGCCAGCGGAACGAAAGTATTAGGCTCATAGAGATAAAGCTGGTGCCGCTTTCCCTCTTCCTCACTCAGCAGCCGGTTCCCGTCCCAATAAAACTTCGCCGCCCCTTCCGTATTCCCTCCTTCGCCAACCTTCCTTTTCTCTATCCGTCTCCCCAGCGGGTCATAGAGATACTGCCAGCGTTCGGTTTTTTCCTCGTTGGTGACGGCGGCCTCCGTCAGCCGGTAGTGCTCATCCCACTTGAAGTCTCTGGTGACGTGCTTGCCGGACTTCTTCGTCACATTATCCCTATTGACAACAGACTGTGATATCCCTTAGAATTTCAGTAACAGCAGTAAAGCGTCGGAGGCAAAATGAGCAAGGTAAACCGCAATTTCAAGGCAGGTGTGTTTACACACTTGTTTGGAATACGAACAGAACGGGTTAGAACGGGCCAAAGCCGTAGAGAGAGCCATAAAAGAATGCATAGAACAGGACATATTGACAGAATATCTAAACAATAATGGTTCGGAGGTGTCAAATATGTTATTACAAGAGTGGAAGATAGAAGACGCCAAAGCCGTATGGCAGAGAGAGGCTGAGGAGCGCGGGGAAAAGCGCGGGGAAAAGCGCGGGGAAGAACGATCTGACCGCAAGTGGCAATCGGTGATCCTGCAAAAGGATGCTATTCTTGCCGACAAGGACGCTGTTCTTGCCGACAAGGATGCTGAAATCGCAAAACTGAGAACACTGTTGGATCAAAAGTAAGGTCAGGATGTTCATCACATTTTCCACGTGTTCGGGGAATATCATGCACGCTTACGCAAATACTGGAGAAAGTGCAAAAGACGTGATTGCGGGGCATGTAGGAGGATCTCAGACTGTATATGGTTTGAACGCAGCAAGATTATCGGTTTCAACTATATCAAATATCCAACGGAATAATATCAATCGTCCACTGCTTTCTGGGCTTCGCCATCCCCAAAAACTGTTTGTGACACTCCCACAGATCCATAAAAAAGCCGATGGGTGTAAGCCAGAACGCTTCCGCGCTCATCCCCATCTGAACAGTGCCGTAATAATAGAGCCGGGTAAACGTCTCCGCGTCGCTTACCCGGCCTTCACGTTTTTTGGATCAGAACCGTCCTCGGGCTCGCTTTCAATATTCCGGGCCGTTCCCTTGAACATAGCCTCTGTAATGGACGCCTTGTAAGAAGCAAGCTCCAAGGGTGTGGTCAGCAGTTCCACCTCATCCTCCGTGAGAAGCTCGCGCGGCGTTTCCTTATGCCTCAGGTTATATATGAGAATGGACTGATTGGCCAGCAGCACAACCAGCCAAATGATTTCGTCCAGCGCCATCTCAAAATTCTCCGATTTGAGCAGTTTGTCACCGAGATCTTCCAGCCCGCCGTACCGCTTGGCGATTTCCTTGGTGGCGCGGGTGCTGAGAATCAGTTCAAACGTCTCACCGCCGACAGTGATCACGGATGACCTCTCAAGGTCATCTTTTTTTGCGGCTTTTGTATTATCCATTCAAAACATCCCCTCTTTATAATAGGCACTACATAATAGGCATGACCCCATGCTTAATCGTCACTGCCGATCTGCCCGGCATAAATCGGTTCATAGACCTGACTGAACCACCCGGCAATCGTCGCCGCGGGAACCCCGGCGTTACCCTCCGTCGCCTCCGCTTTCCACGGGTGTTTGCCCAGTCCGTCCAGCTTGTTGCGCCGCATAACCGTGCCCTCAATGGTGGGCGTTTGAAACGTGATGGAATCGCCTTTCGTCTGCAGATTGGTAGACGGAATCCCGAATTTCACGCGGTAGAGCGGTTCCTGCCGTCTGGTTTCAGCGCCCGGAACCCTATCGCTACCAGCATCCCCAGGTTTTCGCTGGCCGAGATCAGCACCCCGTTATCGTCGGTGGTCGTGCCGGTCAGATCGGCGGCCGCCGCCACGCCGATATCGTCCACCCCTAAGGTAAGCTTCCCGTTCTTGAAATCCTTGATGATCTCGGCCGCGCCGTCGTCAGCGTAAAAAATGAGTGTCAATAAAGGACGCCATGGCTATGCCTCCTTGGATCAGGCTTATGTCTTATGTCTTATGTCTTATGTGTTGCGGAATGGAAAAGGGTTGTTTCGCTATAATGGGGGATTGCCGGGGAGAGGCGACGCGGCGGCTGTTTTCTGGCTTTGATTCGGGGGTTGGAGAGGCTGCGGTTGGGGGTGATGGGATGATTGTGTGGCGTTCCTCATGATGGTTATCATGGACAGAGCGTGGTCGGAACGGGCCTGGTTTTCGTTTTCCATTTGCTGCATGGTGTTCATGGCTATAACCAGGTTGGTGTAATACATATCGAGGTTTTTTAGCACTTTTTCGCTGAGATCCCGACGCAGACCTCTGAAGAGTTTCTCAAAGAGTCCGACGAAATCCGATTTCATAATGCTGAAGACCTCGGTGGAGTGCGTCTCTTTGAAGCCCAACACTTTGTCAAGGCCACCGTAGGGCAGATCGTCGGTCATAAGAACCGGTTCCGTTATTTCGTACAGGCAGGCTGCGAAGTCTTTGAATTCCGCTAACGCTTCGCTGAGCCTGGCGATTTCGATGTTGGCTTGGTTCACGGCCGCCCCAAAGGGCGGTTATACATTTTATGAATTGTTGTCTACTTAGATGGAGCCGACGATGGGACTCGAACCCGCAACCTGCTGATTACAAATCAGCTGCTCTGCCAATTGAGCTACGTCGGCACAAAAACAGTATGTGTCAAACACGAATGTATTATAGCAAAGAGCAAGGTGAATGGCAAATCCTTTGCTTCTATTCGTCTTTGCTACAGCAAAGAGCAAAGTGAATGGCAAATCCTTTGCTTCTATTCGTCTTTGCTACAGCAAAGAGCAAAGTGAATGGCAAATCCTTTGCTTCTATTCGTCTTTGCTACAGCAAAGAGCAAGGTGAATGGCAAATCCACGGCGCCAAAATCTTTCCATTTAACGATCAATCCTTGACAACCCCGCCCCCCATATGTCATACTTGACCCAACAAACAAGGGCGTTTATCGACACTTGACATAACGTCAAGCCGTGGATAGATGCTTTTTTGGGAGTACCGCCCTTAGTGGCTCAGCAACCATGCCAAATAACAATCTCAAAATCAAGGAGTGTTTTACGTGTCTTACACAAAAAGAATTCTCAACCAAGCCTTAGCCAACAACCCCAACGAACCGGAATTCCACCAAGCCATGACGGAAATCCTCACCACGCTGCAGCCTTTTGTCGACGCCCATCCGGAATACGAACAAACCGGCATCCTCGAACGCCTGGTCGAGCCCGAACGAGTCATTCTTTTCCGGGTTCCCTGGGTTGACGACGCAGGCAAAGTTCAGGTCAACAAAGGTTACCGCGTCCAATTCAACAGCGCCATCGGCCCCTACAAAGGCGGCCTTCGGTTCCACCCCAGTGTGAATCTGAGCATTATCAAGTTCCTGGGGTTCGAACAAATCTTCAAAAACTCCCTGACCGGATTGCCCATCGGCGGCGGCAAAGGCGGCGCTAACTTTGATCCCAAAGGCAAAACCGACAGGGAAATCATGGCCTTCTGTCAAAGCTATATGACGGAACTAAGCCGGCATATCGGCGCGGACACCGACGTCCCAGCCGGCGACATCGGCGTCGGCGCCCGTGAGGTCGGCTTCATGTACGGCCAATACAAACGCATGCGGAATGTTTTTGAAGGCGTACTGACAGGCAAAGGGCTGACATACGGCGGCTCCCTGGCCCGCACGGAAGCCACCGGCTACGGTCTCGTCTATCTGATGGCTGAAATGCTCCGCCAGCACGGCAAATCTTTTGAAGACCGAACGGTCACAATATCCGGTTCCGGCAACGTGGCCATCTACGCGACACAAAAAGTCCAGCAATTGGGCGGCAAGGTGATCGCGCTATCCGATTCCGGCGGCTACATCTATGACGCGGCCGGCGTCGACCTGGCAGCCGTCAAAGAGATCAAAGAAGTCAAACGCGGCCGGATCTCCGAATATTTGAACTACCGACCGGGGGCCGTCTACACCGACAGCCAATCGGCAGATTTCGGTAGCGGTATTTGGAGCGTACCCTGCGACATCGCTCTTCCCTGCGCCACCCAGAACGAACTCCACGAAACCGACGCGAAAACCCTCGTCAACAACGGTTGTTTCGCCGTGGGCGAAGGGGCGAACATGCCTTCCACCTTGGAAGCCACCGAAGTGTTTTTGCGCAACAGCATACTGTTCGCCCCGGGCAAAGCAGCCAACGCGGGCGGTGTCGCCACCTCGGCCCTGGAAATGAGCCAGAACTCCGCCCGGATCGCCTGGAGTTTCGACGAAGTCGATCAGAAGCTTCAGAACATCATGGTCAGCATCTACAACAGCATCGCTGCCGCCGCCAAAGAAGCGGGCAGTGAAGACAATTTCGTGGTTGGCGCGAACATCGCCGGCTTTAAAAAGGTCGCCACCGCGATGATGCAGCAAGGCGTCATCTGAGCGGCTGAATAGCGCAACCAAATAATACCAATAGACTTGCTCTCATTTATGTGTTACTTATAGAACAGGTATCTGAACAAAGGCAGAGGGGGATAGACGCGGTTTGGCGGACTTGTTATCTGTTTTTAAATTTTTCCTGCTATTCTGTTTGGGGTTAGTACCCATATGCGAGTAAAGGGGTAACAACTGCGGTCATGATTTCCGCTATTCTAAGGGCACTACCGCAAGGGTCTTCCCCAAAGGAGCCAATACCTTCAAAACGGTATCAAGCTGTGGACTCGTTTCACCCGCTTCCAGACGGGATATGACAGGTTGTTTGACTCCGCTCAATTGCTCCAATTCGCGTTGAGATATGTTTTTCTCCTGCCGGGCCTTGATAAGCTCTCCAATAATGGCCACCCTTAAATCACTTTCTCCTATCTCTTCCGCGGTAAAAGGTTTCTCTCTTGCGCCTTTCCAAGTTTTCATTCCTGTTCACGCCTTTCCTTCTCATCCTTCACAACCAAGTAATCCGGATTGGCTCTGGCAACGCGATGGAAGCCATATTTTTTTGCGGCAACCTCACCAATCTTACGCACTCTTTCTGTGTATTGCTCTGGTGTCATATCTTTCGTTTCCTCATAAATACTAAGGCGAATCTCGTTAACTTCTTGTTCGATAGTTTTACCCGTTTTCATTTTCAACTACCTCCATTGGTGAATAAATCTCCACAGCATGATAACCATTCAAGACATTGATTGCTCCAGTCATCTTTACTGTCTTACGCTTGACAATACGCTCAAGCTCGTCAATGACATAGTCAGATGTATATGCATCATATTTACCTTCAGCAATTTCTCTAAACAATTGGACGGTATCAGCATGGGCCTCTCTGTACACATCAACATAGAAATTGAACAAGGTGGTTTCTAAATAAATTTTCGGTTTTCTCATTAAATGAACCTCCATTTATGATAGAAATTCAATCACCATCTTATACCCTCTCTTGAGTTATATTATGCTTAAAAGTTATCTTGATGTCAAGGTCTCCGCAACATTATTCCAGTTTTTTAGCAACACTATTGAAGCGTCTAAGCAATATAATCCCAACCACAGACATTCCGAAGGATATTGCCACTATTGCGATAAATAAAGACATAAAGCTATCTATAAAGTATCTCGTTCCATAGAATGGGATAATCAAAGCTGAAAAGGGAATGAGGAACCAAGGCAGCTCAAGTAGGTGTGCTTGCGCTAATACCGCTGTCACAGAAATGAATAATGTTAAAAGCCAAACAGCAAGAAAATAAATCATTGTTTTTTTGTTTTTTCTTTTCACCAGGCTGAATAGAAAAAACCCCCAAACGGACATGTAGGATATTGTTACAATCACATTTTTTATATTAGCATGGTCACTCCAGATACATTCATCAAAATTCAAAAATACTCCACCAATTATGGCAACAACCGACAGTTTAACCGCTAAGGTTGTCATCTTCATTCTCATCTCTCCCGACATGCTTTCAGGCGTTATTCCGCAATTGTGGTGGATAAGCTGGATGATGCCTTGTCCACCATAACCACTTTCCATCTCTAAACCATATCAGTTTCAATATTCTTAACCTGAGGCTTCTCCGTGTTGCGGTAATTGGCATCATTGTACACGGAAGTCTGTTGAATTGGCGCTTACAATTTTTTCAGTTTGGGCAACAGTCGGATAGTTCTGGGACAAAAGGTAAAAAACACAAAAGTCATCAACCCAAATTAAATTGGATCATTTTATTCTTTAGCTATCAGCCCATACCTATAGCATTCAAATATGCTATCACGGGAAAAAACTCTAACCTTTAGTTTACCCTCACTATTTCTATATGCAAGTATAGAGAATTTCGGTGGATCAAAACCAGCAAGATTAAAAGTCTCTTCGTAGACTTTCTTTTTATCCTTAACAAATATTATCCCCGAGCTTAGATCCAAGCTTTTTTCGTATTTTATCCCCAAGGCATCCTCGATTGTCTTTGCATCGCTAGACATCAATAGCCTGTATACCAGAGCTTCATCCCAATCAAAATCAGTCAAATCTGATAAGGTGACTTCAACGAGATTACTATCCTGACAATTTTTATCAGCAAAAACCTTGACATTTTTATACAATTTGTCATCTCCACATCCTGTCAAAACCAACACCCCCAAAAACGGATATTCCGCACCATTTTTGACACCCAGACCGCTACAATTTGACATCTTGATCGATGAGATTTGACACCCCCGCCGCTGAAATTTGACACCTTCGCCGCTGGCATTTTACATGTGGCATTATTTATTTGCCCTGCTCTCGGATGATGTAAGAGTGCGTTCTATGCACAAATCTTCGAGAGGAGGTCATATTACAAATTGACGCAAAGGGGTGGCATGGTAGGATCGGCAATAAAATAGCTGCTGACTCAATATGTGATCGATTGGTCAACAGCTCGTATAAGCTCGTTGTTGAAGGCGAAATACGCAAGAAGTTGGCAAAGTGTGAACGGTCAATAGAAATACAGCATTTTTGGCCAAATAAAATACAGCATTTTCGGCCATTTAGTGTACAGCACTTGCCACCATGATTTTTGATAGTGATAACCCCCTTTCTGCTATTGTTAACGATATAGGTTTTCTAGTGGTCTTAATCTTAAGGTTATTTGGGTGATTGCTCCGGATTTGGGAAGTTCTCCTCGCCTACGGCTCGTCAAACTTCCCAAATCCGGAGCGCCAGTCTTGGGGGCCTGTTGCTGACGACTCAAATCACTTCTTGAATATCCTTTCCTGATGTGCCAGTCTGTAGCTGTCGCCGTCCATGTCAAACACCTCGCACTTGTGCATCAGCCGG
>WRHI01000058.1 GCA_009783315.1 Peptococcaceae bacterium
ACGACTTCGCAAAGTTCCAGTGTCAGGGTAACCGCTTCCTTGAGAGACAGTTCTTTGTTTTGTTTCACGTAGTCATGGAGGGTGACGCCTTCGATGTATTCCTCAATAAGAGCGATTTTGCCGGCCAATTGATAGCTGCCATACATGTGCGGTAAGGCGGCGTGGGTAAGGCGCGACAAATCATGGATGGTGTACTGCTCTTCCTGATAGTATTTGCGGACGTAAACGCTTCCGTCTTTGCGTACTTTCTCAACACGTGAGCAGTCGCCGTCCTTAAGGACTTCCAGAACCTCATATTGGTTATCTTCTTCGGTGCTGTCCAGTATTTTTGACAGATCTTCCGCAAACTTCTCCATGATTACATTCCTCTCGGCAATGATGACATATGATAATTCAGCATGATGGCATAAGATCCCTTTTTGTTTTTGGAAATGTGAAAAATTCCACCAGGATTCCACCAAGTCAAAATCACGCAAATGGGTTGTTTGACGACCGATTTAGCTGTTCATGGAAACATATCCCAAAGGGTTAACATCCTGACCGTTTACACGCACTTCAAAATGAAGGTGCTCGCCGGTAGAATTACCGGTCGACCCTATCGTTGCAATCTCCTGACCTCTCTTGACCTCGCCCGTTACTCTGGGCGAGTTGTACAGACAATGAGCATAGAGTGTGCTGATGCCGCTGTGATGCATGATTTCAATATAGGTGCCATAACCTGTATTGCCATTATCGTTGACGACTTTTATAACCTTTCCGGCAGCTGCCGCAACGATCGGTCGGTTTTTTGGCGCGGTTGGGGAGATATCTATTCCCGCATGATGCTTGCCGTTTCGCATACCATAGGGAGAATAGACGCTTCTATGGCTTGGCACTGGCCAGGTCCAGATTCCGCTCGCCGCGCCGGTCGCTGTCCCTGACGTGTTCATTGCGAAATTTCCTGCCGATGATGCCGGACTGGAATTTGCGCCGGCCGGGCCTATCTTTTTCAACTGCGCCCGCGTCTGTGGGCCGACTACGCCATCGGCGGAAAGCCCTTTCGATCTTTGGAAATTGCGTACCGCGGCATCTGTCAGCAAACCGAAATCACCATCCACCGTCAGGCTCGCGCCGTGTTGATTGAGATACCATTGTACCCAACACACGCCGTTGCCTTTGCTGCCTCTTAAAATGCTACCTGTGGGTTCCGGATATGAACATGTTGCCATTGTCAAAACGCCTCCTTTGTTTTTGCATCAGGTCTGTTGAATCCTGCGGCTTTTATTCATACATTCTCCGCTCATATGGGTGCACCCAAAAGCGTACAATGTCCGAATACGGATTTATTTATTGATAGATTCAGTGTATATCATAAGTCTTTGTGATTCATTAACTGCCAGTTAAGCGGCTGCAAACATTTTCAGAGAGGTGAGCTTTCAAGATATCGCTCAATAATGACGATCCTATCCGCTAATCTATAGCTATCATATATTTGAGGCAAAGGGGCACAGTTAATAAGCGGCAAATCGTTGGCCGGATTCTGCTCTTCCTGAAAATATCGGCGAATATAAACCTTGCCGTCTTTGCTCACTTTTTCAACCCGCGAAACCTTGTCGTCCTTAAGAACCTTGAGAACACGGTATTGATTATCAGCTTCAGTGTTTTCCAGTATTTTCGACAGATCCTCCGCGAATTTTCCCATAATTTTCTCCTGCCCAGGATGATAGCGCTTGATAACTCAGATTGCGAGGCGTGGCTATCCTTTTCCCTTAGCGAATGAATTCTGTTCTGATTCTTCCCATAATAATTTTCTCAAGAAACCCGTAACATCCGATGAACAGTGCTCCGGCGAGGAATACGCTTATAGTTATTGGAATCAGCTCATCGTTTGTTGCGGTCAGATCGGGGCCCATCGGCTTCTTGGCGTCAACGGGGGTAAGGGCGGCAGACAGGGTGTCCGGCCGGCCTTGAGTCATTTGGCGGTTCATGAGATCGTTCAAGGTGTTTGTTTGATGTCCAAGTTCTTCCTGTATTTCTTCCAGGTTTCGTTCTTCGGCAAAGGCTGCGGTGGGGAGGGCGAGGAAGCAAATCAGAGTGAGAGCGAGAAGGGCGCTCTGACACAAGCGTAACGGGGCACACAAGCGTAACGGTGCACACCGGCGTAACGGAGTTGGCGGTTTCAGAATTATGTTCATGATTTATTTTCTCCTTTTGCTATGAGATCTGTTGATATTCTGACCTTCCTTTTTCAAGCCAAGATTAGGATGATAATCGAGGTCAAGCGGAACCGGCTCTTTTCATATCTTCGATGAGCTTGATGACATCGTCCAGCTGATTTGTCAGCTGCCGGCGCAGGTCTGGGTTCTTCTCGTTTGCTTGCACATAGTCCCTCTGCTGTTTGTAGGATTCGAGCATAAGATCGGGGTCGCCCAATCCTCTCAGGATTCTCTGGACTTTGTCGTATTGATTGAGGTCGGCGTAGACTCTGGCCAGAAGGATCTGGGCTCTGGCGTCGAATTTCAGGTCGTGAACGCTTTCCACCAGGGAAATGGCGCGATGGTGATCTTTGGCATAGAAGGCTTGATACAGCTGAGCCAGATGATTGTCCGAGGTAAGACCGGCTATGATGTCGGTGTTTTGTAAGTCAATGAGGATCTCGATAACCTCCACCTGCCGGGTTGTGTCAAGGTAGAACGCCCGTTCCAGGTTGTTAGGATCCCTTGTCGCGATCAGGGCGTCGGCCACAACTCTTTTGAGGTTGGGTTCCATATCCGGGTCTTGGAGTCTGTTGGCGTATGTGACCACGGCTTGGACATTGCGGCTGTGATAGGCGTCATAGATATGCAGTTTGATGTTGTCATGGGCCCGGGTTATGTTGGTATAGAGAAATAAGCCTGCGGCGGTTGTGAGGACCGCCAGGAGAAGGGAAAAGAAAAACGTCGTAACCTTAACGGCTTTGGGGCTGAAGGCGAGGTTTTTCTTGGCGCCGGTGTAGGTTTCGATATAGGCGTCATGGAGGAGTTTTTTCAGGTCTTCCCGTGTTTGTGCTTCGATAATTTCGGCGCACAGGGGAAGTTTGTTTATGGGTTGGGTGCCGTTTCGCAGGATCTGCTCAAAGGTGAGCTTGTCCTGCAGAACGGAGAGGACGAGGGCTCTGTATTCGGTGAATTCTTCATGATAGGCCCGGTGGATGGGGGCGTCCGACAGGATGCGCAACAGGAAGACAGCGTCAAAGGTTGGGGTGAAGACGATGTTGCGGGGGTCGAAGGTGGTGCTGTAATGCCGTTTGGGCGCCGAGGTGAAGAATTCGCCGATTCTGAGCAGGAGCAGGAGTTTCTCGGTTTGGGTCAAGTCTTCAATCTGGGTGAGGGGCCGGTGGTCTGCGGTTTTCTCAAAGGAGAGAATGATGTCGGTTTCGGAGCGGAAGACGCCGGCGCAGGGGAGAAACATGGGACATGGTTGTTGGAGCAGCTGGATGTGTTGCTGCCGGAGGCGGCCCATGTCCTCACGGGAGACGGAGATGTCTATTTTGGTGGGGTCTGTTTTGATGCTTGTGAATAGGTTGGTTTTCATGTTCTACCTCGCTTCTTTTGGAGCTATTTAGGCGTCTTAGTTATTGGTGGTAAGGTTTTTATAATGATCTTCAATTTTTTCCAGAAGCTTATTCTTATCTACTTTCCCCCCAAACATTAATACTTCTATTGCTTCTTGCTCTTTAATATCTTTTTTCAGAAGAATATCTATATTATCTCTATACCTCTCAGTAGGAACAGTTCCAATTAATTCAAGGCCGTTTGGCGTTTCAACATAGATTACTGCTCCGCCAAGCAGGTTTACAGCTTGGCCAGTCAAATAATATGCTATGGTCTTTTGTTCTTCACTCATTATTGAACTTGACCCAATGGTATTAATAAAATCATTCAACAATCCAAATGAAGACAAAGTTACATCCAAGATACTACCAATGTCAGTCAAGCCAAATACACTATAAAGCAACTCAAGAAAATCTTTGCCTAAATCCGGATCAGCGCCAATGCTTTTGAGATATTTGTCAATAACAGAATTTTGATAATGACTAAATCCATTGGACACAAATAAATCAGAGATGTCGGATGAATCATATTTTACGCCCTTATATTTCAATACACCTTCAAGGCGGAATTTTTCAAAGTCAAAATCGCCGATTTTGTATCTATACTTATCATTTATTTTAAAATGCTCGTTCAAATTACTTTCGACAACATCACCCAAAAAAATCACAAGCTGTGTACATCTCATTAGATCATGCAAATGCAGCCGATCCTCTGTTGTATAGTTACCTTTCAATAAATCCTCACATTTTTCTATGGTGAGTTTTGAAAGCTCCTGGCCCAATTCTTTTACACGATCACTTCTGTTTGTCATTTGAAAAAGCTGAAGGATTTCATCATAATCGAGCCAGCTACCATTAGGTTTTCTCTCAACAAGCAACCTAGCGATAGCTTGAGTTTCATATTTTGAGAGACCATTCTTTCGGCTACGATCTAAATACTTACATCTGAACGCAGAGACATCTACATCACCATATTCGTTATAGTATCTCTGTTGAACTGAGTTAATAATCAATTCAATGGTGTCATCAGATAATGTGGCAGAATCAAGTTTTTCATAGAAGAATAGCGGAAGATGATACCCTCCTAGATATCCTCCTACCTTTGATTTCGAATAATAATCATATATATCCTTTGGCATAATTAAAAAAACAAGAGCTAGCTCAACAGCAGTTTTATCGCTAATGCTATCTGGATTTTTTCTATATTCGTCAAGAACCTCATCCATAGCATCAAAGTCATAAGTCACAGACCCGTCTGGATTTACGGTGAAGAACCTGTAGGTAATACTGCCATCAGAGTTAATACTTATAATCTCAAAAGCTTCAAATCTTCCCTCCAAATTCACTAGCTTTGCGCACTCACTTACTATATTCCTGAAATTAGGACCTGTTGGATTTTCCTCGCAGTATTGGAGGAAATAGTTTCTGCTTTTCTCGTTTTCGCTTTCAGCGTCTTCAAATTTACCGGCTGTTTCTTTGGTCTTCTCTGCTACAACTGTCATATCACCGGTATCTATGGCTAGGATTTTCGTCAAACGTGTCACTTGGTCGGGAGTTAAATCATCATCATCAGATAGAGAATCTAAGAGCATTCCGGCTCTTTTCTTAGCAAAACCGGTTTTGCCGACTACATTGTTGATGCGATTTGATATGAGGCTGAGCTGGTTGATTTGAATTTTTATAATGCCTTCTGATCCTGAAGGTCTTGCTTCTGAATAATTATGTCTGACATTTGCAATCACATCTTGGTAGATTGCTATACCCTTATTAATATGTTCGATTTCAGAGTCACTGCTTACGGCAATTCTGAACCACATCTTTTGATACATGTCTGCGTCAACACCAGCCCAGACCATCTCTGAGACACCGGTGTTCATGTTGGCGATGGCCTTGTCGTGGGCGCTCCTGGTTTCAACAATTTGCTTTTTAAGGCTGTCTAATTCGTCAAGATCTGCCTTGATCATAATGCCATGATCAGACATGAGATCATTTTTACCTGTAGGAACTCCTGACCTGGCTATGCCGCTTCCATCCCGGTATTGACCCTGATATCCGTCTAAGATAGCTGCGTATCTGTCTTGATGTATACCCATGAAATCTTCATTAAGTTCACAGGAAATTGCCTCAAGTTTATCCGCGAGAACGAGCATTTCTTTGTTGATGATATTATACTCGCTCTGCTTTGACGCCATGATTTACCTCCTTTCTCAGCCCCATAGGGCGCCATGTTCGGCTAGGGCAACATTTGAGTATTCACCTTCAGCACAGTTCGCTGCTGCGAGCCCTAAAATCACCGCATAGGATTTCAGGTTCGTGTCGGCAGGGATGCAATATCGGGCGAAGAACATATTGTAGTAGTCAGAGAGCAGGTTCTCCGCCAAAGGTCCCTGCCAGACGCCTCTATCAATCATATCACCGTGGGTCGTATGGACTAGCCCTAGTCTTCTGTGACGATCGGGATTTTCATTATTGATTATTTTGGCGGCGTTATTCATCGTACAGGTATCGAATCCGTCACATTGGTCACTATGACTTTGTGGCATATGTCTGTCCTTTCATCTTCATTCCAAACCGCTTCTTGGTGAACCCGCCGGGGATAGCGGCGATTGGCGCTATCCCCGTGAGGTTTCTGTTTGTCGCCGATTATTTGACCCCTAGATTGTTTTGCGCTAATTCTTCATTAACTTTTTCCGCCCAAGCATATCCGTTCAAAACAGTATCCTCTAAGAAATCGACATACTCGTTCATTTGATTGTAATAGTGATCGAAATACTCAGCGGCGAATTTTTCATACCCGCCGAGTGTTGCGTTGGCAGCGGCTCCTTCCCATGTTTTTCTAAGGCTTGCCATGTTCTCTGCGCTTTCGTCCAATGTTTGCCTTAGTTTGGTGTTTTGCGTTCCAATTTTCCCTGCTATTTGACTAACTTGCCAGGGTTTGAGACTGCATTGAGTATCCTCTCCACCCATTTGTATTTCTCCTTTCAATTAGCGGTAAGATGTGGGCAGTGATTTAGCATGTTCAATGTTGTTTTTCTGATTCGTCACATAATTTCCCTTCTGGAGTTTGAGGGTCCCTCCGGACGTCCACAGCCGGTTGGACATGGATTGTAAGGCTTCACCGCAGCTGTTGAGCTGCTTGACAAACTCAATGTTGTCAGGGGCTTTCCAGGCGTTTCCCATGGTTGATCCTACTTCAAGAAGTTCTCTGTAAATCTTTTGGTAATCGCTGGAAAGATCTTCCATGTACTCTCCGACTCGCTCCATGTCATGGGGGTCAAATGCAGTTTCTCCCATTTCCATACATTTTCACCTCCTTTCGCGAATATTTGAATGCTACATCAGCAGGATTCTGCTGCCATTCTTGAGGTCATAATTGGCGGCGGTTTTGTTCTTGTCAAAAGGGTCTCCGGTTTCAGTGTCGCAGAGCAGTGTGTTGGCGGTGGGCATGTATTTGCCTCTGGCTAGATCGCTGAAGAGTGCGCAAAGTAGATTGACGATTTCGCCGATTTCACTTTCCAGGGGTAGATAGACGTCGTAGGTCTGTTCCGCCGCGGGTAGGGTGAGTTCTACAAGAATTTTATTCATGGTTCCTCCTTTGTTTTAGTCGGCTATCTATGAGTTCAGTATAAGGCAATAGTTTCCGCGACTCATTAACTGACAGTTAAATTTGAGAAAAATTCAGGGTGCTAGAAATTTCCGAGATTCTTGTTCATTTATGAGGCCTCCTTTATTTCCGAGCAGAGCAGCTTGACTCTGGTGGGATTGCCGTTGTGTACGCTGTAACCAAATCCGGGCGGCAGATCTGCTCTGGTTTCTTTGGTACGCTGAGAGAGTTCCAAGTCATACTGTTCGCCTAATCTTCCGCCTATCCAGATGTAATCTTTGATCTTCTCGGATATATGGGTTTGAAACCATTTCTTGAACGAAGTGCTTTTCAGGTTCTGGCTTTGCTCGCTGAGTATGATGAGGAGGTTGTATGCGGGTGATCCTTTTTCCAGCATAATGGCCAGCTTGTTCTGACCTTCTTCTGAAAGAAGTTCGTGAAGTGCGTTGAAGGCGGTTATAAGAATGATAGTAGGGGGGTAGGGCATCGGGATTTCACCAAGGTCCAAAGTATCTTTGTAAGTGTTGTTGCGGTCGCGAAAGATATCAAAGTGTGTGTCAACTGCTGCTATGCAATCCTTCTGTGTTGTGGCACAGGTTAAGCCTATCAAACAGTTGAGGGAGGTTGTGATGTCTAAAGTGAAGGTTCCCAGAGGGTCAATAAGGATGACCTCAAAGCCACACTGGTCGGCAAACATACGCGCCAAGTCGTAGAGAAAGAGCCGGCTCTCTTTGCCGGAGCCCAGAACCAAGCTAATATAGGACTCTCCGAAGGGATAGAGATGCGTTTTCAGACCGCTGGTTTCCACACCTATGGGGAAGGTCAGTTTCGCCAAGTCTGTGAGTGCGGGATCCTGATCGTGGGGAAGTAGCCGGATATCTCCGCTCAGGAATTGGGCGTCAACGATTTCGGGAAGAATGGGAATCGCAGGGGCGCGGGGGCCTGTCCACTCCTGCCGCAGTTTTAAGCTCTGGGATCTGATAAAATCGAAGGTAGCAAGATCGGACGTGACGCGGGAAATTTGAAACTCCTTAACGCCCTCATGGTTCACCAACCCTCTGCCAATGTGTTTGGCGGGCGAAAGTCCGTCTGTCTTGCCGACGATACTATAATAATCGTCTGGGTTATTCATTTGTAGAATGAAGTGCTGTTTGAAATTGGTTTGCAAATAGGAGCGCACGGTGCTGGTACTGAGGCATGTCAAGATAAGATGGACGCCATATTTGGTTCCTTCTCGGCTAAGGATGGAGAGCTCCTGGCTTTTTTCCTCATACATATCCTGGAACGCCGCGAAGTTGTGAATGACGACAATGATGTTGGGAGGGGTCGATTGAGGCTTAGTTCTTGCATAAGTTACATAGCTGCCGCCATAGTCGGCAAAGAGTTTTTTGCGGCGGGAGGTTTCTTCCTGGAGCATTTTAAAGAGATTGGTGATTTTTTCTTTCTCGTAGTTTAGGACGACATCTCCAACATGGGGAGATGGGGAGAAGGCGCGCAGGGTCTCGGTGGAGAAGTCAAGGAGATAGAGGGCGACCTCGTCGGGAGTGTGATCCTGGGTCAGGGAGGTGACAAGAGCGTTGATAAACGATGTTTTGCCGCTTCCGGCGGATCCATAGACAATAACGTTGCCGTCCGCGGAAAGAGGAAGGGCCAGGGGTTCTTGGCGCTGTCGTGCGGGATCATCATATTCGCCGATGATGGGATTCAAGATGAAGGGTTCTTGTCTTACCATGGCATATTTTGCCTTCGTGTCGCTCAGCAGAATTTCCGGGTCTAACGGCGGGAGCCAAAGCGAACGGACTTTGACCCCGGCTTCTTTGGCTTCTTCTATCAGATAATCCGTGATGGCGTCGAGCTGTTTGGGCGGGTTGGCTTGTTGGGCTTTCTTCCGGCTGGGTTTGGCGGCCCGGAGGGGGCGCCCGTTTCTGTCGATAACCACGACTGAGTCGTCTTTCTCAACTGTGACTTTGTCAGCGGGATGGTAGGGCGCCCCGGCCCAGGCGGATTGACCGATTTCAAAGAGTTCGTTGTACCCCACTTGCAGATAGAACCGGCCTGTGTGAATAAGCTCGGCGGCGTCGGGACGTTTGATCATGTCCTGGCTGTCGGTTTTGTCCTGAACTTTCAGGCAGATCTTGAACCGGCTGTTGGACCAGATCTGATCGGTGACGATGCCGGAGGGTTTCTGGGTGGCCAGGATGAGATGGACGCCGAGAGAGCGCCCAATACGGGCGGCGGAGACGATCTGGGTCATAAATTCGGGTTCCTGTGTTTTCAGCTCGGCGAATTCGTCGGCGATGAGGATGAGATGTTGAAGGGGTTCCCTGACGGCGCCTTCCCGGTAGAGTTGTTGGTAGCTGTAGATGTCTATGTTGCTGATGTTAAGGGCCAGGCTGGTTTCGGCAAAAACAGCCTGGCGGCGCTTAAGTTCGCTTTGGATGGAGACGAGGGAGCGGCTGAGGGCGGCGCCGTCCAGGTTGGTGATGACGCCGGTGGTGTGGGGAAGGTTCTCAAAGGCTTTGGCCATGCCGCCGCCTTTGTAGTCTATCAGGATGAAGGCGACTTCATGGGGGTGATAGTTGATGGCCATGGCGAGGATATAAGTCATAAGAAATTCGCTTTTGCCGGATCCGGTCATGCCGGCGACCAGGCCATGGGGACCATGGAATTTTTCATGGATATCGAGCTTGAAATGCCCGCCTAGGGTATCTATGCCCACGGAGGCTTCTAGGCTCTTGGTGGGATCGTTTTCTTTCCAACGGGTACGAGAATTCAGGTGCTCGATTTTGCCTACGCCAAAGAGTTCGAGAAAGGAGACCTTTGAGGGCAGGTTGAAAGCGTCTGACAAGGTGTCGAGACGGATGTTGGCGAGTTGGATGCTGAGTTCTTGAGGGTCCGCGTCCAACCGGATGTCGGGGGTGAAAGGGGTTATGGCGGTGCTGGGGTTGTCCCGGTAGTAGAGTTTTCCTGTGACGGGGATACCGGGATAATATTCGACAACGGGTGTGTCCGCGGCGATCTCGTCTGAGAGTTCTCCTGACGTGCCTTGGTCGTCAAGCTCAACAACCAGGGTGCATTCTTTGGGGAGATTCTTGAGTTTGTCGTAGAAGGTCAGCACGCTCATACACAGGTTCTTTTTTTGCAGATAGATCTGTTTGAGGATATCGGCTCTTTGAGAGAGATCGTGACTGAGAGAGAAAATAATATAGTAAGGCACCATATCCTCTGTGTTTCTTTCGCCGGCACGGTGTTCGATTTCTTTCTCAAGATGGGCGGAGACTTCTTTGACTTCTCTGGGGGTTGTGGCAAGAAAACGGAAGCTATGGTTGTCGTCCCAGACATGGGGAAGCCATTTCGTAAAGCCAAAATATTGCTCATCTTCGGGGGCGTAGACTATAACGAGTTTGACTTCGTCACAGCTGTACAGGGCGGCAATCTGGATGATTAGTCCCTGGGCGATTTCCATGGCTTGTTTCCTGTCGCCGATGACGCCGCTGATATAGTCTTCGTATAGGGACAGGGTGATGGGGACGCTGCGCAGGGGCTTGGCGGATTCGCCCAAGGCGTGAAGCTTATCTTGAAGGTTGTCGTCTTCTAAAGTGAAGCGGCGCTCGGGGTATTTGACGTCGGCGTCAAGTTCGCTTTCTCCGACGCCGAGGCGGAATTGCAGGAAGTCGTCTTGTTTGGGGCCGCGTTCCCAAAGGGTTCTTTCCATGTTGCGGATACGGCTGACGCAGGCGTCTATGGGAATAAAATTTTCCCGCAAAAGGGTTTCCTGCCGGGTGCATTCTTGCGAAATGGTGTTTCTGAGGTTCCGGATATAGTCTGTATATTTCTCTTGCCGCAGAAGCTCTTTTTTCTTTCGGCGCTTTCGTTCCATTTTTCTGTTGACGGTGGGCCATAGGGCGATGCTGCCCAGCATGCTGATGGCTATGCCCATTGAGGGAATGGCTGAAATCATGTTGCCGCGGGTTATGGCGCTGCTGACGGAGAAGGATGCCATGGTGAGCATGCCTATACCCATTGTCAGTGAGGGGCCCAAGGTCTGCATAAGGGAGGTTTTCTCACCTTCCTGATTGTTGGGGGGCGCTTCTATGTTGAAAACAGGTTTGACAAAGGGATTCTTGAAGCGAGGGGAACGGGAAAAGGGGGTGAGGTAGGTGTCTAAATCGAATTGACTTTCTTCGTCTTCGTCGGCGGTTCTTTGATAGGGGAGGGGTTCTAAGGGTTCAATGGATTTTGTGTTTATAAGCATTTTCTGATCGGGATTGTTGCAAACAAAATAATCACTGCCAATTATTATTTTGAGTCCGGCCACAATCGTAACGATGTGGCCGGGTTTCAAATGGTGTTGATGACCGCGGGTAATGCGAGTCCCATTGACGTAGGTTCCATTGGAACTGTCAAGGTCTGTAACGCTCCATTGTCTTTGTTGATAGATGAGCCGCGCGTGGTGTCCGGATACGCAACTTTGGGAGATGACAATATGATTATCCTCATGGCGGCCAATGGGAATATCCGCGTCTTCATTGACTTTGTATTTGTTGAATTGCTGCCGGTCCCGGGTGATAGGTTCAGTATAGATATACAGGTTTGTTTGGTTTTCCTGGCTGCGCAGGGTATATAAATGACAAGGCTGTAGGGTTATGGTTTTGAGAGGCGTTTCTCCGTCCATGAGTACGGTTTTATGATTGGATTTCATGATCCACTGACCTTCAAACCCCTCAATGCTTATGAGCTGAGAGGCCTCTGTGCTGGGGGCCGCGTTATGGAGCCAGTAGCGGCCTTTGGCCTCTTTAGGCAAAGTGGTGACGAGCAGTTTTGTTTTGGTAATGAGAGATACGATCATGGTCTTTTCCCCACTCAAAAGTGTCTTTCTATAAGGATCAATTGTCAAAGATTACAGATATCCAGCTTGTTACATTCCCTTTTGCGTCATAGGCCCTTACCTTCAGGGGGCTGCCCTCCAACCAGGGGCCGCTTGCCACATCGATGACCCAGGTCTTCTTGTCGGAGTTAATCGTAATAGGATTCGGGGAGGTTGAGTAGATAAGATCCGTGGATCCATCGCTTCTAAGGTATGGTGTTTTGCCGGACTGGTCTTGAAATTCGAGCTTGTCTGCGGCAACACTGGTTTTGATTCTGTATTTGATAATATGCTTGGCGCCGTTGTATAAATAGACGCCCTCAGCCGATACAATCTCGATCGCCGGGGTTACAGGCTGCTGGGGCTGTTGCTGGGGTTGCTGGGGTTGCTGGGGTTGCTGGGGTTGCTGGGGTTGCTGGGGTTGCTGCTGGGGTTGCTGGGGTTGCTGTTGGGGCTGTTGGGGTTGCTGCTGGGGCTGTTCTGTCCGTTCTGATCCGGATCCTATTTCTGGGGCGAGTCCCTGTCCAGGAGCCCAAACCGAATCGGTTTCATATTCCGATATTACATCCATAGGTGTTGTCTGTTCCGATTGAAACAGATAGGATTCTTCGTTTGCCGACATATCGGCTTTGGATCCATAGATAATGATTGGTGATAAGAGGATTATCAAGGCGGCAAGAGTGCAGAGAGCTGCGATAAGCACTTTTTTTCTTTTGTCCATAAGCCGGAGCGTCTTGTTTCCGAGCGGTTGGATCTCTTCCGTAATTAGCGGATCCGTCGGGGTCGGTTCATCGGCCGGGTTCGGCGTATCTGCCGGGTTCGGCGAATATGTTGGGATTCTTGCCTCTGTTTGCCCTTCATCATAACGATGGCCGATTTCTGTCTGATGGTTGTCTTTTACCAGTGTGTCGAACATCTCGTTTGTTTGATTCCCGGTTCCCTCTGATTTGTTGTAGCGTTCCCTGTTGATTTCAGGCATCTCCATTCCTCCTTATACTCTTTGAGTAATTCATTCTTCGCCAATGTGTGTATCCGTCATGTATGGGTAGAGTATAAAATATGGCTCCATGTGATTCTTCAACTGTCAGTTAAATATCGCAAGATTATTTAATGATTAAAATTTATTGAAGTGGGTGAGATTCATCAAACTGTCAGCAGGGAATTTGACGTTCCATACTCAAGCCGAACGGTGCTTAGACTAACAAAGAAATAGCCAATCTTGGTTGGTGACCATGACTGACTATTTCCTGAAAGTCTGTGTAATTCTGATCTCAGAATGGCTGGCTGCTTGCGGGACCTCATATGCGGTGGCGGGGGGGCGTCTACTCAGCCAATGGATAGCCTTTTGCCCGATAATTCTTCATTGTAGCCAATCCTTTACTCTTTGCCAGAGTCATTGCTCCAACAATGCCGTCAGCCAAGAGGCCATTCCTACTTTGAAATTTGCGTACCGCTATTTCCGTCAGCACTCCAAAAATGCCGTCAATAATAAGATCTGCCCCATTCTGATTGAGAAAACATTGCAGCCAAGATACATCCTTCCCTTCGGAACCTATTCTTAATTCATGGGTCGGTTCAGGGTACGGGCATACTGTGTCAGGCAATGAAACGGTTAGATCATTTGAACTGGTCATCTGCAATTCCTCCAAAATTGTCTTTCATTCGTCAGATTTCGAACTGCCATTTGCACAACTCTAAGCTTACGGTGAATAAGGTATTTTCGGTACTGTGCTACTCAATAAGGAGTAGTTTGATGTTTGAAAACAGCCTGACTTCAATTGGCTGGAATTAATCCATGTTGCCGCAGAAGAGGGACGGCCTCCACAACCAGGGGCAGAATCTAGCACCAAAACTTTATCCGCGCTTGCGTTATAGGCAACCATCGCGACAAAGTGGTTCGGAACCACTGCCGTAGCAACGCCTCCGGATTTTAGATGGCCAATAAGATCGGCGTCGTATGCTGTCTCTTTTATATATTTGAAACTATTTGTCGCTCCGTATTGCTGAGCGACAAAACTTGTAAAAGCCCAAGTGGTTCCATCGCCGTTAATACGATAGCCGTTACTAACGGAAAGCTCAGCCAGCATTCTCGGCTCAAGAAACTTTCCGGTCAAATAATACACAGCGTTTGTAACCGCCAGTAAACCACATCCGGAGCCGGGATCACCTGGAACATCTGCTCTCTTTCCGATATAAGCTTGTTCTTTGCATGCTTTATCGCGATATCCGTATGGAACATCTTTCCAGCGATTATCCGTTTGCAAATATACAGTTGTTGAGCCAGTCGCTGAGCCAGTCGCCGAACCAGTCGCTGAGCCAGTCGCCGAACCAGCCTCTTTTTTTATAGAAATCTCTGACGCCGATTTTGGCAAAACCGGATTTGAGTTGATTGGATTTACCTTTTTCAGCTGCGCCCGTGTCAATATCCCGACAATGCCATCAACAGAAAGTCCCTTTGATTTTTGGAAATTTCGTGTCGCTGTATCCGTCAGCGGGCCGAAATCCCCGTCTACTGCCAAGTTTGAACCGTATTGGTTAAGATGCCATTGAACCCAACGCACACCATTTCCTTTGCTACCTCTGGACAGGTTAACAGTGGGTTCTGAATACGGACATGTTGCCATCATTCATTCCTCCTAGAAATTATTGATTATTCGAGCATTCTCCGTAAGCGTGTGCACCCATAAACGTACAATGTTTGAATAATTTATAGATAAAGTATAAATCATGGTTTTCGACAATTCGTTAACTGTCAGTTAAATATAACAGAATAATTTTGGGGACATGAGAAGCTCTCGTTTCCATGGGAGCGAAGCAAAAAAAGAGCGATGCCGGCAGCATCACTCTTCTCTCTCAAAAACCTCGTTCGGCGTTCGTACCCGCAGCTTTCTTAGCCCGGTTTATTTTGTATGAAGATTACCGCTCCACAGAAAAACCCCGCTGTTTCTTTGAGCATAAAAATCCTCGTCACTCATGGAACGCAGTTTATTAAGCGGCGCGGCTAAATAATATATTTCTACGGGAGGTGGTGTAGGAGGTTCTATTGGGGGCAAAGCAACATTAGCGGGAGGAGGCGCAACCTTCACGTCAAGAAAACGATGAACCCGCTGACCGCTAAGATCAGGCCACCACTTTGTAGCCAATGTTTCACCTAGACAAAGATACATAATTTCGGTTTCCACACCATTGATGCTTATCATCCTGCTCGCGATGTGTAAGCCGTGAAAACTTTTGGTTGATGTTATGATATCCATAATAGAAGCGCCGGCGGCCATACCGTCAACCTCTAAAGATACCTCAACGAAAAGTCTTTGAACCATGATATCTCCTTCCACATATGCCATAGGCGTGTCTCTGTGAAAGATACTCCAATAGCTGATGAAAGCAATCAATAGGGCCAAAGCGCTCGCGGCGGCGGCAATCATGATGTTTTTTTTGAAAAGCTTTCTTTTGACAGACTTCAAAACGCCGATTTTTACAGAAGTGTTTTCCTGAATATGCACTTCTATTTCTCCGTTTTGCATTTTCGCTAGCTCCTTACTGCAAGCAGGACAGGATTGGGTATGCTCTTCAACCAATTCCTGGCTTTGATCGCTGCAGGCACCGTCCGCATAAAGCGGCAGCAAATCCTGAATGATTTCGCATTTAATCATTTTTGATTGCCTCCCTAATCTTATTTTTGGCGCGGTAAAATGTTACCCTTGCCCAGCTCTCAGACTTGCCAAAAAGCTCTCCAATTTCCGAAAAAGACAGCTCCGAAAACACTCGAAGGGAAAAGATTTCCTTGTAGGGTTCGTCCAAAAGGTGCAGGATTTTGTGGATTTCATAGGCATCTGATTTATCAATATAATTGAGCTCAAAACAGGCGCTAGATGGCGGTTCTTCAGGTGTTTCGGATAGCGGCTTTTTGCGCTTCACATAATTGTAATACGTATTTTTTGCAATCTGGCAAAGCCAAACACGCATACTGCACTCGCCTTTGAATTTATCTATCGCTTTAATCCCTTTGACGAATGTTTCGCTTGTCACATCTTCGGCTATGTGTGAATTCCCACAAAGCGAGAGAATGTAACGGTAAACATCGTGTACATATTCGCTATAGATTTCCTCAAAATCCACGTGCTTTCACCTCCTCGTCAATAAGACAATTGAGATAGCGGTTCGTTACAAATATGCTAAAAAAAGTATACACGGCGTCCTTCTTGACATATACCAACAAGTACTATATTATACTAGTATAATATAGAGCGAGTTGGTATTGTGTTTTTTACCGGACAGGTACGCAACCAAATGAAGGAGGAATTAAGATGACGATTCAGGAAGCCATTCAAAACAGACACGCGGTGAGAAGCTATCTGGACAAGGCCGTCGAACCGGAGATCCTTTCAAAGCTAACGGCGGAAATCGAGGTGTGCAATGCGGAAAGCGGTCTGAACTTCCAATTGATTGTCAATGAGCCCTTGGCTTTCACGGGATTTCTGGCGCGCTACGGCAAGTTTTCCGGCATCAAGACCTATGTGGCCCTCGTTGGCAGGCCGAGGCCCGGTTTTCTGGAAAAAATCGGCTACTACGGCCAGCGTATTGTCTTGAAAATCCAGCAATTGGGGTTGAACAGCTGTTGGGTTGCCTCCTCTTACCGTAAGGGTAAGTGCGGAGCTGTTATGAGCCGGGAAGAGGAATTGGTGTGCGTCCTTGCCCTTGGTTATGGGGTTACCCAAGGAAAACCTCATAAAAGCAAACCCATGGAATCCTTGTGTCATGTGGAGGCTGCCGGCGGTGATGGGGAAAAGACCATGCCTGAATGGTTCCGCAAAGGTATGGAAGCGGTGATGCTGGCGCCGACGGCGATGAATCAACAGAAATTCCTGTTTACGCTGACGAAAGAGGGAGTGCTTGCTCAGACCACAGGCCGGGGAACCGGCTATACCCCCATTGATCTGGGCATTGCCAAATATCATTTCGAGGTGGGAGCGGGGAAGGCAATGGACAATGGACAATGGACAATGGACAATGGACAATGGACAATGGACAAGGCTGATATCCTTCAGCCTGTGGACCAATGGACAATGGAAGGCAATGAACCGGTAACCCCCCGCGGTTACAGATCAGACCCCAGCCGGAGGGACAGGAGGGGGCGGTGAGGCAGGAGGGCGGCCGAGGCATTGTCCCCAAGCCGTTCTCCAGGCTGGGGAATCTCTATGCTCCGTTCGCTGCAAACCCAAAACTCGCTTCACTGCGTTTCGCTCAGACAGTTGGGTTTGCGGGCGCTCCCGTTCGCCAAGAGTTTCATCCAGCCTTCCGCAAAGGCTTGGGGACAATGCCTCGGCCGCCCTCCTGCCTCACCGCCCCCTCCTGCCCCTCCGGCTGGGGTCTGATCTGTAACTTGCGGTTCAGGCCCCCGCCCATTTACATCACCAGATCCATAATCCAATAATTTGACAAGAAAGAACATGTGTTCTATAATACTTTTGGCAAGAGAAAACGACAAAAGGCTTGGACTTTGGGCAGGCGGTGTGATATGCTCATTCAGAGGTGCCGTTAACATTTTCCGATTGTGGTCATGATCGAACGGATAATGGTGCTTCATGGAAACGATTTCTCATGTGAATGGAACGGATGCCTTGTCTGTTCTATATGATGATATCAGCAATGAGTAGTAAGAATCAAGGAGCGAGCGGGGTCATGAGTTATACGTTCAAAGTGGCGCCTTTGTGCGACAGGCAAAAACGCGATATCAATGAACGCAATATTCTCGATAACGGCTTATACCGTAAATGCAATGTCTATAAAGGCGGGGGAGGGTACGACAGGTTTCCCGCGATATGCAAAAAACGGCTGGGGTACGCCTACCAGGATCAGTTTGTCGTCCAATTGTATGGATGTCCGTTGCGTTGTCCTTACTGTTATGTGACGCCGGAGGGCGTGTTCGGAAATTATGTCGAGGTCAGCGATGCTGACCTGGCGGAAGCGTTTATTGAATCCCGGCAGGATATTTTTCATCTTATGGGGGGGGCGCCGGCTTTGTATATCGAAGGCTGGGGGTCGGTTATTGAGGGGCTAAGCCCTGAGAAGATTTTTCATAGTGATTTGCTTCTGGTGGAGAAGGAATACTCTGACGATGTTTTGCGGGCCATCAAGAGAGAAAACACCCTTTATGCCGTCAGTATAAAAGGTCTTGGTGATGAGTTCAAGGCAAACACCGGCGTCCCCTTGAACGCCGCCTTGTTTTGGCGCAACTTGAGCCGGGTGGTGGAGAGTGGTATTAACTTCTACTTGACTTTTACCGGACTTTCGCCGCGGTCGGTGCAGGTGTTTCGGGATGAATGTGAAAGAAGGGGGTATCCGGAGAGGATTTTTGCCGACAGTTTTTCAATAGAGATTGTACAGTATAAAGCGTTGATAAGCTGAAGGATCTGCAATGAGGAGGGAAAACATGGATGTGAAAGAGATCAAATCAGATGCCGACTTTATTCGTTATGCCGAAACTGTTCTGCCGGGAAACACTGAAGAAGCCGCGCGGCGGTTTGCAGAGTACAAGGACAAGGATCCGTATCCGAACATCCAGCCCGCGTTGCTGAACTCCGGCGATATTTTCAAGTACGTCAACGCCACCGGTATGATTTATCCGTTCTATGTGAACACGGAATTGTTTTCGGGTGCTTCCTATGAAGCCAGAATTAACGGCGAGGTTATTTATTGGGATAAACATAACAACGAAGTTCGTAAAGACCTTTCCCAACCCGGTTCGTTTTTTGAGTTGGAATCGAATTCGATTGCCTTTGTGACCCTTGAACCGGAGTTCAGGATTCCGAGTTACATGGCGCTGCGGTTTAACTTGAAGATAAGGCACATTTACAAAGGATTGTTATTGGGGACAGGCCCTTTGGTTGATCCCGGCTTTGAGGGCAGGCTTTCGATTCCCCTGCACAACCTTACCAACAACAAATATACCTTTAGTCACAATGACAGCTTGATCCAAATCGAGTTTACCAAACTAAGCCCCAATGAAAGATGGGCAGCCTCCGGTGTCCAGGCGGCTTCCGGACCCGAACCCGGACCCGAATCCGAGCCCGAGCCCGCGCATTATATTGATACGCAAATACCGAAATTCAGGGGCGTCAAAGAGTATATCGCCAAAGCGATCCACCCTAAAAAAACCGTGAGCTGTTCAATACCTCTTGAGATCCAAAAATCCGAGGAAACGGTCCGAAAATCCGAGGAAGCGGCCGAGCATGCCAAGAAGGAAGCCCAGAAAGCGTCTGAAAACGCGGAGACCTCCGGCAAACTGGCGGTAGAGGCCCGCGAATCAGCTGACAAAGCGGAGAAAACATTGAAGAGATGGACGGCAATCGGCGGATTGGCTATGGTTGCTTCGGTTTGCGGTCTCATAATCTCTTTGTCGAATTTGGTTCAAGGCGCTAACACACGTATAGACAACATCTATAATAAGGTGGATTCCCACGTGCAGAAGATTCTTGAACTTGAGAAGATCAATAAGGACTTGACAGATGAGATCGATAAGCTCAAACAGGAGATTGATGACTTGCAGCATCCGGCAGGGGATATTTGAAGAGGGGATATTTGAAGGTTGATTCCTGGTGAATCACGGGGTATAATGAAAATATGATGCAATCAATTTCGGGCTCGGCAGGAAAGGATTTAACAAATAAAGAGGCGGCGGAAAAAGAGCGAACCCTTACCTCTGATGTGTTGTATTGGGTTGAGCCGGTTTCACTTCTTGGCGCCGGCTATAATCTTGTGACGGCTTCTGTTGAATCTTCTGCCGGTTCTGATGGTTCCGTAAGCAGGCATGTTGTGTATTGCGCGTTAAGAAAACCGGTTCCCCGAGAGAACACCGCCGGTTCGGGGCAAGAACATAGGGAATACCTGAAGGAACTGACATACTGCCTGAAGCACGCCGGAACGGTTCGGCTCACACCGGATTATGGGGCCAATCTCGAGACTGTAAAACAAGTTTTGGAGTATTTAGCCGGGCACCGGCGGAACTTTGACCTGGAGCTAAGGCTTTTTGGCACGATTTTTCAGCAGCAGGTCTGGCGGGCTTTGCGGGCGATCCCATACGGAGCGACCCAATGTTATGGAGATATTGCCAACGCTGTAGACAACCCCCGCGGCGCGCGGGCCGTCGGCATGGCCAACAATCGCAATCCGGTGTCGCTGATTGTGCCTTGTCACCGTGTTATCGGCAAAGACGGCCGGCTTGTGGGCTATGGTGGGGGGCTGGATATTAAGGAGAAACTGCTGGCCCTGGAGAAGGCGGTCGGATGGCGCTAGAGATGGGTTATATCGCCGGTAACTGTACCGATAACGGTTTTGAGCGTTGGGGCGGCAAACGCTATAACGGGTTGGCGGCTTTTTTGCGCCGCCGATTCGGCGGCAAAATTGTCAAGGTTGGTTTGGATGCCGGGTGTTCCTGTCCTAACCGGGACGGCAGTGTGGGCACAGGAGGATGTCTCTTTTGCAGCCCGGGCGGATCCGGCGATTTTGCCGGCGACGGCCACGTCGGAATCGCCGGGCAATTTGCCGACGTGCGGCGGCGCACTTTGAAAAAATGGCCCTATGCCCGTTACATAGCTTATTTTCAATCCTATACGTCCACATATGGCGACCCTGAAAGATTGGCCGCGCTGGTGCGTGAAGCCAAGTGTTTGCCTGATGTGGTGGGGACGGTTCTCTCCACGCGGCCTGACTGCCTCGGTGACGATGTCATGGCTGTATTGGCGGAGCCGGCGACGAGACCTCTTTGGCTTGAGGTCGGACTGCAGTCGGTTCATGATGCCAGCCTTGTGACGATGAACCGCGGCCATGATTTCCCTTGTTTTCTTGGCGCGCTGGAACGCCTGCGAGGTCATGATATTCCGGTTTGTGCTCACATTATTATGGGGTTGCCCTGGGAAACCCGGGAGATGATGCTTGAAACCGCTCGTCGGGTTGCCCAAATGCCTTTGCAGGGCATCAAAATCCACGCCCTCTACATTGTCAAAGGGTCGCCTCTGGGGCGGATCTGGGAGGAGCGGGAGGAAGGGGAGGAAGGAGGGGTAGGAGCGATATGGGATGGAAGAGGAGAGAGGGGAGCGGGATCCCATATCCCACATCCTACAGCGCCCTTCTCCCTGCTCAGTCGGCAGGAGTATGTTGAATTGATCGCCGACATTCTGGAAATCATGCCACAAGAGTTCCTCATTCATCGGCTGACTGGTGACGGCAGATACAGGGATGTTTTAGCGCCCGCTTGGACTCTGGCCAAGTGGGAAGTCCTGAATGCCATCGATCGGGAGATGGAGAAGCGAGGGAGTTGGCAGGGCGCGTACGCAACGAAGCTATAGCCGAGGTTAGGATCAACCATCTTCCGGCAACAATCGTCCAATGTGTCGTTTCTCAAACTTGCCTGATAGACATATCGTTACAGAACAGACCGATCAGACCCCTCCCGCCCCTCCGGCTAGGGTCTGATCGGTCTGTTCTGTAACAACATATCAGCATCAGTCTGGTATTTTCCGGCGTGGGGGTGCATATTTTAAAAGTGCAGGAAGCGATAAAAAAATAAATAGAAATATCTACTGCGGGGTTCTCCCGCAACCGAATGGTGAATGGAGATGGATATTATGTGGGCTCGTAACAGTCCCAAGGTAGGGTTTGGTGAGCGGGAGACTCCAAAAGCCCGCGAACTCTTTTCGCCTTTTGAGGTT
>WRHI01000059.1 GCA_009783315.1 Peptococcaceae bacterium
GGGTGAAACTCCTTCGGGCTACTCGACTAAGGCAGCCTTGCGCTCTTTTTCTGCTCCGATGCCCAAGAGCTGCTGCCGCCCCTCCCGCAAAGGCTTGGCGGACACGCCTCACGCCCCGCCCGCCCTCCGCCCTGTGCCGCACCGCCCCCTCCCGCCCCTCCGGCTGGGGTCTGATCTGTAACTGAGGATCGTTTTGGGAGTGACATATTTTTCACAATGCTGTTTTCTGAAATTCTTTTTGATATAATAGGCCAAGGGTGGTCTATCCTATAAAAGATCTGTGATCAACACTACGCATTGTCCATTGTCCATTGTCCATTGTCCATTGTCATTGTCCATTATCAATTGCCTGTTTAGGGGGACGAAGTCTTGTATCAGGTTGTTCGAAAAAAGTCTTTGGCGGACGCGGTGGTTCTGCTGGAGATCAAGGCTCCGGCGGTGGCGGCGAAAGCGCGGCCAGGTGAATTTATCATTGTGCGTCAGTTTGAGAATTCGGAAAGGATTCCGCTGACCATGATGGATTTTGACGCGGAGAAGGGAACGGTTACACTGGTGGTTCAGGATGTGGGTTATTCATCGGCTTTAATCGCTCAGGCGGCCCCGGGGGATGGTTTTGTTGATTTCGTCGGTCCCTTGGGCCGAGCCACGGAAATTGCGCGTTACGGTACGGTGCTCTGTGTTGGCGGCGGTGTCGGGATCGCCCCGATTTTTCCGATTGCCCGCGGGCTGAGAGCGGCGGGAAATCATGTTGTTTCTGTGCTGGGGGCGCGGTCGCGGGATTTGCTGATTTTGGAAGAAGAGATGCGCGGCGTCAGCGATGAGGTTATCGTTATGACGGACGACGGTTCTTATGGCCGGAAGGGTTTTGTGACCCACGGCATCCAGGCTGTGTTGGAGCGCGGTGTCAAGCCGGATGTGATCTGGGCCATCGGGCCGATGATTATGATGAAATCTGTGGCGGCCTTTACCCGTCCTTTTGATATAAAAACCATTGTCAGCATGAATCCGATTATGGTTGACGGCACAGGCATGTGTGGCGCCTGCCGTCTGGAGGTTGGCGGCAAGACGCGGTTCGCCTGTGTTGACGGTCCGGAATTTGACGGGCATCTTGTTAATTTCGATTTGGCCATGAAACGGGCTGCCTTCTATAAAGGGGAAGAAGCGTTGGCGAAGAGACAGGAGCACGCGTTAACCTGTGATTGTGGCTGCGGCAAGGGGGGACATTAATATGGCGTCAAAAGCTCCGCGTCATGAGATGCCGTGTCAGGATCCGGTGCGGCGGGGGAGCAATTTTGCCGAGGTGGCTCTGGGGTATCCGCCGGAGACGGCGATGGAAGAGGCCAAACGCTGCCTGATGTGCAAAACTCCACGGTGTGTGGAGGGCTGCCCGGTGGGTGTCGATATTCCGCAGTTCCTTGAACAAATTGCCGCGGGAGATTTTCGGGAAGCCGCCCGGATTCTGAAAACCAAGAATACTTTGCCGGCGATTTGCGGCCGCGTTTGTCCCCAGGAAACCCAGTGCGAACAGAAATGCCTTCTCGCTCATAAGGGTGAGCCTGTGGCGATCGGGAGGCTGGAACGGTTCGCCGCCGATTGGGATATGGCTCAGGGGATGGGTCCTGTTGAGGTTGCTCCGGGTACAGGGAAGAGAGCCGCCATTGTGGGCGGTGGGCCGGCGGGGCTGACCTGCGCCGCGGAACTGGCTCGAAGGGGGCATGAGGTTACTGTTCTGGAAGCCCTTCATGTGCCTGGCGGTGTGCTGATGTACGGCATTCCGGAATTCCGTTTACCCAAAGCCGTTGTGCAAAAAGAAATCGACGCTTTGCGGGCCATGGGTGTGAAGATTGAAGTCAACCAGGTGGTGGGTAAAGTGCTGGCGGTGGACGAGCTCTTGGGGAGATATGACGCCGTGTTCCTGGCGACAGGGGCGGGGCTGCCTCAATTTATGGATATACCGGGGGAGAATCTGAACGGTGTCTATTCGGCCAATGAATTTCTCACCCGGGCTAATTTGATGAAAGCCTATGATTTTCCGCGGCACGGAACCCCGATTCGTGTCGGCGCCAAGGTGGCCGTCGTGGGTGGGGGCAATGTGGCCATGGACGCGGCGCGCACTGCGCTCCGGCTTGGGGCCGCGGAATCCGCGATTGTCTACCGGCGTACTGTGGACGAGATGCCGGCGCGGGCGGAGGAAATCCATCATGCTGAGGAAGAAGGCGTCAAGTTCCATTTGTTGACGAGTCCGGTCCGCGTCAACGGCGACGAGCTTGGCAACGTTACGAGCATGACGTGTTTGCGTTATGAACTGGGGGAACCGGACGCTTCCGGGCGGCGGCGGCCTGTGCCTGTGGAGGGTTCTGAGTATGATCTGCCTGCTGAGACGGTTGTTATCGCTATCGGTCAGGGGCCCAATCCCCTGGTTACGAAATCAACGCCCGGGCTGGAATTGAACAAACGGGGCAATATTGTCGCGGACGAGGCAACGATGGCCACGTCGAAACCCGGCGTCTACGCGGGAGGCGATATTGTTACGGGGGCGGCGACGGTTATTTTGGCTATGGGAGCAGGGAAAACGGCGGCGGCGGCGATCCATGAACAGCTGACAAGGGGATGAGCAGCGTGGATTATGCTTCGATGGTTTGTATTGTCAGCCGCCTGTATAGGGGAAGTAATATGAGTGGCTGAATTCCGCAAAAGATTGTTCCGCAAAATATATTGTAGGAGGATATTGGCTGCCAGATCCCGAATTTTTGCCTGATTACGTTCAAACTAAATCGTATGGAGAAATGATTCGTTGATGGAGAAACGAAAAAAGCGAGCGGCGGAGATTTGGAATAAATTTCTAGACAAATTTATCGACCGGATTTTAACGGTTGTTATATCCGTTGTTATTGTGCCTTGGATTATGTCGCTCATGGGGATGCTTTCTTTAGCGGGAATGTTTTCCCTTATAGATATTCCCGAGGCTTTTTACTGGCCTATCCTTTTTTCGGCGCTGTTCATTATTACAATATCCGTAAGCGTCATCCTGTTTATCATTTTGTACAAAAAACTGCAAAGGATATACAAAAAATACGAGTTTCAATTCCGCTACGAATTCAAGTTCGGGCTGTTTGAGTCCGAATTAAACTTCCCAATAAGCGGAGACTATATTACCCAGAATATTCATTTCACCTACAGGGTTCTCTGCGACAAATTGAACTCCCTCCCTCATTGTTTTGTCTGGACAGGGGGCGGTATCAAAAGCGTTCAGCTTGACGAGGAAACACAAGAACAAGGGTACGCCTTGGATCTCTCGCGTCTCAATGAAAAACTTTCTGTAATCAAGATCAATTTTCCCGAAACGAAATATCGTGATGATACAGGTGAAGTTCGGTTTGTTTTGGAATTAGAAAGAGGCGATATGGAACCTTGTCTCAGCAAGAGGGTCTTTTTCCAGATGGATGCGTTGATCCTGCGAATCAGAGCGCCGATCGGGCTCATCAAAAACGCGGAGTCATACGCGCGCACTTCATTGGAAAACAAAGAGATTAGGCTGGACGAAGGAAAACTGACTAAGAAGGAATCCCACCCGGAGATCATAGAATTTGAATTAAATGAAGATGATCCGATCTTGTCGTATTCTTACGCGATCAAATGGTCTTTCGAATGAAAACAATGAATTTCGGTTAGATTAAGCATGTCTTGACTTGTCGTGTTTTTCTTGATACTCTATTGCCATAGGTTGTCCTTTTTCATAGGATGTATGGAATAGAAAAAGGTTAGGGTGAGTAGAATGTTTGAAGAATAAACGGTGTTTGAAAACTCTTGCAGAACCGAAGGGAACTGAATGAATGAGCGGCGCACAAGGTTTATTCCGGGTGCGCCGCTTTTTGTAATTCGGCATAAACCCTTTGGGTTCTCAGAGTCTGCAAGAAAAATTAGCCGCCTGCAATCCAATGTAATGGGCACGCCGTCTGAGCGCCCCCGATTAACCTGGCGATAGTCTGTATTTTTGACAGCGCGTTTGATGAAACGGTATAATAGACAAAAGGCTGGCGCACAGTCAAGCCAAATCCTATTAAATGTGAGGTGCAACCCGTGATAAAAAACACGCTGACAAAAGCTTTCAGCGATCAGGTCAACAAAGAACTCTACTCTTCTTACCTCTATTTGGCTATGTCAGCCTTTGCCGAACAAACAGGCTATAAAGGCATCGCTAACTGGTTTTTTGTGCAGGCGCAGGAAGAAATGGCTCACGGGATACATATGTATCAATATATCGTGGAACGTGGGGCAGCGCCTGCTTTCGGAGAAATCGAAGCGCCGCCAACCACCTTTGAGGGTATCCATGACATGTTCGTAAAAGTCCTGGCCCACGAACAGGATGTCACCGAATCCATCAATACCATCGCGACACTCGCCATGAAAGAAAATGACCACGCCTGCTACAACTTCATAATGTGGTATGTTGACGAACAGATCGAAGAAGAAGCCGGCGTCAAAGACATTCTGGCTAAGCTCACCAATTTCGGCAGCGATCCCGGTTTCTTGTACAACCTGGACAACGAATTGGCAAGCCGGGTGTTTGTGCACCCATTCCCTAATCGTTGATCGTTGATCCTGGTCAGATTCGAACCATTGATCTTGCGTAACGCCATAAACTATGGTATAGTTACCAGGTAATACTGATTTCGGTTGGTATGTGGGTTTGCAACGTCTTTATTCTATAGGGATTTGCAGAAAACGTGTGTTTGGAGTGGGGAATTCCCACTCCTTCATTTGTCAAAGATAAAGATGGAGGAACTAAGATGAATTCTGTGATCGAAAAAATCACCCCGCTCATCGCTCCCGTCGTCCAAGGACAGGGGCTGGAGCTCTTCGATGTCGAATATGCCAAAGAAGGAGACACCTGGTATCTACGCGTTTACATCGACAAAGAACAGGGCGTCGATCTGGACGACTGTACGCGGATCAGCCTTGCCCTCAGCAGCGTCCTAGACGAGAAAGACCTGATACCCCAATCCTATTTGCTGGAGGTTTCATCTCCCGGTCTGGAGCGCCCATTGAAGACACAGCAAGACTACCTCAAATACCAAGGTCAGCTGATCAGCGTTGAAACATCGCGAGAAATTGAAGGATTTACTAAATTCACGGGCTTTTTAGCCGGAACAGACGACCAAGGCGTACAGCTTACCTACGAAAAAAACCAGATTAGCATACCCTGGTCGGCAATAGATAAAGCTCATCTGACCGTGGAATTTTAGCATGAATGATAAGGAGCGTGTTAGAACCCATGAATATGGAATTCATCGAAGCCATTCATGAATTGGAGAAAGAAAGAGGCATATCGGCTGAGATCCTGTTTGACGCCATAGAAGCGGCCCTCATATCCGCCTATAAAAAGAACTTTGCGTCCATGCAGAATGTCAAAGTGACAATCGACCGCCAAACCGGGAAAATAAAAGTTTTCGCATACAAAGCTATTGTCGAATCTGTCGAAGACGAAAAACAAGAAATATCCCTAGCCGACGCGCAAAAAATCAATCCCACCTACACAATGGAAGACATGGCGGAATTTGAAGTCACTCCAGGTGAATTCGGGCGTATCGCCGCTCAGACGGCCAAACAGGTGGTCGTCCAACGCATCCGTGAAGCCGAACGCGGCATGATATACGACGCGTACATCAACCGTGAAGGAGACATTGTCACCGGCATTGTTCAACGCTACGAACAACGCAACCTCATTATCGACTTAGGCAAAGTCGAAGCCATCATCCCCGCTTCCGAGCAGATTCCCGGCGAAATCTGCCAACCCTTCGAACGCATCAAAGCCTATGTCGTCGAAGTTAAAAACCTAAACAAAGGTCCGCAAATCTTGCTTTCTCGTACACACCCCGGTCTAATCCGGCGCCTTTTTGAGCTGGAAGTGCCCGAAATCCATGACGGCATCGTCGAAATCAAAGGCGTGTCGCGAGAAGCCGGTTCCCGATCCAAAATCGCTGTTCACTCCAATAATCCCAATGTCGACCCCGTCGGGGCTTGTGTCGGTCAAAGAGGCAATAGGGTACAAACCATTGTTAACGAACTCCACGGCGAGAAAATGGACATCATTCCCTGGTCGCAGGATCCTGTGGAACTTATCTACAACGCTTTGTCGCCGGCTAAAGCTCTCGGTGTTTACCCCAAAAATGAAGACTATGCTGCTGCCTTGGTGGTCGTGCCCGACCATCAGCTCTCACTGGCGATTGGCCGGGAAGGCCAAAACGCCCGATTGGCAGCTAAAATAACAGGATGGAAAATCGACATCAAAAGCGAATCTCAGGCCCGTACCCAAAGCCTCTATCCGGAAGAGTATGAGACAAACACCTATCCGAACAACTATTACGATGATGAAGACGGCTATTACGAAGAAGGATATGAAGAAGGGATGTACGAAGAAGAGGGTTACGAAGAAGAAAGAAGCGAAGAAGAAGGATACGAAGAAGAAGAGAGCTGCGAAGAAGGAAACAGAGAACAAGAGAACAGCGGGCAAGAAGAAAACGGCGCCGGATATCAAGACGACAGAGAAGAATATTATGGCGAAGTTGGCCAAGGAAAGGAATGAGGGGATGAGCGGGGCGAAAAGCCGGCATGTGCCGTTGCGCATGTGTCTAGGCTGTCGGGAGATGAAACCTAAAGCCGACCTGATCAGAGTGGTCAGAATCGGAGAAGGCGCGCTGGAGTACGACGCCACCGCCAAAAAAAACGGTCGCGGCGCCTACCTTTGCCGCAACAGTGCCTGTCTGGCTAAGGCCGTGAAGAACAGGAGTTTTCTTAAAGCCCTGGGATCGGAACCAACCGCAGACATGTTCGAGACGTTGAAAAAAGCTGGGATGAATGTTGAGTGATAATAAGGGTTACAAAGAAGAAAAAATTAAGGAATGGCTGGGCTTAGCACAAAAAGCGGGGAAAATAGCCGCAGGAGCCGCTCAAGTCGAAGCCTTAATTAAGAAGAAAAAAGGATATCTGCTGATACTTGCCCAAGACGCGCCCGGACTCATCAGGAAGTTTGAAGCGTGGGGGCAAGACGCCGATATCCCGGCGCTGATCCTCTCAACCAAGGAAGAATTGGGGCAGGCGGTCGGCGGCGCGCCGCGAGGCGTTATGCTGGTGCTGGACAGGAACCTTGCCCAATCAATAATCAGCGCAGGAAAAAACAAATCTATAACGGAGGTGGGAATGTGACAGTTCGCGTACATGAGTTAGCCAAGCAACTTAATATAACCAGCAAAGAACTGATTCAACGTTTGGAACATGCCGGCGTTGTTGCTAAAAACAACTTTAGCGGCCTCAGCGATGAAGATGTACAAAAAGTCAAGAAAAGTCTAAAAACCAAAGCCGAACCGGCGGAAAAAGCTGATCAACCCAGAAAATCCGGCAAAAAACCCGAGAAGCAACCAGAAAAACAAACCCCAAAGCAGTCTCAGCAAGATGAAGCAGCCCAAACAACGGCGGCCAAAGAACCAAGCAAGAAAAAAAAGGCCGAGCAGCCTCAAGAGGAAGCGGGGAAAGACACAAAGGAAGCGAAGACAACGAACGAGGCGAAGGCCACAAAAGACGCAAAAGACGCAAAAGACGCAAAAGACGCCGCTTCCTCTCAGAAACCTGTGTCGCCAACCCAGGCGCAAACCGTGAATCAGGAACGTCCGGCCAATCAGGCCAGTCCGGCAAGACAGAGCGGCTTACCAAACCAGGGAGCAAAACCGGCAGGGGAACGAACCCAGCCAAGGCATGCCCAGGATCAAAGACAGCAAGGAGGCATGCGACCGCAAGGCGATCGCCCGCAGGGCCAAAGGCCGCAAAGCGCGCCGGGACAAAGGCCTTTTGGCGATCGTCAACAGGGGGGTATGCCAGACAGAGCAGGGATGCCAAACAGAGCAGGCGTTCCTGACAGATTAGGCAACAGGTCAAGTTCCTCCGACAGGTCAGGTCAGGCCGGCAGGCCCGGATACCAGGGACAAGGCCAAAGACCGGCCGGTCAAGGGGGCCAGAGGCCGTATGGAGAACGTTCTGAGCAAGGGCAGGGGTACGGTCAGGGACAAAGGCCATACACGAACCAGCAAGGCGGTCGCTCCGGCTATCAGGGCCAAGGCCAAAGGCAGGGTCAAGGCCAGAGGCAGGGTTATAGCCAAGGTCAAGGTCAGGGCCAAAGGCAGGGTTATAGCCAAGGTCAAGGTCAAGGCCAAAACCAAGGTCAAGGACAGAGACCCTACGGAAACCGGCCGGCGGGAGACCGTGGGCCGCAAGATCGCCCAAGACAGGGTGACCGTCCCGGCTATCAAGGCCAAAGACAAGGTCAGGGTCAAAGTCAGGGCTATGGTCAAGGCCAAGGCCAAGGTCAAAGGCCGCCTTATCAAGGCCAGAGAAGCGACCGTCCCGCAGGTCAAGGCAACCGGCCTTTTGGTCAGCGTTTTGGTGATCAGGCAGGCAGACCCGGCAGCGGTCGGCCAGGAGAAGGCAGGCCTGGTCAAACGGGGCGCACTCAGACACCGGGACGAAATCAGCCGCCCGGTCGTGGTTTGGATAAAAAAGCTCCAACCATGCAGCGCATTAAAATAGACGGTAAAACAGCAGAACTGTCGGTTACAGAACAGCCGGCAAAAAGACAGGCGCCCAACAAGAAAAAAGCTCAGGATTCACGATCCTACGCCAAAAGCAAACAAACGGAACGCGACATGTCGTCTCTCCGGCGCAGAGACGGGAAAACCGAAAAGACATATAAAGCCCCGGTGCCGGTTGCCCCTAAACAAGTGGTCGTACCTGAAATCATTTCCGTACAGGAATTCGCCTCCCGCATGAGCCGCAAGGCGGGGGAAGTCATCAAAGTCCTGATGACCCTCGGCGTCATGGCCACCATCAACCAAGAAATTGACGGCGACACAGCCGTTGTTGTCGGCAACGAAATGGGTGTTGTTGTCGAAGTCCGCGCCGAAAAATCATTGACCATCATTGACGATATAGAAGATGATCCCCAAGATCTCTGCCTCCGCCCTCCGGTTGTCACCGTCATGGGGCATGTTGACCACGGGAAAACCTCCCTTTTGGACGCCATCCGTTCCACCAACGTCATAGCCTCCGAAGCCGGCGGCATCACACAGCATATCGGCGCCTACCAGGTCGAGATTAAAGGGCAAAAAATCACCTTTTTAGACACCCCCGGCCATGAAGCTTTCACAGCCATGCGGGCCCGGGGCGCCCAAGTCACGGACGTAGCTGTGCTGGTGGTCGCCGCTGACGACGGCATTATGCCCCAGACCGTAGAAGCTATCAACCACGCCAAAGCAGCCAACGTCTCTATCGTTGTGGCGATCAACAAAATCGACAAAGAAGGCGCCAACCCGGAACGGGTCAAACAAGAACTCACTGAGCACGGCTTGGTTGTTGAAGAATGGGGCGGCGAAACCATCGCCGTGGAAGTATCCGCCAAAGCCCGTCTCAACATCGAATCCCTGCTGGAAATGATTCTTCTGGTGGCTGAAATGAAGGAGCTCAAAGCGAACCCTAATCGCAAAGCTGTCGGCACTGTTATCGAAGCCAAGCTTGACAAAGGAAAAGGGCCGGTCGCCACCGTCCTGGTGGACAAAGGCACCCTCAACATTGGCGACGTCATCATCGCCGGTCCTGTCTTCGGCAAAATCCGCGCCATGGTTGACGACAAAAGCCGGCGCGTCAAAAAAATTCCTCCCGGGACCCCTGTCGAAATCCAGGGTCTGTCCGAAGTACCGGAAGCCGGGGAACCCTTCCACGTGGTTGAAGACGAAAAAATCGCCCGCCAGGTGGCCACAGCCCGCGTCAACGAACGCAAAGCAGAAAACATCAAACAGCGGACCCGCGTTAATCTGGACGACCTTTTCAACAGGATTAAAGAGGGGGAAGTCAAAGAGCTGAACATCATCATCAAAGGTGACGTTCAGGGATCCGTTGAAGCCATTCGCGAATCCTTATGCAAGCTGACCACAGCGGAAGTTCGTGTCAATCCTATTCACGGCGGCGTCGGCGCTATCAGCGAAAACGATGTTATGCTGGCGGCCGCTTCCAACGCGATCATTCTTGGGTTCAACGTGCGTCCCGACACCAACACCAAAGAAATTGCCGAACTCCATGGGGTGGATGTCCGTCTCTACAGAGTGATCTATGACGCCATCAACGACGTTAAGGCCGCCATGGAAGGTCTTCTCGATCCCGAATTCAAAGAAGTATCGGAAGGCCGCGCCGAAGTGCGCCAAGTGTTCAAAGTACCCAAGGTGGGTACAGTGGCAGGAACTTATGTCGTCGAAGGCAAAATTAGCCGTTCCTCCCAGGCGCGCCTCGTCCGTGACGGTATTGTTATATTTGAAGGGGAAGTTGATTCTCTGAGAAGATTTAAGGATGATGTCAAAACCGTTCTGGAAGGATATGAGTGTGGTATAGGACTAAAGAATTACAACGATCTCAAAGAAGGCGACATTATCGAGACCTTTACGAAGGAGGAAATACAGAGAACAATTGAGAAGGGAGGCAATTGACAATTGTCAATTGAATGATATGTCGAATTATCGCAGCCATCGGTTGGCCGGGTTGGTTAAGGAAGAAGTTTCGCGGATATTGCGGGAAGATCTGAAGGATCCGCGATTGGGTTTTGTTACGGTGACGGGCGCTCAAGCTTCTGATGATTTGAAAAGCGTCAAGGTTTTTGTCAGCGTTTTGGGCGGTGAACGAGAGATTAAGGAGAATATGAAGATCCTTGATCACGCCTCTCAGTATGTCCGTAGCCAAATCGGCCATATTATTCAGCTGCGCCATGTTCCTGATATCGTTTTTAAGTATGATCCTTCTATTGAGCATGGGGCACGCATTTCGAAGATTTTGACCGACCTTGCTGTGACAGAAACGGCAACAGCAACAGAATCAGAAAAAGCCAAAGAATTAGACAAAGACAAAGAATCAGACAAAGACAAAGTGGGTTCTTCTGATGGGGAAATCGAGGATTCTCCGGTCAAGGATTCTCCTGCTTGAAAGAGACGCTAACTTTTTATGGGAAGGATGAGAGCTTTTGTTGTGTGAGGTAGCGGCAGCGTTGCGGGAGAACGATTCGTTTGCTCTTTTGGCGCATGTTCAGCCCGATGCGGATGCGTTGGGATCCATGCTGGCGTTGGGCATGGTTTTGGAGAAAATGGGCAAGTCTGTTTGTTATTGTACGCAAGGATCAGAGCGCCTGAGTTTTTTGCCTGGTTATGAGAGACTGGCTCAGCAGCCCTGTCTGGGTTCAGATCCTGTTGTTAAGGTCTATCTGGATTGTGCTACCTTGGCCAGGGCGGATGCGCTGACAGATGAAAGCCGAATGCAGGAGTGCGAGCGCCGGACCTGCCTGACCATCAATATCGACCACCATGTTTCCAACGACGGTTATGGGGATATGGTTTGGATTGATTCCCAATCTTCGTCAGTGGGAGAAATGTTGTGGCTGCTTTTTTCTGAATTGGGTGTTGGTATTGACGACGCGATTGCCGCGAACCTTTATGCCTCTATAGTCAACGACACGGGTCAGTTTGCTTTTCACAACACGACGCGGCGTACCCACGATGTTGCCGGGGCGTTGCTCCGCCATGATTTTGGGGTCAATACGATACATAAGAAACTGTTCTATGAAAGATCGCTGAGCCAAACCAAACTTCTGGCGCGGGCCTTGGAGAGTCTCTGTCTTTTTCATGAGAATACGGTTGCCGTTATGAAGCTTACGCAGCATGATTTTGCCGAAGTGGGTGTGGACTCCGATGATTGCGAGGGTTTTGTCAACCAGGCTATGAATATCTCAGGCGTGCTGACAAGTATGTTTGTCAAAGAGGTCGAGACTGGTTTGTGCCGGGTTAGTTTCCGTTCCCGGGGACAGATTGACGTCAATCTTCTGGCCGGCCTCTTTGACGGAGGCGGCCATGTGCGCGCTTCTGGATGTACGCTGAATATGCCTTTGACGCAGGCGTTGCCTTTGCTGATGGACGCTTTGAATGGTGCGGTTGGGGGAAAGCTCCCCGAATGTCAAACAGCGAAGGTCGGACAGCGAACACCCAACAAGCGATCATGAATGGAATCATTAATGTGAATAAACCGGCCGGGGTAACATCGGCTGATGTGGTTTATCGCCTGCGCAGAATTTTCCGGCTCAAAAAAATCGGCCATATGGGGACCCTCGATCCGGAAGCCCAGGGTGTTCTGCCGGTAGGTGTGGGGCAAGCGACACGCCTGACGGAATATTACGGCACTCTGAATAAAACATACAGGGCAGCGCTGGTTCTTGGTGTGACAACGGATACTCAGGATGCGACGGGCCGGGTTCTGACCGAGAGACGCGCCGGTGTGATGCGGGGGGATTTGGAACGGACGTTGTCCTGTTTCCGTGGCGACCTTTGGCAGATTCCGCCCATGTATTCGGCTGTCCGCCATCAGGGCCGCCGCTTGTACGAATTGGCGCGCGATGGCATTGAGGTGGAACGTGAGGCGCGTCCTGTTCGTATCGATGTGCTGCGGCTGTTGGCGTGGCAGGATGGGGAACAACCACGGGCGGATCTTGAGGTGATTTGTTCCAAAGGGACTTATATTCGCACTCTTTGCCATGATATCGGCGCTCATCTCGGCTGCGGAGGCCATATGGCCGAGCTCTGGCGGACCCGCGTCGGCTGTTGGACGCTGGAAGATGCCTGGAGCCTGGAAAAAATAGCCTTGAGCTTTGAGAACGGGGATTGGGGGTTTTTGCAGGAAATGGGTTGGGGGCTGCCTTTGCCGAGGGTTGAGATTGCGGCGACGCGGCGGCAAGCTTTTGCTAACGGGTTGGCGACTCGAAAAATTGAGGTTCAGGATTCGGGTTGCGAGGAGGGGGGAGGAGAGGTGGCGCGGCAGGAGGAAGAAGTGGTGCAGGTGTACTGTCAGGGTGCTTTTGTCGGGATTGGCCGTTGGCGCGGCGAGTGTCTATATCCTGTGAAGGTTATGCATGTCCGGGATGACGGTGCTTGATAATTGGCGCTTGATGACGGTGCTTGATGGTTATAGAACTTGATAAGGAAGAGAAGAAAACTCTGTATGGAACAAAATGGGATGAAGAATCAGCAAAGGGCGGTAGGGAACCCCGGTACGCACCATCAGCAGACGGACTGCGTTATTGCGCTGGGGAATTTTGATGGGGTCCATATTGGCCACCAGGCGCTGCTGCGGCGTGGCTTGGATTACGCGCGTCCGTTGGGGTTGCCCCTGGCGGCGTTGTTGTTTGCGCCCCATCCTCAGCTTGTTCTGCAACCGGACCGGCCTTTTTGCTGTTTGACAGATCTGGAGGAAAAGACAAGAGTGTTGACCGATTTTGGTGTGGACAACGTTTTAGTCTATCCGTTTACAAGGGATTTTGCCGCGCTGACGCCTCGAGAATTTGTTTTGCGAACCTTGGTGCCTTTGTCGCCGGTGCGTATCCTGGTGGGGTACAACTACGCCTTTGGTCAAAACGCTCGAGGCAGGGCGGAACACCTGGCCGAGATGGGGAATGAGTGGGGTTTTGCTGTGGATGTCTTACCGGAGCAGAGGTTGGCGGGTTTGCGCGTCTCGTCAACAGATATCCGTCAAGCACTGGATCTGGGGCAAGTGGAGGGAGCCGCCCGGATGCTGGGCCGGCCTTACCGTTTGCGGGGTACGGTGGAAGAGGGTTGCCGGCGCGGGCGCGAGCTCGGTTTTCCCACCGCGAATTTATGTGTGAACCCGGATGTGGTTATACCAGGAATGGGGGTTTATGTGGGGAAAGTGCTGGGACAAGGGCAAGAGAAACAAGGGGATGCGGTGATCAATATCGGCGTCAATCCTACCTTTGCGGAGAAATGGGATGGGGGAAGCCAGTGGAAGGAGCGGGGTCTGAGTGATATCCGCGTAGAGGTCCATATCCTGAATTTTCAGGGAGATCTCTATGGGCAACCCCTTGGCGTCGATTTTCTTACGCGTCTTCGTGCCGAAAAAAAATTTGCTTCCTCAGCGCACCTGGTGGAGCAGATCCGATTGGATATCACAGCTGCGCGCGGGTTCTTGGCTCGGGGACGTTAGTCGCTGAAAAGACCTATGATCGTAGCTTTAAGGTGTTGTGCAAGGACAGGATAAAGGAGTGAAGGAAGATGTTGCATGGAAACAAGTTGGTATTTGAAGGGTTTTCTCAGCGCACTATGCATACGGTTTAGGAGAAAAACAATGTCGGAACCCTATATCTCATTCAAAAATGTCGTGCGCGAATACCGCAGCGGAGATATTGCGGTGCGCGCCGCGGACGGAATCACCTTCGGGCTGCCCCGGGGCCGCTTCAGCATTATTGTCGGTCCTTCCGGCGCCGGCAAAACCACCGTTCTCAACATCCTTGGCGGCATGGATTGTGTCACGGGAGGAGAGGTTACGGTAGGCGGGCGGGATATCACACAGCTAAATAAACGCAAACGCTGCGCTTACCGCCGCGACGACGTTGGCTTCGTGTTCCAGTTCTACAACCTGATCCAGAATCTTACCGCTCTTGAAAATGTGGAACTGGCGTCCTATATCTGTGCCAACGCTCTTGACGCCAGACAGGTTCTACGGGATGTGGGACTGGAAGACCGCATGAACAACTTTCCCACCCAATTGTCGGGCGGGGAGCAACAGCGTGTCGCCATTGCCCGGGCCTTGGCCAAAAATCCCAAGATGCTTTTGTGCGATGAACCCACCGGCGCCCTTGACTACGAAACGGGCAAGGGTATTCTGAAGCTGTTGCAGGAGACTTGCCGGGAAAAAGGGGTCACCGTGGTTGTCATCACCCACAATTCGGCGATTACGCCCATGGCGGACCGGATCGTCAAGATCAAAAGCGGCAAGGTTGAGTCCGTTGTGGACAACGCTTATCCCTTGCCGGTGTCGGAAATAGAGTGGTGAGCAATAGAGTGGTGAGCAAACTTTACAAACATCTTTTTATAAGGTAAACTCTAACTATTCCATTTCTCGGTCGCCGAAACTCCGACGGTTACTGGGACATAGGATTAAGACCGCCGCGGCGGTCGTCCCGGCGTTTAACACCATCAGAACGCGGGATAAAAATAACGGAGGTAATAGCCATGCTTGCATCAGAAAAGAAGAAAGAGATTATTGCGAAGTTCCAACAACACGAAGGAGATACCGGATCGCCGGAAGTCCAGATCGCGCTTCTGTCGGCGCGGATTGCCGAACTCACAGAGCATTTCAAGCTGCACAAAAAAGATCATCATTCCCGGCGCGGACTTTTGAAGCTGGTCGGCCAGCGCAGAGCCATGCTGAATTACTTGAAAAAAACAGATTTCAATCGTTACGGCAAAATCGTCAGCGATCTGGGACTGCGCCGTTAATGATGAGCAGAGGATAACGAAAAGAGCGAGGAGTTTTCCTCCTCTTTGTTTTTTAGGGTGATTTGGCGTCTCAGAATAAGATATTATTAATGGATGAAGTCCGTAGGAGGTTAAACAGTGAATCAAGGACTATGCAAAAAATCCCTTACAGTCGGAGGCAGGGAGCTGTCTTTTGAGACAGGGCGGATTGGACGGCAGGCCGGAGGCGCGGTATTCGCCCGTTACGGCGATACAGTGGTTATGGTTTTTGCCACAGCCAATTCCGAACCCAGGCAAGGCATTGATTTTTTCCCGTTGACCGTTGATTTTGAGGAAAAAATGTATGCTGTCGGGAAAATTCCCGGGGGATTCATCAAACGAGAAGGACGGCCCAGCGAAAAAGCGACTCTGACAGCGCGGTTGATTGACCGGCCTATTCGGCCACTGTTCCCTGACGGCTACTTCAATGACGTTCAGGTGATCGCCATGGTTTCGTCCGTGGATCAGAACTGTGCCCCGGATGTGACGGCGATCAACGGCGCCTCGGCGGCGCTGACGATTTCCAACATTCCCTTTGAAGGTCCGATCGGGGCGGTGTCTGTCGGGTTGGTGGACGGGCGGTATGTGATCAATCCCACGGTGGAACAAGCGGAACGGAGTCTGATGCATTTGACGGTGGCCGGTACCCGAGACGCGGTGATGATGGTGGAAGCGGGGGCCAAGGAGATTCCCGAGGAACAGATGCTGGAAGCCATTCTGATGGGTCATGAGGAGATCAAGCGCATCTGTGATTTCGTGGCGGCGTTCCGTGAGGAAGCCCTCGCTATGTCTCTGGCAAAAGAAAAGCAGGCGGTGCAGCCGCCCCAGCGGCCTCAGGAGCTGATCGATCAAGTGAGGGACCGGGTTTACGCCAAATTGGACGCGGCTGTCCGCGTTGTTGAGAAACATGCCCGGGAAGACGCTGTTGACACGGTGAAGAAAGAAGCTTTGGCGTCTTTTCAGGAGGCGTATCCTGAGGAAGAAGAACAGACTCTTATCGGCAAAATTATGGAAGACATGGTTCATCAGATCGTCCGGCGCTTGATTACAGTGGAACATATCCGCCCGGACGGCCGCCGGTTGGACGAGATCCGGCCTTTGACGGTTGAGCACGGGCTTTTGCCGCGATCTCATGGCAGCGGGCTGTTTACGCGGGGCCAAACCCAGGTTATGACCGTGGCGACTCTGGGCACCATCGGCGATGAGCAGATTATTGACGGTTTGGGGCTGGAAGAATCGAAACGCTATATGCATCAGTATAACTTTCCGCCTTTCAGCGTGGGGGAGGTGCGGTTCATGCGCGGACCGGGACGCCGGGAGATCGGGCACGGCAGTCTGGCGGAGCGCGCTTTGTTGCCGGTGATTCCGTCGGTTGACGATTTTCCTTACGCCATGCGTTTGGTGTCGGAAGTGCTGGAGTCCAACGGATCCAGCTCCATGGCGTCGGTTTGCGGCAGCACGCTGGCACTGCTGGACGCCGGCGTGAATCTGAAGGCGCCGGTGGCCGGGATTGCTATGGGGCTTATTCAGGAGGAAGGCCAAACGGCTATTCTTACGGATATCCAGGGTTTGGAAGACCATGATGGGGATATGGATTTCAAGGTGGCCGGAACCGCCGCGGGCGTTACCGCGCTGCAGATGGATATTAAAATCAAAGGGGTTTCCCGGGCTGTTCTCCAGGAGGCGCTGGAACAAGCCCGCCTCGGTCGTCTGTTCATCTTGGAGAAGATGAACGCTGTGCTGCCGGCGGCCAAACCCTTGTCCAGCTACGCGCCCCGGATCATTTCCTTTACCATTCATCCCGATAAAATCCGCGAAGTCATCGGACCCAGCGGCAAAATCATCAAGAAAATCATTGAGGAAACCGGTGCGAAGATCGATATTGAAGATGACGGCAGGGTTTTTGTGGCGGCGGTGGAAGGACCGGCCGGCGAGCAAGCCGCGGCGATTATCCGGGCCATTGTTGAAGATGTGCAAATCGGTAAGATCTATCAAGGCCGTGTGACACGGCTCATGGAGTTCGGGGCTTTTGTGGAAATTATTCCCGGAGTGTTGGGGTTGTCCGGGAAAGAGGGGCTTGTCCATATCTCCCAATTGGATATCGGACGGGTTGCCAAAGTGGAGGATGTCTGTAAAGTCGGCGACGAAATTGTCGTCAAAGCCAGCGGCATTGATAAGCAAGGCCGGTTGAATCTGTCGCGCAAGGACGCTTTGCTGGCGGAAAAGAGCTGATAAACGAGCTAACGCGCTTCATGCTGTTTCGATTTCACGCTTCATAAGATAGCGCGGGATCGGATATACTACCTCTCGTATGACTTTGGGAACAAAATCAGAGAGGGAGGAATTGGATGAGGTACAAGAGGCTGAGGGACATGAACCTGGTAATTTTGTGTGCTTTCAGTTTGGTTTTTTGTCCTGTGGAGAGGGTTTTGAACGCGGCGCCGACGCCGGAGTCTCAGGAGGGCATAGAGAGTGCTAACGGTTTGAGGTTTGCCGCAGAGCCGGAAACAGAGGAGCCTGCAGGCGAAACCGGAGCGTTGGACAGTGTCATGATCGACGTAACCAAGGATGTGCTCTCTGAGCCGATCTCGATGACAGAACCTGTAAACGGGGAGGCCGCCCAATACCCCCGCGTAAGCGCTAACGCGGCGGTTCTGATGGACGTGAACAGCGGGCAAATATGTTATGAACGGGCGGCGCACACGCAGCGCCCACCGGCCAGCACGACCAAGATCATGACAGCTGTTCTGGCCATTGAATCGGAATTGATGGATTCGGTTGTGACTGTCAGCGAGAAAGCCGCCGGTACGGGTGAGGCGAGCTTGCATTTGGAAGCGGGACAGAAAGTGCTGCTCAGGGAACTTGTCGAAGGGGCTCTTGTCCGTTCGGGCAACGACGCTTGTGTGGCCATCGCTGAGGCCGTGGCCGGTGATGTGGATTTCTTTGTGCGGGATATGAACCGCAAGGCGGCTGTTTTGGGCGCGGTGAACACGAGGTTCATGAATCCCAACGGGCTGCCCAACCCAGATCATGTGAGCACGGCTTACGATTTAGCGCTGATGGCACGCTACGCTTTGCAGAATCCCGTTTTTGCAAAATTTGTTAACGAGTCTCGCGGTCAATTTGAAAGTGTCGAGCCGAGAAAATCCGTTGATATCAAGAACACCAACAAATTGCTCGATTCCTACCCCATAGCCGACGGCGTCAAAACGGGCACCACCAGCGCGGCGGGGAAATGCTTGGTGGCTTCGGCGACCAAGGATGGACGCCGGCTCATCTGCGTTGTTCTGGACGCGCCCGACCGTTACGGGGATTGCCAGCGGCTGTTGGAGTGGGGGTTCAACAACACCGAAACGATTGGGTTAGGCAAAAAAGGCGATGTCATTGTGAAGCAGACTGTAGGAAACACGGAGGTGCCCTTTACCCTGACCGCCGACGCTCATGTACTTGTTAAAGAGGGTGAAGCGGAAAAACTGACTTTCACAACGGTTTTTCCTCCCGACATGACCTCAGTACGCCAAGGGGAGATGGTTGGCAGCTATGTGGTTTGTATCGGCGAAAAAGAAGTTTTTCGTTGCGGCCTTCTGGCCGGCGCCGACGCTGACGCGCCAAAAGCCAACAGCAGGTTCAAAGAAGGTTTTGGCAGCATGATGAGGAGGCTCCGGGGTTTGTAGGGATCAGGATTAGAGAAAGGAAGAAACACATGCATCAAAAAACAGTTCTGCCCAATGGCGTGCGCATCGTCAGCGAGCAAATTCCAGGCAGCCGCTCCGTGGCTATTGGAATCTGGGTAGGCGCCGGATCGCGCCACGAGCTGCCGGAGTACGAGGGGATTTCCCATCTCATCGAACATATGCTGTTTAAGGGCACGCAAAGGCGTTCAGCCCGTCAGTTGGCTGAGGCTCTGGAAAAAGTTGGGGGCCAGCTGAACGCTTTTACGGCCAAAGAGTTCACCTGCTATCACGTCCGGGTGCTCGATGAGGATTTTGATTTGGCTGTGGATGTGCTGCAGGACATGTTTTTCCATTCGGTTTTTGAGGAAGAGGGTCTCAAAAGAGAAAGAGATGTCATCGTAGAAGAGATCAAGATGAATGACGATACACCGGACGAGCTTGTCCATGAACTGTTTTCCCGATACGCCTGGGACAGACATCCTCTGGCCCATCCTATTCTCGGCAATGAAACCACGTTGCGGGAGATGAAACGGGAGGATATTCTGAACTATATGGAAACCCGTTACACGCCCCAGGATGTGGTTATCGCCGTCGCCGGGTCGATTCCCCACGAGGATCTGGTGACCAAACTGGCGGCCTTTGGTGAGTTCAAACGGCAACGTGAAGATATCACTGCCGCGCCTCCCGTGTTGCGATGTTTCAATAACATTTTCAGCAAGGACACGGAACAGGCCCATATCGTCATGGGCGTCCAGGGGTACCCCCAGGAGCATGATATGACGTATCCAATGCATATCGTCAACAGCGTTCTCGGCGCCGGCCTCAGTTCCCGCCTGTTTCAAGAGATCCGGGAACAAAGAGGACTGGCTTATTCTATTTATTCCTATCATTCATCCTATATGGAAACGGGATTGTTCGCGATTTACGCCGGCACGACTCCCCATAAGACCTCTGAAGTTATCGACTGTGTTATGGGAGAGATGGCGACCCTCAGGCGGGACGGACTCAGTCTGCAGGAGCTGTCCGACACCAAAGCCCAGCTTAAAGGCAGCCTGTATCTCGGCATGGAGTCCACCAGCAGCCGTATGAACCGGCTTGGCAAGACGGAACTGACCCTCAACCGCGTTAAAACTGTTGATGAAACTGTGGAGCAGTTGGAGCAGGTTACCCTGGAAGACATTCGCAGCCTGCTTGATGTGCTGTGGCTTCCGGAGAAGATCAGCATCTTGGTTCTTGGCCCTAAGGACAGCTATAAAGAGGGGATTCCGGTACTGAATCCGGCCTCGCGGAAAACGTAAGGGAGAATTCATCGAACTTCGAACAGCGCGTCACGAACCAACGAACAGGGGGCGGAGCATGAGCGGTTTTGTTGTCAAGCTTAAGCGGGTTCGGACGGACAGGCCCGGTTGTTTGCCGCGGTACGCCTCTGATCAGGCCGCGGGAGCCGATCTCTGCGCGGATATTGCGCAGACTATAGTGCTGTCGCCGGGGCAAAGGTGCAGCGTGCCGACGGGTTGGGCCGCTGAGTTGCCTGATCGAGAGACGGTGGCCCTTGTGTTTGCTCGCAGCGGTTTGGCGCGGCAGGGGCTGGCGCTGAGCAACGGTGTAGGGGTGATTGACGCCGATTATCGTGGGGAGATCTGTGTGTTGCTAAGCAACCTGGGTTGTGAAGATGTGTACATAGAGCCGGGGCAGCGGATTGCTCAGGTTGTGTTCATGCCAATTGCCCGGGCGCGGTTTGAGGTTGTAGAAGAGCTGACGGAAACGGAACGGGGGAGCGGCGGGTTTGGGTCGACGGGCAGGTGATGGGCAATGGACAATGGACAATGGACAATGGGTAATAGGGAACCATTTGTCTAACGCTCATTATTCTGCTACACTTCTTGTGAGAGACGAATGCCCATGGGCATGAGCACTCAAGTAAAATCAAATAACACGCGATGACAGAGAGTGAGTAAGCGAGGATCTCCCCCCAACAGAGAGAAGATGGTTGGTGCGAATCTTCGGGGGAGCCGGCTGAAGTGGCTCTGGAGCGCGGAAAGAAACTAAGAACGGAACCCTTCTTTCTTGGGAGTAGAATCCGCTGGTGAAGAAACACCATTATCAAAATAAGAGCGCGCGGTGGGCAGCTGCCGCGAACTTAGGTGGTACCGCGATGACTCGCCCTAAGATGATAGTCAAATCATTTTAGGGCGTTTGCTGTTTGGCAGATCAGGATAACCCGGACAGAACAATATGATGAAGGAGGATGGGTGTAGATATAAATTGTTGGTATTTACAAAAACCAATTTGCATGATATGCTGGTAGAAAAGCGGAAGGAGCAACCGGCATTGGACAGAATTAATAAGGATATTGGTTATGAGGAAATCAGT
>WRHI01000060.1 GCA_009783315.1 Peptococcaceae bacterium
TCCTTCTTGCTATACATTTCACACCCCAGATCTTGGTTTATGTTGCTGTTTCTGCTATTATTATAGCAATACTGGCCTCAAAAGTCCAGAATTCATCGGGTTTATGGGTTTTTCAGCGGGCCCTATGTGGATTCAAGCGAACCAAAAGGGCAGGTGGTATGGGCGTCGCTGTACAGTCAGTTTGTAGAGATGAACGCCCATGTGGAGATTCGTGTGAGCAAAGGGAACCTATAAGCAGTAGGCACAGCTAGAAGGAGGGTATGCGGATGCAGAACAATATACATGAGGGGTACCCATAAAATAATAGAATCGCAGACATTAGTGTCAAAAACGATTACGGCAACATACTATATACCAAAGCTGCTTGAAGGACTACAATATGAGAACAAGATTTCCGCGAGTTTAATCGTTTCTGTGGTGATACTCTTTCTCTTTGCCTTGCCGGTTTTGGCGTCTCCTAAAGCTTCCTATTATTTGCCCTGTCGCCGAGTTATGGAAGCTGTGTCTTTGCTGGAAATGAGAGTACCGATTATACAGCGGAAGTCCATCCGACTCTTATTTCATTATATTCCACATACTAGCTTATTTCCGTGTGCGGAATTCTAATTTGATCAAGGTAACGGATTTGTATCCGCGTTCAAGCAACGGTTCTTTATCAATGTATTATTTGCCGGGTTATGGGGCGCCATGTGTTAAGCATCTGGCGGCTCCGTCACCGAGCACGAATCCTCCGGGCAGCATTACCGTTGTGAGTGGAGACTGGTATCCCCTTGATTGGAAGTCAGGTGCGGGATGTGGGAATGAGCCGGTTAGCCGGCTCTTTTTTTTAATCGAACAAAAAACCTGAATAATGATGTACCAAGGCTCAAGGCAGAGGGGGCGGAGGGCGGGCGGGGCGTGAGGCGCGTCCGTCAAGCCTTTGCGGGAGGGGCGGCAGCAGCTCTTGGGCATCGGAGCAGAAAAAGAGCGCAAGGCTGCCTTATTTTGCGCTCTCTGCGTAGATGCCCTAGAGATGCGCCGACACGGAGCAAGGCTTGGCGGACGCGCCTCACACCCCGCCAACCTCCGCCCCCTCTGCCTTGAGCCGCCAGGCGACTAAAACGAGATACGTATCTAATCCCAACAAAATTGCCGGTTCATGCACCATTGAAATATCACACCCGCTATGAAGATGCCTGCAATGAAGACGGAGTTGAATTGTTCCCCATAATTGGGTATACTTTACGGAGTGCGAATATACCGCCAACAACCTCATAGAATGAATTGATTCTATGAACAGACATACCAATTCTAAGGAGGGCTATCATCCACCCTATGTATACAGGCAATCAACTGCGTGAAATGTTTCTGAACTTTTTTCAGGACAAAAACCATACCCTATTGCCCAGCGCTTCGCTGATTCCTAAGGATGATCCGACTTTGCTGCTGACGGTGGCGGGAATGGTGCCTTTTAAACCCTATTTCATGCGGCGGGCCCAGCCCCCTGCTGCCCGTGTGACCACGTGCCAGAAGTGTGTGCGGACTCCTGATTTGGAGGAGGTCGGCCGGACGGCGCGGCATCATACTTTTTTTGAAATGTTGGGGAATTTTTCGTTTGGGGATTATTTTAAGAAGGATGCTATTGCCTGGGCTTGGGAATTTGTAACCGAGGTACTGGAGCTTTCGGCGCAGCGGCTTTGGGTAACCATTCATCCGGAGGATGAGGAAGCGCGCGCCTTTTGGCTTCAAGCCGGTGTGGCGGCAGAGCGTGTGCTGAAGGATGAGACGAATTTCTGGGCGGCGGGTCCGGTTGGCCCCTGCGGGCCTTGTTCGGAGATCTATGTGGATTTGGGTGAGGAATGCGGCTGTGGGAAGGACGCTTGTGCCGTCGGCTGCGATTGCGACCGTTTTCTGGAGATCTGGAACTTGGTTTTTATGCAGTCTTACCGGGATGAAAAGGGCGCGCTGACGCCACTGCCCCAGCAGAATATTGATACGGGCATGGGATTGGATCGTATTGCCGCCGTAATGCAGGGCGTGAAGACGAATTTTGATACGGATCTGGTTCGCCCGCTGATTGACCGGGTTGAGGTGATTTCCGGGATTGGTTATGAGCGTAGTGACGACCGGCAGCGCATGGCTATGAAAGTGGTGGCGGACCACAGCCGCTGCGTGGTGTTCATGCTTTCCGACGGTATCCGGCCCAGCAGCGATGGGCGTGGCTATGTTTTGCGCCGGATTTTGCGCCGGGCTGTGCGGTACGCGCGGTTGCTGGGTATTGAGAAGCCCTTTCTGGAGGATATGTACAGGTTGGTGCTGGAGCATTACGGGCATTGGTATTCTCAGTTGAAGGATAACCAGGTGTTTATCCTCAATCATTTGCGCCTGGAAGAGAAGAATTTTCAGGCGACTTTGGAGCAGGGTATGCGTTTGCTGCAGGAGCATATTGACGGTCTTGGCAAAGAGGTCCGTGAGGAGGCGTGCCTGGAGGGGGACGAGGCGTTTCGCCTCTATGAGACCTACGGGTTTCCGGTCGAACTGACGGAGGAGATTCTGGCGGAACAGGGTATTTCTGTGGATATGGCCGGGTATGAAGCCGCTATGGAGCGGCATCGCCAGTTAGCCAGGGAGATGTCCAAATCAGGACAGAGCGCCGCCGGGGAGTATGATAACGAGGTTTTGCTGAATCGGGCCATGGAATTGGGGCCGACTAAGTTTGTTGGGTATGACGATTTCAGCCGCAAAGCAACTGTGGCGGCGCTTTTTCTAGAGGGCAAGTTGACGTCATTTGCCGGGGAAGGTGATGTGGCGTTGTGTTTGTTGTCGGAAACGCCTTTTTACGCGGAGAGCGGCGGCCAGGTTGCTGACCAAGGGTTCCTTATTGCCGAGGGCGCCGACGCGGTTTTGCTCGATTTGAAAAAGCTTGCCAGCGGCGCTGTTGTCCATCGTGTCGAGGTGAGACAGGGCGTCTTAAAAACCGGCGACGCTATTGAAGCTTGCGTAAAAGGTGACCGGCGTTTGAGTGTTATGCGCCATCATTCTGCTACCCATTTGCTGCACGCGGCTTTGCGGCGGGTTTTGGGGGCTCATGTGCAGCAGGCGGGGTCGTTGGTATCGCCGGATCGGCTGCGTTTTGATTTTTCTCATTTTGCCGCGGTGTCGGCGGAAGAGTTGCAGGCTGTGGAGGATTGGGCTAACGAACAGGTTCTGGCTGACTATGAGGTGACGACGGAGGAAATGAGCTTGGCGGCGGCGAATGAGCGGGGCGCGACGGCTCTGTTCGGAGAAAAATACGGCGATAGGGTGCGGGTGGTGAGCATGGGGCAAGCCAGCATGGAATTGTGCGGAGGGACTCATGTAAACAGGACGGGCGCTGTCGGCCTGATCAAGATCGTTGGAGAAAGTGGTATCGGCGCCGGGCTGCGCCGCGTTGAGGCGCTGGCTGGGATGGAAAGTTTGCGATATCTGCGCAGTTTGGAAGCCCAGGCAGGTGAAGTAGCCGAAGCCCTGAAAACGTCGCCGGCAGAAGCTGTCAAGCGGGCCGAGCAGGTTATGATCAAACTCAAAGAACAGGATCAAAAGCTGCATCATCTGGCTCACGCGGTATCGAAACATCAGATGGATAAGTTAATGGAGCAGGTGATCCATGTGGAGGGGGTGCCGGTGCTGGCAGCCAAGGTTCAGGCCGCCGATATGGATGCCTTGCGGCGGGACGCGGATCTTCTGCGTGAGAAGATGCCGGAAGGTGTTATTGTACTGGGTGCGGTCGCCGATAATAAGGTTAATCTGGTTGCGGTGGTCAAACCGCTAGGTTTAAAGAGCTTGCATGCCGGGAAGATTATTAAGGAAGTCGCCGCGATTACCGGCGGCAGCGGCGGCGGGCGCCCTGATATTGCTCAAGCCGGCGGTAAAGAGCCGGCTCGGTTAGGTGAGGCTTTGGATAAGGTGGCTGTTATTGTGAGGCAAATGATAGTTGGGTAGTTGTGTCAGGCAAGGAATATCGCCGAGGTGAAACTTGATACTTGGCAGTTGACAATTAGGAAAGTGAGACGCTAATATTTGTCTGAAGCTTTTTTTGATGATAGAATGGGTTTAGCGGCCAGTGAAAGGCAGGGTAAATAATAGGGAATAGGGAATAAGAAACGGGGAATAGGCATAAGGCATTAGGGAAACGGGTTATCAGCTAATTGGTAATGAATGGTTTCAACTGCTTAGAATACGAATTGTCAATTGTCAAGCATCAGCTTACTGATACTGCTGTCCAATTGTCAGTTGAAAAGGGGGATGGATTGTGGATAATCAAATGGATGAGACCATGATGTTTCATTCGGAAAACGACGAATCAGCGCGTGAGATATTGAAAGAGGTTCATGGGGCTTTAATTGATAAGGGATATGACCCAATCAGTCAATTGGTTGGGTACCTTATGTCTGGCGATCCTGTTTATATTACCAGCCATGATCAGGCGCGGACTAAGATTCGCCGGATTGAGCGGTATGGGTTGCTGGAAGAGATTGTCCGCACATATCTGGATTCTTTACGGTGAGGAAGATTAAGGCTGCTGATGGTTGCCGTTTCGAGGTTGTTGAAAACAGAGCGTAGAATAAACTTGGCGGATCGTTGATCCGCCGGTTTGTGTTATTTGGCGTGAGCATTTATTCCTTACCAATGTAAAAAACAGGATGTTGGAAGTGTTCACAACGGGTGTTTTGTATAGGGAGAATTGCCATGGAATATGTCAGGCTTGGGGCGCAGGGACCGTGGGTTTCCCGGGTTTGTTTTGGCAGCCTGGCGGTTTCGCCGTTGCAGGGGTGTGTGACGTTAACCGAAGGACAAGAGGTTTTTCGCTATGCATGCAAACAGGGGATTGATTGGGTAGACACTGCGGAAATCTATGGGAATTACCGGCAATTGGCGCCTGTTTTGGCGACGTTTCCTCATGTTCGGGTTGTGAGCAAGTCTTACGCGGTTACATATGAGGATATGGATAAGAGCCTAAGGGCGGCCCATGAAGGGTTGGGACGGGGGTTCATTGATATTTTTCTGCTGCATGAACAGGAGGGCGTGTTGACGCTGCGCGGTCATGCCGGGGCCTGGCGGAGATTGGTAGAGGCCCGGGAGTCAGGAGAGGTTGGCTGGATCGGTATTTCGACCCACACGGTGAGCGGTGTGCGCGAAGGGTGCCTATTTCCCGGGATGCAGGTTATTCAGACGATTCTTAATTATGCCGGGCTTGGTATTGTCGGGGGTTCGTTGGCTCAGATGCGCGCGGCTGTCCGGCTGGCTTCGGAGGTCGGCGTAGGGGTGTATGCTATGAAGGTTTTTGGCGGAGGGCACTTGATTCGGACGGCCAGAGAGGCACTGGATTATGTTATGGGGCTGGCTGATGTGCCGGCTATGGCTCTAGGGATGTCCAACCGCGCTGAGGTGGACTTTAATGTTCGGTATCTGGCGGGGTTACCGTTGGACGACGAGACAGTTGCTAGTGTGGTCTGCCGGATAAGGCGGCTCACCATCGCCGATTGGTGTGACGGCTGCGGGGAATGCTTGGATTATTGTCCATCCCAGGCGCTCTCGCTGGCGGAAACCAAAAGCGAGGTTGTGGCTAAGTGCGTTGTCGATAGGCGGCGGTGTGTACTTTGCGGGTACTGTGGCCGGGTTTGTCCGCATTTTTGTTTGAAGATTGTGTGAAGTGAAACACCATCGACAATCCATTAGTTAATGCTTTGAAATCAACGAAGTACACGGCGTGTTTAGGAATGTTAAAAATTGGGGTTTACTTTGACACATGAACAAATATGAAATCCTCGTTTGCCAGACGTACCAATGATTTGTCAGCCATTTTCGCTTCCTTGTTGACCTTTACTTTGCATCCGTTGATAAAGGTGGAATTCGTTGATTTTAGGTCAGATATGAAATAGCTGCCTTCGCGAAAGGTGATAATAGCATGAAATCTGCTTATGGCTGCATTGTCCCCAATGAAATAATCAACGTTTTCTTTTGCTTTGCCAATAACAAATGTGGGCTTGTCGATGATGATTTTTTCAGCGGTTCTTAGTCTGATCAAAGATGGGTATTTTGTACCTCTGGCAGCGTTGTTGGGAATTGCCGCGGGCCGGTGAGGCTGCTGTTGATGGGACAATGGTGGCTGATAAGCTTGCTGTAACTCCGGAGGCTGTTGTAACTCCGGAGGCTGCTCTAACTCCGGAGGCTGCTCTAACCCCGGAGGCTGCTCTAACTCTGGAGGCTGCCCCAACTCCAAAGGTTGTTGAGGTTGAGAATGATGTCCAGAATGCTCATCATTCTTTTTGCACATCGTTTTGATCAGAGACATGAATCCCTCTAGGGAAAATGTTGATTCCGAATCTTTACCGGGAATGAGAAATCTGTTCAAATATTTGACAATTTTTTTTGAGGCGATCTGACCTGACTTTCCGGCAAAAGGCACCACCGAGATAAGGGACTTAAAAAAAATTGCGAGATTAATGGTCTCTTGTTGGCGGGATTCTATCGGGATGCACATCAGAGCAATTTGTGCTGTGATATCGTCAAGATAAACGTAATCCGGTTCAAGAACAAATGAGGACATAGCAATCATATTCTCTTCCGCAGTATAGAGAACAAGAGCGATTTCCTGCAACTTTTTCAAAAGACGAAACGTAGCGGGTTGGGAACCTTCCGTGACGAATTCCTTGAAGGATATTTTGTTTGAGATGTCATACAAAAAGAATTCGCGGTCGTTAGATTTGCCGATGCGCATAGGAATGATGTCACCGGCACATGTGCCGGTTATCTGATTCAAACTCGTCGTATCAACGGTTTCATCGCTGATCTCATATGCTAATGTCTTTCTTTGTTCGCCTATGACCAAATCCAATCCAATCATGACCATACCCTCCTTACAAATCTATTATACATAATTATTCAAAATAACAAAATTCCCACCAGAATATGCAGAATTGCATATAATTTGCATTGAATCCAAAAATTAGATGCTGCGCAGTCATTGTCAGGGCAACAAAAAAAATGCTAAGATTATCTATATCGTGTCAGTTTATTTAGAAATTTGACTTATTGTGTTCTGGTTTGTGATAATCTGAGCGAGGTACAAGAGATGGTTCAATTCACGGTCATGTTATCCTGTTTCGGCTTTTTTATCGTGTTTGGCATTGTCGAAAAAATTCGGAACAAGAGAAACCTGAAGCGGCTTGCTATAAGAATTAATGTCAACGGTATTCGCGGTAAATCGACTGTGACTAGGTTGATTACCAGTTTTTTGCATGAAGTTGGGATTTCAACTATAGGCAAAACAACAGGAACCGCTCCGCGTATTATCATTCCGGCTGAGAACATTGAGCAACCCATTATTCGTCCGCCTCAGGGCGCCAATATCAAAGAACAGCTGCAGACTATCAAAAAAGCGGTTTCCATGAAGGCGGAAGCGTTGGTCTGTGAGTGCATGGCGGTACGGCCGGATTATCAAGATGTGTATCAGAACCAGATGTTTCACGCGAATATAACGGTGATCGTGAATATTCTTGAGGATCATTTGGATGTGATGGGCCCCACCATGGACGAAATCGCTATAGCTTTCTCCAGAACCATTCCAGAGAAAGGGATCTTGGTTATGCCTCCAAACAAGTACCAAGGATATCTGACGCAGATTGCTGAGAGCCGAAAATCAAAAGTGGTTATCGCTGATGAAAGGTTGATCCCGGAGGGATATTTGGATAATTTCGATTATATTCTCTTTCCTGCCAATGTCTCTCTCGCCTTGGCAGTTGGTGAAGCTTTGGGTATACCACGGGCAACGGCGCTTTCAGGAATGCTGAAAGCTCTACCTGATCCGGGCGCTCTCCGGATAACACAATTGAATTCCCGATTTTGGCACAATTCGATTTTTGTGAACGGTTTCGCCGCAAATGAGCCTAAGTCCTCGTTGCTGATCTGGGACCGGATACGGGAAAGAAGCAACCTGTCTTATGATGATACAATTGTGCTCTTCAACGGGCGTCCGGATCGCATTGACCGCACAATTCAGTTCGTAGAAGATTTTTTCCCGCTGCTGAAAGGTGTGACGTTGGTGGGTATGGGCCAATGTATCTCGTCAATGAAGAAGGGTATGGATGATGGATTGTTCCCTGGGGTTCACAAGTACTTGCATCTGGAAGACTGTTCCGGAAGCAAAGTGGCTGATGTCTTGCGGTCGATTATGAAAAGGAGCCTCTTGATTGGGGTCGGCAATATTCATGGGGATGCTCACGACTTGATCGATATTTTGCTGACGCCCAGAACATCCACGATTCTGTCGTCTGTCCCTTCTGCCCGCAGGAAGCCCGCTGAGCCTGAATTGGATCACTTCTGCGATCAGGTTCCGCCGGAAAAAATCGTTTATTATGATTTCTGAATTGAAAGTCCGAGGTGGCGTCACCTAAGAGATCCGCCAGATACAAAGAAAAATTTCGATTGAGGTGATAACAGGTGTTCATTTCAGATTTCTACATGGCTTTGCTGGTCGGGCTTGCTTTGAGTCTTTTGGTCACTGAGCTTTTTGGCGTCAATCCGGGGGGAATTATTGTGCCGGGGTATCTGGCTGTGGTGTGTGATACGCCGTCGGTGATTGTTTTGGTTTTGCTTATAAGTTTTATGGTTTTTGGTTTCGCTAAATATATCATGCCGAAATTCATGGTGATTTACGGCCGCAGACGTTTTGCCGCTTTGTTGTTTCTGGCGGTATTGCTGAAATTGGCGTTGGAATTCATCTTCCCGATTGTGCCTTTCGTAGCATTTGAATTCCGTGGTATTGGGGTGGTGGTTCCGGCTTTAATTGCGAACTGTTTTTTGCGACAAGGGGTCAATTTGACTTTGGTATCCATGATCCCCACCACCTTGGCTACTTTTGGGATCATTACTTTGGCATATTTCTTCATTTGACGTGAATGGGAGGATACAAATGGAGGGCCTAGCTGAAAAGACTGAAGAAAAGAAGTTGAACAGAAAAGAACGGGTTCTGAGGTACGTGGCGCATATGAAGCCCATGAGAGGTTATATATGCCTTTTGTGGATTGGCCTGTTGTTTGGCGTGTTGGCATTGTCCGGTCTTGCGGCGACTTTGCGTACGCCGACAAAGGTTGAATCTTCCTCCCTTGTTTCCCAGCTGAATTCGGGTTATCCGCCTGCCCTGAGAGTAGCCTTTACCGGCGATATGATGCTGGGACGCAGTGTTCAGGGAGCGTCAAGATTCTATGGCTACGATTATCTCTTAGCCAATATCAAGGACTATTGGGAAGGGTTCGACATTGTAATGAGCAACTTTGAAAATCCACTCCTTGATTCCGGTGCGAAATATGTTAGAGCAGAAAAAGAAATCCTCTTGAGCGCGAACAAGGAATGTCTTTCAGCAGTTAAAGAGGCCGGCTATTCAATCCTTGGTCTGGCAAACAATCATATGATGGATTATGGTGCGGAAGCCTTGCTCTATACTCTCGAATCGTTGGAGGAGAAAGGGATTCACTATGTGGGCGCCGGTGTTAACTCGGATAGGGCTAAGGAATATTATTTACAGGACATTAATGGTCTGAAAGTTGCTATTGTTGCTGTTACAGATATCTACACAAAAGGTTTTGCGGCAACTTATGAGGATTCCGGGGTTTTTGCTGTAACGTCTGATTCAAATTATCTGGAAGCGATAGCCGCTGCCAAGGAGGCTGCGGACGTCGTTATTTTCTTCGTTCACTGGGGAAACGAGTATACAACCATCCTGACCAAGGATCAACAAAGAATGGGTAGAAATGCTATTGACGCCGGGGCTGATTTCGTCGTTGGAAGTCATTCCCATGTCATTCAACCGGTGGAAATATATCGTGGCAAAGTTATTTTCTATAGTTTGGGAAACATTATAATGGATCAGGGTTGGTCTACGACGAAAGATTCATTACTATTGGGGGTTTGTATGGACAAAGAAGGGAATATTATTTTTGAGGCTGTTCCCCTACGAATTAAAAGTGCTGCTCCGGAAGAAACGAGGAATCCTTTTTATTCAAAGCGCATATTTCGGACTTTGACCAAAAAACTCGACTCATCCTATTACACGATCGAGAACAATAGATTGTATATCTTCCCGGCCAAATTAAATCTCTTCCCGGAATCGGATCCTGATCTGTTGCAATGAGCCTGAATGAATATGGTGGATTTGAATGGGTTCAGTCATTTGTCTTACGATACAAATAAGATTGTTAGAGAGTGGTGAAGTTGATTGAAAATAGCCAGAAGGTTGTTGATAGTGACAATTTTCATCTCCCTAATTGTTGCGTTGATTTACTTCAGTGGCATCTTAGGTGCGATTGGAAAGTCCGGAGATCTGGGCGCTGGGAGAAACAGCGGTACCGCCACATATGTTAAGAATGGTTATGGCATAAGCTCAGGGTCTGAGTATGCGACCCGGATTGGAATGGAGATCCTGGAAGATGGCGGAAACGCAGTTGACGCCGCTATTGCCGTTGCGTATGCGATCGGAGTGATTTCTCCTGGCACCAGCGGTATCGGTGGCGGCGGTAGCATGATGGTCTATGATTCCGCAAAAGACGAATACAAATTTTTTGATTATTACAGTGAGGCGCCTACGGCTTCGGGGTATTCGTCAATAGGAGTTCCGGGGTTGGTTGCGGGAATGGAAACAGTTTGGGAAACGTACGGAACCAAACCCATGCAGGAACTCATACAACCGTCTGTAGTTCTTGCTGAAAACGGGTTTGCTATCAGCGATTACTACGCGATGATGTTTAGCGGCAACGCTACAGCGCGCCAATATCTTAGTTTTCAGCCTGCGAACAACCCACTGAAGGGTGGCGAACTGTTGAAACAGCCTGAGTTGGCTGCCGTATTGCGCCAGATCCAACAGGGAGGAAAAGATGCATTCTATCAAGGTGAAGTTGCCCGGAATATATGTGGGGCGACGACCTTCACGATGGCGGATTTATCCAATTATCAGGTTAATATCAGAGAGCCTGTGCGAGGCAACTTCTATGGTTACGAGATTGTTACGGCGCCGCCGCCGTTTTCTGGTATTACTTTGATACAAATGCTTACGGCTTTTGAACTTGCAGATATTCCCAATCCCAAAGATAACGAGGCAGAGTATCTGGAATTGCTCAGAGTCATCACTGAGAAAGCCCATGCCGATCGTGTGAAAAACATCTCCGATCCAAGGTTTTCCTCTGGGGCGTTTAACCATTTAGCAAGCAGAGACTATGTGAAAGGCTTGATGGGGCTTGAGGGTACAGACGATTATGTTGAAGAGGAGGAAAATGAATCCACGACGCACATCGTAGTTATTGATCAAGAAGGTATGGTGGTTTCATGCACAAACACACTGAGTTCGTTTTATGGTTCCAGGGTTTATTGTCAAGGGTTTTTTCTGAACAACTCATCAGGAGGATTCTCCAGCGGTATTAATAATTACAGATCGGGCAAGCGCCCCAGGACTTTTACCGCTCCCAGTATAATCCGCGGTGATGACGGATTCATCATGGGGATTGGTTCGCCCGGCGGCAACAGGATCGTCAGGGTCATGGCCCCCATTATTTTGGATACCCTCGTGTTTGGGACCGATATCAAGCAGTCGGTTGAAAAGAACAGGGCTCTCTTTACTGATAAAAACACCCTGACGTTGGAGATTTCTTCGGATCGGGAAGAGGCTTTCGTGACTGACGCACCCTACAAATATTACCTCGTTCCCAAAATCAACGATCTGTATTATGGAAGTATTCATGCTGTAGGGTCCACAAATACAAAGGGAATGTATGGGGTTGCGGATTCGAGGCGTGATGGATCTGTGGAGATCAGGCAGCATTCAAAGCCCTAGAACCCCGGAACAGAAATATCACGACAATCCCTTGACAACATAACATTGTTACGTTATGATCAATATAATAACGTAACAATGTTATGTTACGATTGAGGAGGGATTTCTATGGAAGAGTTGATTTCCAAGAAAGAGCTGCTTGAAATCACAGGTATATCCTATGGTGCGCTCTACCGTTACAAGCGCAAAAACCTTATTCCGGACGAATGGTTCGTCCGCAAGTCGACTTTTACCGGACAGGAGACATTTTTCCCACGGGAGTTGATTCTGCGGCGCATTGAACAGATTCAGGAATTGAAAGAGGAAGTTTCCTTGGACGGCATGCACGGCATGTTGTCAGGCAATATCCCTGAAAACATGACGCTGACCCACGCAGAGTTCATGCCCCATATTGCGGTACCGTTGGCGGATGCGGCGAAAAAGTATGTTGCGGAAAACACACTGGGGTTCAAGGAGCTGCTGGCGCTGATCACGGCTGATGCGGCGATGAAAAGCGGCAAGACGGCCTTGACTGAATGCGAACAAATCCTGCAAACCTTATTGAGTTATCGGACTCCTGCCCCAGGAGACAGATTGCTGGGGTATCGAAGCAGCGGCGTCTTCTTCTGTTTTGTAGTCAGCGGAGAGGTTTGGCCCGGTGCGGATGTTCATAAGGTGATTGAGATTGATCTGGAAGAACGAATCAGCGCGCTGAAGGTGTTTGTGCGGGATAAAAACAATGGCGAAGGGGGGGGAAACCAATGAAAGACCTGAACGCTGACGGAATTGTCACATGTGGGGGAGGAACTTATGACTCGGTAGACTTGGACGGTGTTATTACGATTGCGGATTCTGTCGTGTGCGATTCCTTCGAATTGGACGGCGTCGGCAAAATCAAAGGCGACATTCAGGCAGGCACAATCAAAATAGCCGGTACTTGCAAAATTGAGGGCAACTTAGTGGCGGAGAGGATTGACGTGCACGGCTTGTTGAATCTGACAGGTGATCTGGCCGGTGATCAGGTTGAGATTGACGGCGCGTTGGACGTGGCCGGAGAGATCAATGCCGACACGTTCTCTTTGCTGATGTCTCATGGCTCGGCGGCGCGGGAGATCTTGGGCCAGTCCTGCTCGATCAAGAAGGGCAAAGGATTGGTTTGGGTTAGTATTCTGAAGGCTCGCAAGCATGAGTTCACTTGCCAGAACATTGAATGCGACGATATTTATCTTGAAAATTGTGCGGTTGAGCGTGTCAGCGGCCAACATGTTGTTATCGGTCCCAAGTGTCAAATCGGCAGCCTCGAGTATGTGGAGTCACACAGTGTGCACGAATCTGCCAATGTGGAAACCATTTGTAAGAGAGGTGAGAAAGTATGACCCAAGAAGCTATGAAACCGCATGATATCCGGATCATTGGTGATTCCAGCATTGGTACAGGTCCGTTCGGCTTGGTCAGAGTCGTGGGCGAAGCCAATGCCCGGGAGGATATGACATGCCGAGAACTCAGAGTCACAGGTACTGTCAAAGCTGAGCAGAATCTGACCTGCCATAACGCCAGAATTATCGGCGAGGTAGAAATCAAAGGGGATTGCACCATGCAGTCCGCCAATATAACCGGGAACGTGAGAGTCGGCGGGAACTGTACGATTCAAGACGCTTCAGTTACCGGAGAAGTTAAGGTTGCCGGCGATTGGCAAAGCGCCACGGCTAATGTGTGGGGGTGCCTCAATGTAAAGGGCCAATGCGCTTCAGAACAGATTAAAGTTCGGGGCTCTCTTGACGTCAAAGGGTTGCTGAATTTTGATCAAGCGGAGATCGTTTCCGGTCATCCGAGCAAGATTCAAGAATTGGGCGGTCGGCAAATTATTGTGAGAAAGCCAAAGATGCCTTGGAAGCTTTGGAACAACCCTTTCCGTACGGTTATTCTGGAAGCCCAAAGCATCGAGGCGGATGATATTGATATTGACTATACGACCGCCGCCGAGGTTCGTGGTACCCGGGTCAAAATCGGTAAACATTGCAGCATTGGGAAAATTGAGTACAGCGAGAGTTTAGCTGTGGAGGAGGGCGCGGAGATTGGTGCTTCTTCACAGCACAGTCAAGAATAAGCGGGAGGGCTATAGCAGCTTAAACAGCGCCTCCGTTTCCGTAACCGGTCGTGAACACTGCTGGTTGCGGCAGACGTAGGCTGAGGTCTTGTCCGCTAAGGATTCATAATCGCTGGTGAAAGGCGCCAGTTCGGACATTTCCTCGTGTCCGGGCCCACAAAGGGCAACGACGGTGAAGGGAAGAAATTCCTGATGCAGTTCCGCCGCCATGGAGATGCTTTCGGTGTGAGCGCGATCCGCTTCGACAACAACGATTTCGGTGCCCCCGTCTTCGAGCCAAAGGGCGGTTTCGGCTAGGGCGACTGTGGCGGATGTGAAGGATGTTGTCTGTATTTCAAGCTCGGCGGCGGCGAAAATACCATGTAGATAATCCTCCCAGCGGCTTTCCCCCGTCAAACGTGACAACTGCAGGAAGGCTCTGGCGGCGACAGCGTTGCCGGAAGGCAGGGCTCCATCCCAGAAGTTTTTACCCCGGATGATGATGTCGGCAACATCATGTGCCGATAAATAGAGGCCGCCTTCTTTGGTGTCCCAGAAGAGTTCGATGGCTGTGTGGGCCAGCTCCAAAGCGCGGCGCAGCCAGATTTCCTCAAAAGTCGCCCGGTAAAGTTCAAGGAACCCGTCAATAAGGTAGGCGTAATCATCTGAACAGGCCGGATGGGCGCTTTCCCCTTCGCAGTAACGAGCCAGCAGGCGACCCGCCGGCGTGCGCAGACGGTGCCAGATGAAGGTTGCGGCTTGCCAAGCGTTGTCGATGTATGTTTTTTCCCGCATGAGACGGCCGGCCACGGCCAGCGCGCCGATCATCAAACCGTTGCTTGAGGTTAGAATCTTGTGATCCCGCTGCGGCGCGACGCGGCGGGCGCGGACTGTTCGCAGTTTTTCCAGCATGGGTTTAGCGATTAACCGTTGTTCGTCTGTGAGAGGTCTGCCGATGGTGTTCAATATCGTTTTGCCTTCATAGTTGCCTTGGGGACTGACAGCATACAAACGGCCAAAGATTGCGGCGCCTTCGGCGCCCAAGGCGTCGAGGATTTCCTGGTACGTCCATAAATAGTATTTGCCTTCGACCCCTTCGCTGTCCGCGTCTTGGGCAGTGTAGAAAGCGCCCCCGGGATCACTCATTTCCCACAGAACATATTGGATAATTTCCCGGGCCACCTCGCTGAAATAGTGTGCTTTTTCTGGTTCTGCGTCCTTCAGGAAACTGCCGGCTTCCGCGTACACCCGTGCCAAGAGGGCGTTATCGTAAAGCATTTTTTCGAAGTGGGGAACCAGCCAGACAGAGTCGGTGGAGTAGCGGCAGAACCCGCCGCCGACATGGTCGTAGATGCCGCCGCTGACCATGGATTCCAAAGTCCGTATGAGCATTTCCCGGCCCGCGTCGATTTCGCTGTCGCCGTTTTCCTGGGAAGTCCGCAGTTGAATATAGCGTATCAGAAAAGAGAGCTTGTGGGGAGTGGGGAATTTGGGCGCCGAACCGAAGCCGCCGCTTTGTTCGCTGTAGGAGTTGACTAAGGACTGATAGGCGTTGCGGGCTATTTGGCCGAAGGGAGCGCCAGCGGATTGGGCGCGGGAGAACAGGCCTGGTTGTTCATGGCTGACAGGTATATTCCGGGTGGTGTGTTTACCGCTTTTGTCCGAATTGGTTTGGTTCTGGTTCTCAATAAATTCAATGACGATGGAAGCCTGTTTTTCCAGGAGGGGGCGCTGGTTCTGCCACATATCGGCCAGTTCCGTAATGAGACCGGCAAAACCAGGCAAACCGTGGTGATCGTTTTTGGGAAAATAGCTGCCGGCAAAGAAGGGGCGACGGTCGGGAAATAAGAAAAGTGAAAGAGGCCAGCCCCCTTGGCCTGTCATGGTCGTGCAGACGGTCATGTAGAGGTGGTCAACGTCGGGGCGTTCTTCCCGGTCAACTTTGACGCTGATAAAAGATTCGTTCAACAAGCGGGCGATATCGTTGTCCGCAAAAGATTCTTTCTCCATAACATGGCACCAATGACAGGAGGAATAACCGATAGAGAGAAAGACGGGTTTGTCTTCGCGGTTTGCTTTATCAAAGGCTTCTTCTCCCCATGGATGCCAGTCTACCGGATTATTGGCATGCTGACGGAGATAGGGAGATTTTTCTTGTGCCAGCATGTTGGATGTTTGTATATCCATTTTAGAATCCTCCTCCTTGTTCGGTTTTATTGGGTATTCAGAAAACCTCGATTTTATCCTCCCCTGGCGATAGCATATTATTCTTCGGAACCCGACAAGAGACCCGACAAGAGACATGACAAGAAGCCCGAAAAGAGATTATGGGCCATTCTGAAAAAACAACCTGCATTTGTTGTTTTTTGATGATATAATTGACTGGTAAGTGCTTATCCTGATCCTCGATTAAAAGGGCTTGATCGCGTGAAAAGCAGAGAGATGCCGGATAGTTGCTGTCAAATGTCCAATCATGGACAGAGTGGAGATGTGGATGAAAACAAGCGTCATGGGGAAAATGCAGACTTTTTTGAAAGAGAAACTGACTCTCAGGAACAGTATTGTTGTGCTGGCCATTGTTCTTGTTGTCATTGTGTTGGCCTTGATCAACTCACAAGACAGCGCGAATGTTACTGTAGCTGTCGTGAAACCAATGGACGTCTCGCCGCCGGAGATCTTGGGGTTGACGGACAAAGTATTGTCTGTGGGGGAAACTTGTGATTTTAGCTACGGCGTTACGGTTGTTGATGATACAGATGAGAATCCGGTTTGGGAGATCGATGACGCTCAGGTTGATTTTGCGCTGCCCGGCGTTTATGAAGTTGTTTATAGAGCTTGGGATCATTGGGGCAACATGGCTGAGAGAACAATAACGGTTACGATTAAGCCCCGGCCTGATACCGCCGCGGAGAAAATCCTCTACCTGACTTTTGACGACGGGCCTTCTGCCCGTACGTTGGAGTTGTTGGAGATCTTAGACAGATATCAGGTCAAGGCAACTTTTTTTGTGACAGGTCTTTATAATAGGGATGACATTCTAAAAGTTCTTGTTGATCGGGGTCATGCAATTGGGTTGCACACGAATACCCATAATTACGCGGAGATTTACGCCGGAGAGGAAGCTTTTTTTGCTGATTTGAGTGCTATTGAAAAAAGAGTAGTCGACGCGGTGGGTTTTAGGCCGGTCATCATGAGGTTCGCCGGCGGATCCAGCAACGGCGTCAGCAAAAAATACAATGAAGGCATTATGAGCCGGTTGAGTGTCCAAGTGCATGAACGTGGATATAAGTATTACGATTGGACCACTTCTGTGGCAGATACCGCAATTAACGTTACGGTGGAGTCGGAAATTGAAGTTGCCAGGAATTGCACGGCGAATGTGATTTATTTGTTGGCCCATGATGATAAAGAGGTGACAATCGAAGCGATGAAGACAATGATACCGATGTTGATTGAGAAGGGGTATCAGTTCAGGACGATTGAGGCGGATACGCCGGAGTACCATCATCCAATCACGAATTAGGCACAAGGGATGAGCGCCTTGCGTGGTGTAAGGCGGCGCTGGCGCAAAGAAGGATAATATGTTATGATATGTCCGAAATAGAATATCTGTGAGAGGTTGCTTATGGCAAGTTGTGTTCAAGATGTGAAGCGCCGCGGGTTGCTGCGCTTATGGGTTGTTGTGATTGTTGGTGTGATCGTTTTGGCGAGTGGGTTTGTGATTCTTTCCATTCACAACGGGAAGAGTTTTTTTGAGGATATTAATAGATTTGAGCCATCTTATGAACCCGGTCGCGTTGTTGATCACCGCGATGTGGCGTTGATTGAGGAGTACTTAAGGCATAATCCTGAGGTCGTGCAGGCAATTGCGGAATCGAATTGGTTTTTTGCCCATGCTTCCCTGGGCGGAAATATGTTGGATGGAATGATGTTACTGCATAAGGAGAATCCGCAGCTCTATCCTTTGGTGGTTCAAAAAGTTGGTTCTTCCGGCAATTTGCCGGGGCAAGCGTCTCCGGGAACGATCTATGCCGCTAACCGCCGTGATTCGGATCAAGGAACCAAAAGAGAGTTGTTTACCTCCTATATGGAAAAGGGTTGGGGCCGCCAGGTGACGGCTGTCATGAACAAACTCAGTTATACGGATAGAGAAAACATTGATGCAAAACTGGAGTGGGATGAAAATATTCAGAAAACGCAACTTCTGGCGGAATATTATCGTTATACAATGGCGATAGCGCAAGAGGCAAATCCTGATTTGAAGGTTGTTTCGATCACAATGCCTTTGACGACAAATGAACTTTCGGCAAATTTTATGCGTTATGCTTTCAATCAGGAACTTAGGAGAATCTGTCAGGATAAAGAAATGCTCCTTTTTGATATTGCCGATGTGGAAAGCCATTTTCCAGATGGAACCGTGAGCGGGGATGTTCACAAACCATCCGGGATCTGGTCAGAACAGTTGGTTGCTTTGTATACGACCGATGGCGGACACATGAATAATGACGGCAAACGCCGATTGGCGAAGGCTTGGTATGCTATGGCTGTGACAGTTACAATTGAGAATTGACCGAATGCCGAACATCGAACACTGAATGGGGGATTGTTATGGATACTAGAGCTTATAAAGATACCTCTGACCGTGTTTCTTTGCTTGGTTTTGGTTGTATGCGGCTGCCTGTTGTTGGTGGGAATCAGAAGCGCATTGATGTGGGCAAGGCGCGGGAAATGGTGGATTTTGCTTTGGCCCGCGGGGTCAATTATTTTGATACGGCTTATCCCTATCATATGGGGACTTCTGAGAGTTTTGTCGGGGAGGCGTTGGGCCAGTATTCCCGGGAGAGTTTCTTTCTAGCGACGAAAATGCCGCTTTTTTCTGTGAAGCAGCAGAGAGATGTGGGGCGGTTTTTTCGGGAACAGCTGAAGAGGTGCCGGACGGATTATTTTGATTTTTATTTAATGCACAGCGTCAATGAAGAGCTGCTGGCCATAGCGGAACAGTTTGATGTTTATGGTTTTTTGAAGCGCAAGCAGGAGGAAGGCGTTATCCGGCGCTTGGGGTTCTCTTTCCATGGGGGAACGGAACTGCTGCAGCGTTTGGTGGATCGTTACGCGTTCGATTTTGCGCAGATTCAGCTTAACTATGTGGATTGGGAACTTCAGGACGCCCGGCGTCAGTATGAAATTCTTACCGCCAAAGGGATACCTGTTATCGTTATGGAACCGGTACGGGGAGGCGCCTTGGCGGCTTTGAACGATGCGGCCCGGGAGGTTTTACGGGCGGCTGATAGTCAGGTCAGTCCGGCTTCTTGGGCGTTGCGCTACTGCGCGTCTTTGCCCAATGTGTTGTGCGTTCTCAGCGGCATGTCGACGATGGAGCAGCTGCGGGATAATGTCGCCACGTTCAGCGGATTTCAGCCGTTGTCAGCGGCGGAGTATGATGTGGTCGGACGGGCTTTGGCCGCTTATAGATCCAAGGGTGCTGTGCCTTGTACCGCTTGCGGGTATTGTATGGATTGTCCGTCGGGGGTGGATATTCCGCGGGTTTTTGGCCTGTATAACGAGTGGCGTATGACCGGGGACAAGATCAGCTATTCGATTGGGTTGGAGCAGCTGGGGGAGGGGAAACATGCCGGTTGTTGTACGGATTGCGGCCAGTGTGTTGAACTCTGTCCCCAAGGGATTCCTGTGCCGGAACGGCTGAAGGAGATCGAGCGGTTGGTAAGGGGCAATTGACAGTTGACAAGGCTGATATCCTTCAGCCTGTGGACCAATGGACAATGGGGAAGGGTCAATGGGGAAGGGTCATTGGGGAAGGGTCATTGGGAGTATGGAGGCTTGGGGTCTTATTTTAGAAAGAGCTTTTGAGGGGGAGAGTTTGTGTCAGTTCTTATTGTGACCGCGGCTGGGATTGCTTTGTTTCATACTCTTATTGGCGTCGATCATTATATTCCTTTTGTGGCTCTGAGCAAAGCGAATAACTGGGTGCTTAGGAAAACCATTTTTGTTGTACTGGTGTGCGGCGTTGGGCATGTGTTTAGTTCCGTTTTGCTGGGTTTGGGCGGCATCGCGCTGGGGTCGGCTGTGACGACGCTGGTCAATATCGAGAGCTGGCGTGGCGAGTTGGCGGTGTGGTTTCTGGTGGCTTTTGGTCTTGTTTATATGTTGTGGGGCATACGCGCCGCCTATAAAAACAAGCCTCATACGCATCTGGCTCTTAACGGCAGCGTGGTTGAACATGTGCACAGCGAAGTTGATCATATTCATGAACATGACGGCCATGCCCATTATCATCGGACTCATGAGGCCCATGTCCATGAGCATGAGCATGAGCACGAGCCGGCGCGGGAGAATACGCACAACCATGGCTATACGGATGACCATAGCCATAGCCATGAGACGATTCAGGACTATGATAACGGCAAGAAGCGGAACACTTTTTGGATGCTGGTTATCTTGTTTGTGCTGGGTCCCTGTGAGCCCCTTATTCCGCTGTTGATGTATCCTGCTGCGGAGAGCAATTTGCTGCTGTTGACGGGGGTTACAGCGGTTTTTGCCGTTGTGACGATTGGGACTATGTTGGGGATGACGCTGGTTGCGCTTAAGGGGCTGCAGTTGCTGCCGATGAAGAAGCTGGATCGTTATTCTCATGTTTTGGCGGGGTTGTCAGTGTTGCTTTGCGGGCTGGCTATTATGGTTTTTGGGATTTGACGGATCGTCTGATTGGACTGACTGCTGAACTTTAGCACAGAATTAATAACGACCCATAATACGGCGGTTCCGGAAGGAACCTGCCGTATTGCTTGAAAGCCTATTCAACATTGCTATTTCGACATTATTTTTAACCTTGATGGTTTATTGTTATGGATAGTGGAATTTGCCGCTATACTGTCAAAAAGAATCATCCTGTTAGGCAAAAGAAAGGAGGCCGCGACAATGCAGAGAGTCTTCGACGACGCCACCCGCCAAGCCTTCGAAGAAGCCATCGACATCAGCATAGGCGAAATCCTCAGCATGATCGAAAAAGTCGAAGCCCACCGCAACAAATATCCCGATTACGTCTTACCAGGGATAGAAAACAAAATTCTGCCCTACTTCAGACGCCTTCACTACTTCCAATGTACCGCCAGAATCAAATTAGAAGAACTCTACGAGCGGGTCGAAGCCACAGACCTCAAACACGCGAAAGACGTCCAAGAAAACGGACTCAAAACCGAACTCCTTCGTAACAAAATTATAGCCTTGGGAGAATGCTACCAACCACCAGGCGGCGGCGACCTCTACCCCATGGAAGTCGTCGCGGCCAACTTCGGAAAAGTCCGCGAAACCATCTCCCTAATGAATGCCCAAACCATGCAAGACTACTACACCAACACAGGCCGCTGGACAGAACTCCTCGCCAAACCCTGGGACGGCATCACAGCCGACGAATACCGCGCCCTGGCCCTCATCTACACCGACCTCATGC
>WRHI01000061.1 GCA_009783315.1 Peptococcaceae bacterium
ACTCTCAATGATCTGGGATTAGCCGAGGAGAAGATGGAGGAAATCACAAACAGGTTCATTGACGCTTTGCCTCCCAACATTCGGACATGCCTGGCGTCATGCCTGGGGATTGCCGCGTAGGCCGTTTGTGTTTTCGATGTGCTCACTGTGTTAGATCATCAAGGCTCAGACAGGGTTTCTTATGTGCGAAGTTTCAGATTTTAATTCTGCTTTTGTCAATGTCACATACTCCTTCTTCATAGTGACATTATCTCAGAAGAGTTATACTGTGACATTATCACAGACGAATAACAACAGGTTGCACAAAAGGTATTGACATGGTGTCAGGGATATGATATGGTCATGTTGCCGATATGCTCAGAAAGAGATATCGGGATGGGGATTCTCGTTAAGCCCCCAGACGCTTTTACCGCTTCTGGAATTTGCTCGATGTTCGGGTATGATTTCATGGGAAGGAAAGAGGGGTTTACGAGAAGAGAAGCCAGAAGAAAGGAAGATGACAATGAAGAAAATGATTACAATGGCGCTTGTGCTGGTTATGGCGTTCGCTGTAACAGCCTGCGACAACTCTGACGACAAAAGCGCCGGACAAACCGAACTGTTTATTTCCGCAGCGGCGTCCATGACGGAAACCCTTGAAGAAATTGCCGACCTGTACGCCATAGTTGAACCCAATGTCAAGCTGGTTTTCACCTTTGATTCATCCGGCACACTGAAAACCCAGATTCAGGAAGGCGCAGAATGTGACCTGTTCATTTCGGCCGGTCAAAAACAGATGGATCAGCTTGATATCACAGCCTCTGAGACGGTGAACACCGAGAAGCTGGATTTTGTTAAAGACACTACGCGGATAAACCTGCTGGAAAACCGTGTTACCCTGGTGGTTCCGGAGAATAATCCGAAAAACATTAACAGTTTCAATGGTCTGAAAGACGCGCTTTCCAATGGAAATATTTTAATGGCCATGGGAAACAGCGACGTGCCGGTTGGCCAATACACGCAAAAAATCCTGGAATACTTCCAATTGAATGAGCAGACGCTTGCTACTTCGGGTAAAATAACCTATGGTTCCAATGTCAAGGAAGTCACGACGCAAGTATCTGAAGCCAGCGTAGATTGCGGCGTCATCTATTGTACGGACGCGTTCAGCGCAAAGCTCACAGTTGTGGATTATGCTACGACTGAAATGTGCGGCCAGGTTATCTATCCCGCCGCCGTTCTGAAAACGGGCAAAAATCAGGAAACCGCCCAGAAGTTTTTGGATTATCTGGCCACCGGCGAGGCCATGGCGGTATTTGAAAAAGTCGGTTTCTCCAAGCCATAGTCGAAGAAGAGGGTATGGACAGTAGCCGCTCTTTAACTCATTTAGAATTGCCGCGATAAGCAGTGTTATCGTATTTTTCTCGGGAATAGCCGCCGCGTGTTATACCGCGCGGCTTCCTCGTGTCTCGAAAAGAGGGATATGTTTTTCCCCTCCGATAGCTAATTAGAACTATAACGGGAGAAGAAGGTGAGGTGAAACCAATGCGCTTTCTGTGGACTGAGCAGAGTATCCAATGGTATTTGGATGCCAGCGCCTATACCGGATTCCATCAACATTTAGCTACACGAATTGTGCCGTATCTTGAGGAAAGCGACACGCTTTGTGACGTTGGATGCGGGCTTGGCCGGCTTGACCTGGAGATTGCTCCTCATGTATCGGCCCTCACCGCCATTGATATCGACGAGCGTGTGGTTGCGAAGCTTCAGCAGGACGCGGGTCTTTTGGGGCTTCAGAATTTTTGCGCCCGTCGTGCGAACGCGACAGAGCTGAATAACCCTTTCGACGTGATGATCATGAGTTTCTTCGGGGGTGCCGGGAGCGGAATGGGCGAATATCTCCGGTTTTGCCGCCGCAAACTCATCCGGATCGTCAACGCTGAGAACAGGGGGAACCTCTATCCCGGTAACCACCGCCGGACCGTCAAAGAGACCATTGCCACCGTACAACAGGAACTTTCAGATCAGGGGTATCGTTACGAACTGGTTGCCGACACCATAGAATTTGGCCAGCCTCTGCGCTCCTGGCGGGAGGCCGAGCAGTTTGTCCTTTACAACGCGCCTGGAGCCACTGACAGAGAAGTCAATGATTTCATGCGCGAAAAGGCCGAACATACCGGGCGGGACGATTTCCCGGTTTATTTACCCAATCCCAAAGATATTGGTATTTTCGTCATTCACGGAGGATCGGGATAAGAATATTTGGGCCGTGGTAGCCGGTATTGGCAGAGCTGAATATAATAACTGTAATCCAGTAATTGCCATTCGCGAATATCAATGGTGCTGGTGCTGTTTTGGCTGAACCAATTAGGAGGAATCTGTCATGTACGACAGCATAAGTTTCCCGGGCCATTCTATCCGCGATATGATATTCGGACTGGACGTGCTTGTTAAGCTTGACAATAATAAGATGATCCCCGCCATTAATTTCGACAACGCCGCGACCACGCCGCCTTTCAAAAGAGTTGTAGAAGAAATAGAGTGGCAGCTCACATACTATGGATCCATCGGCCGCGGCAGAGGACAGATGTCCGAGCATTCAAGCAGGGTTTATGATAATGGGCGTGAGAGAATCAAGGATTTCGTGGGGGCAAACAGCGACATATATACAGTTTTCTACACCAACAACACAACGGATGGCATCAATAAGCTTGCTTCCGCCCTCATCACAAGCCCTAAAGACATTGTTCTCACCACGCGCATGGAGCATCACGCCAACGACTTGCCTTGGCGCGAACGAGCCGGAACAGAATATGCCGAAGTGGACGCCAAGGGGCGTCTTGTGATTCATGATATCGAGCGCATTCTGAGAAAATGGCGCGGCCGGGTTAAGTATGTCTCGGTCACAGCCGCCTCAAATGTTACGGGTTATGTGAATGACGTGCATACCATTGCCAAGCTCGCTCATCGCTACGGCGCGAAGATCATTGTTGACGGCGCCCAGATTGTTGCTCATCGGGAGTTCTGTATGCTGGGACAAACGCCGGAAGAAAATATTGACTACTTCGTTTTCTCGGCGCACAAAATGTATTCACCTTTCGGCGGCGGCGCGGTGGTTGGGCTTACAGAGGAACTTAACAGACATATGCCCCCATTCTATGGCGGTGGTATGGTGGAAGCGGTGTGTGACAACGAGGTGCGCTATTTACCGGCGCCCGAGCGCTATGAGTTGGGGTCGCCAAATTACCCAAGCGTGGTAGGTATGCTCAAAGCCGTGCAAATCCTTAAACATATCGGATTCGATTATATCCGTGAACATGAGCAGGCGCTTTTAAAGAGGACGTTGGAGGGGCTAAAAACAATACCGGGGGTTATCCTTTATGGAGATAATGAGGAAATTGCCGACAGAGTCGGTATCGTTACCTTCAACATAAGGGGTCTAAAAAATAAAGATTTGGCCGGCTTTCTGGCGGATCGTTACGGCATCGCCGTTCGCCATGCCGCCTTTTGCGCTCATCCCTATGTGGGCCGTTTGACGCGATCAGAGCGGGGGCAGGATTATGCAAGCGCAAGGTGTTATCCCCCCGAAGGCATGGTGCGCGTCAGCTTCGGTATCTACAACAACAAAGCCGAAGTTGATTGGTTTCTGACCGCTGTTAATAGAATCTGCAGGCGGCGCCAGGCCATGTAGCTCTTACAAACAAGCCAAATTCAGGGGCCACAAAAGACCGCACACGACCTCATATCGTCGAGGCACGAGGAGCGGGTTGGGGAACAGGATACTCCAATTTGTCTTTATCCTAATCCTCGATTATAATCGTGCAATCTTTCCGGTCTGTTTCACATCTGGCTGCGTTATCCTCCTTGACGGGCAACCAGCCCGCCTGCGTCGTCTGCTCTTGATTGGCTGAAGGATATCAGCCCGATGCAAAACAGACCAGAAATCTTTACACGATTTTAATCGAGGATCAGGATTAGCCAGACGATTCACAGGAAAGCCCGCCATAATTCAGCGGGTTTTTGGAGGTGCGCCCGGGTGCCAACCCGCTCCTCGTGCCTCCTGCAACAGTAAATGTCGCCCTGTTCGGGGCTCCCACACGCAACATGAAATCCTTATGTAAGGGTTGTCGAATTCTACACAAAGAAGGAATTCTATGATATGATTGATATGATAAGAAAAGCACAGGATCTGGCTGTGCTGGGGTTATACGGCAGCAACATAAGCGACGTGATCTTCAAGAGGCGGCGGATTTTCTGCAGAAAGCGATCGGAAAAGACTGTCAGATTCTATATTGAGAGGAAGGCGAATTGAAGTTTATGAAAAGGATTATTAGCGGGATTCTAAGCATTGGCTCATCTTTGGGAGTGATGGGATCAATGATTTCCGCTCTGTGGCTGGAGTCGGAGGGAGCGGCAATGGAAGAAACAGCGGGAATGATAGCGCTTGTGGTCGTTATTTTAGGGATCGCGCTGATTTCAGTTGTAACAACCCTTGTTCTCATGGTGGTGTACATGATCCATGCGGCAAAAAACAAAAGAGACGGATGGGCTGTTAGTTTGTGCGTGTTTAATATTTTTGTTATTCCTTTTTATTGGTATCGCTATATTCGCTCAGAAGACCGGCCTCGTCAAACAAACTAGTGTCCCAAAAGGAGAAGAAAAATGCTTCGCATAGGAATGGATTACTACAAGGAAATGGGTTTTGATGAGTACGGCTTTTCACAGCATGATCAGAGGGCGATATGTGACTTTTATGAATTCTCTCAAACTGATGAAGGCAGAAAGTTGTCGATTCAGCCTATTTCGAAAGAAGATTTCGAAAAGATGCAATACATGAAAGAGTATATACTGGATGTTTGTCTGCTTTGGTGTGACAGCAACAACAATTATGGGGGGGCCTATGTTTCTGGTTCGTTGCGCGGCAAAGTTATGGTTCTGTCCCACGATGAACCCAGATACGCGCCTCTGTTCCGCAGCATTCCTCGGTTCCTTGAACGAGCAAAGAAAGGGGCTGTTAAGGATTTATACAATCCTCAATTGGGTGATTGCGATTACCCTGCTCAGAATCAACTTGCCGAAGAAAAGAAGCAGAATGTTGAAACGGCCAGGCAATTTCTTGACGCGCTCATTAACATTGATGATGAGGATGAATATTATCAGACCGCGCTAAAAGCATGTTATCTAATGCCTGTAGAACAGCTTGGCCTGCTTATTCCTTTGCTAAGATCAGGCAATATGTATGTTGAGCAGGGGCTTCCTGATATTTTTGTTTTCCACTCTTATAAAGGGGCTGTGCCTGCTCTGGGTGACGCGATTGAAAAGGGCAGTATTCATGCAAAAAGCAGCGCGAAACGCGCGCTTGCTCAATTAGGAAATCCACTGGCGACACCGACACCGAAGCAAGTTTGGCCTGCCGAACTTTTTGTCTTTCCGGGAGAAACGCCGGAAGAAGCGCAAGGGCTCATGGCAAAGATCAAAGAACGGCCGGCGGACAATAATGAGCGGCGGTTAGCAGATATTGCTTATAGCCTGGTTCGGAAATGCGACGGACGCCCTATCCAATACGTCCTTGTCGCGGGAACCTGGGACAAGCTTCTTGCCTGCATAGACAAAGTGTGCTTGGGCGAAGGTATCAACACGGAAGACATATACACGCTGAACCCTGTTCCCGGAAAAGTGGCTTTTGTGTTTTCGGGTCAGGGCAGCCAACGCGTGAATATGGCGGCGGATCTTTTTCTGGCGTTTCCCCGTCTGCGTAAGGTGTTAGACGAATGGCCCGAATACGAAAGCATCCTCTTCCCGCAGGCGGCTATAGAAGACAAGGAAAAACAAGCCCAGCGCGATAAGATGATGGATACACGCAACGCCCAGCCCCTTTTGGGTATTGTTGATCTGGCTGTCGCGGAGCTTTGGCGATATTTTGGCGTGGAGCCCGATATGGTGGCCGGGCACAGTTATGGGGAGTTGCCGGCTTTGTGTTTCACAGGGGCCTTTGACGCGGAGAATTTGGTAATGTTAAGCCGCGCCAGGGCGGAAGCGATTCTTGATGCGGTGGGGGATGATCCGGGCCGCATGGCCGCGGTGCTGGCGAAAGCGGAAGTCCTCGCGGATTTGCTGGACGGGGAGGAAGCGGTTTGGGCCGTGAATTACAACGGGCCAAGACAGACAGTGGTTGCGGGAACCACCGCCGGCATGGCGGCGTTTCTCAAGAAAGCCAAAGAAGCAGGGGCAGCCTGTCAAGAACTGAATGTCGCCTGTGCTTTTCACAGCCCGTTGCTGTTGGAGGCGGATAAGAAATTTGCCGCCGCCTTGAAGGATGTGGCTTTCCAAACCCCGGATCGGCCTGTCTGGTCCAATACGGATGCCAAGGTCTATCCCCAGACGCCCGGCGAGATCAAGGAACGGCTGGCGTCTCACCTTGTCAGCCCGGTACTTTTTACGGAAGAAGTGCTCAAGATGCGTGACGAAGGCGGGGCGGTCTTTGTTGAGGCGGGGCCGGGAGGCGCGATGATTAAGCTGGTGTCCGGTATTTTAAGAGGCAAAGAAATCGTTGTGATCCAAACGGAAAGAAGCGGTTCTGACGGGCTGGTGTTTTTCCTGCAAGGGCTGGCCAAATATATTTCTACCGGCAGAATGATTAATTTGGATAAATTATTTGAAGGCAGAGAGGTTGCCGTGGTGAATATCGACTGAGGAGTCTGGGAGTGTTTCTCAATGACCGCCGCCGGTGAGCAATTTGCCGGAAGGAATCGAGGCGCAATGTAAAAATTGGCGAGAAAATATGATGAGAAAATATGTGGAGAGAATAGGGTTACCTCAATCTCAGCGGATCCAAATGTTTCTGCAAGATATAGCGATCAACTGAGAGAAGGTCTATGGAAATATCAAAGTACCTGCTGTTTTTCAAGCCGGTGCCGGTTGAGAAACGCCCGTTGACAAAAGCGTTGTTGGAATCGTAGGAGGTATCAATAACAATCCATCTGCCCTCTATATAGGCTTCGTTCCACACATGATTGCTTTTATTACCGTCGATGAGGGTTTGTGTCCAGATTTCCTGAGCGGCGGTGTCTAAAACATATCCTGTTACGAGTTTTGCCGGAATACCGACGGCGCGGAGCAGGGCGGCGGTAAGGGAAGCATAGTCCACGCAAACGCCTGTCTGAGAAACCAAGGTTTCCCGGGCTGTTTTGTCGAGGTAAACACCGCTGTCCAGTTCGTCAAAATCGTACCAAATGCTTTGAGCGACCCAGTCATGGATGGCCTTCGCTTTGCTGTAATCTGAGAAGGCTCCTGCTGTGATGGCGCCGGCTTGTTCAACAATAGACGGATCATCGCTTTCAACTTTTGATGAAGGCTGTAAATAAAACCTTAGCGTGTCCATATCACTTGTGTTGGCGTCAAAAACCGCTTTATTCCTGGCAAAGGTGAGCGGCTCGATAAATTCAATAAAGGAATCGTGAACCTTGATTTGCATAGTTTGCCCGGGGGTATAGCCGGTATAGGACGCGTATTTTTGGGATGCGTGGTAGACTTCCACAGCATACGTGCCGTTGGGGATATCGTGCAAACGAAATTTTACATCATAGGTATCTTTTCTGGCGTTCTTGCTTTTTTTGACGGACAGGAAGCCTTGATTGCCGGTCAGTTTGATAATAATATAATCGAAATCATTTGATTGCGAAAAATTACGCATAACAAGGGTTTTGCCCTGCAAAACCACAGTCGTGTTTTCTTCTGGATTGCAGGAAAGAGAAAAGGTGGTTTTTGGCATGGCGGATAACTCATGAGAAGAAGCAGCGACACAAAGACCTGCTAAAAGTACGAATATGATGAGTGAAAGTATTCCCTTGTTCATGGTGTCTGTCCTCCTGACGAATCGCGCGCGTAAGACCGCGCATGAATCCAATTAAGCCAACAAAATTTGGGCTGATACAGAAAACGGGATAAGAAAATCGGCTCTTAGATGATGGTGTAAGCATACGATAAAAGAGCGTATATTTCAACAATAAATTAATGATAATTAACCCTTTGTTTTCCTGTGGGAAATCAGCCGCCGCAGGCGAACAAGTGTTGACGCGGCCTGTTTCCTTGTGGAAAAACCTGCCGGTCTAAAAATATCGTTATCCTTGTCGATAAGTTCCAAGTGCACAACAAGGGCAACATCGTCTCTAAACGAGGCGCCTATATTTTCATAGTCTTTTAAAACGGCGCCTATGTTCATCGCGTCAGAGTCTGCCGGGATTTTGGCGTTACGCGCAGCCGCGGCGATTATACCGGCCATTTCTTCGCGGGTTATGGCGGCATGAGGCTTGAATTCGCTGTCTTGGAACTTGATCAGCAAGCCGTTTTTCTTTGCGAACATAACAGAATCATAATAAAGGGCGTCTTTGGGAACATCCTCATAGGGCACGATTTCCTGAAAGAAAGCGGCGTCCTCTGAGAAAGCTTCCTCTGAGTCCAAGAAGGCTGCCACCTCCGAAAATGAAACGTCTTCGATGATCATTCGGACAAACTCTTCCCTGGTCACGTATCGGCGGCGAATCAGGAGAAAATAACCGGCCAGACCGGCGAGAGGAAGAAGGAAGCCTAAGGCGGTGAGCCAAGGCGCCAAAGAGGGTTTGTTTTCCTCTAAGAACCAGACATCATCGTTGTTTCTGTTCCATAAACCTGTCAAAGTGCCATCGGGATCAACAATTTCAAAGGAATCGTCTCCTTGGGGAAGGAGCTGAGTCGTGTTTGGATCGCCATAATACCGCCACCCGTCATCATCCATGATCCACTGCCCCATCATGGTTCCGTTGGGATCCCAGACGGTTGTCACGCCATCCGTCGCCGTCACAGACGTATAGCCCGGAGGGTATTCAGAGGGAGGTTCGGTGAAGGGCTTACCCTTATCGCCGGCATCCGTTGGTTCTTCCGGAGGAGGATTGGGGAGGGAGCCTTCTGTCCCGCCGTTGTCACCGGGGCGATCATAGCCGGGATCCATATAATAGGCGTCATAGTATGACTCGGTTTGTCCCTCGGCAAAATCAGCGTAGCCAATATTCGGTTTTGGGCCGGAAAAACTCAGAGAAGCCGCGCCGCTTGTAATCCAGCCTTTAGAAGGATCGGGAAGAGGAAAGCCGTTCTGCGAGGCCCAAATGGCATACGCGTTAGCAACCGAGCTCCAATCAATCCATTCGCCTTCATGGAGTTCTTGCCAATAGATCGAGGAATTCATAACAACGCCATCATGCAAATAGTAGCCAATGAATCCGATGGTCACGGCAGAGGGAGAGTTCTCTGCCGGGGGAGGCTCTTCGGTGGGAGGAGGCTCTTCCGTGGGGGGAGGCTCTTCGGTGGGAGGAGGCTCTTCCGTGGGAGGAGGCTCTTCCGTAGGAGGGGGCTCCGCACCAGGCCCTGGGAATGAACCTCTATGGAATCCGCCGACGTTGAATTGGATGTTGCCGAGTTCACTTGTGACGACAAAGCACCCGCTCACGTTGTTGTTGCCGCTGTTTATATAGGCTAATTCCCAATCGGGCGGCGCAGTGATGACCCATCCGGGGTTGTTGCCGGCCAAATTGGTTGAGAAACCCATTGAAGGGGACCAGAGAAACCTTTCACCGTTGGTGAAGGTTAGTTGCATAGCGCTTATCTCCGCCGGATGACTGCCTGTATAGACTATATGCCATGCCGACGGATCACCGCCGGCTGTCGTGCCTAATGAAAAAATGTTGCGCCAAGTCGTTGTTGAAAAATTGCCGCCGCTTCCTTTCAGATAGATGGTCTGCCCTGTGGAGGCTGCAAGAATAGTCTTGCTGTAATCATCATGGCTCGAAAGCGAAACAGCCGGCTGTGCTGATGAGGATATCAGAACAAGCGCTAGTATGAGCGCGGGTACGAGTGTTGCTGCCGCCTTAAGAGCGAAGCTCTTGTTCATGCTTAAACCTCCGTAGTATGATTTTTCTAGTATCTCCTGCTCATCAAATAATATTTAACCCAACTTTCGGTTTCGAAAGTTGGGTTAAGAATCGTGCGGCATAACAATAACAAGACCGCTCATGATCAAGGCGATTAACCATGAGCGGTCTTGATGGTATTGGTTAAGAAAAAGCGGAACCGAAGGCGCGTTCGGGCGCTTCAACGATTTTATGAAGAGGTTTTGCCGAAAGATACCGGTTCACAATCAAGATCCTGGGCCATGGCCACCGCCGAATGGGTCAGTTTCCCCTTGTACACATTCAGACCCAGCATCAGCGAGGGGTCTTCAGCCATAGCTCTTTCAGCGCCTTTGTTGGCAATATCCAGCGCGTAGGGTAAGGTCACATTGGACAGGGCAAAAGTAGACGTTCTGGGAACCGCTCCGGGCATGTTGGGAACGGAATAGTGAACCATGCCATGTTTCACAAAATAGGGGTTTTCATGATTGGTCAGCCGATCCATGGTTTCAAAGGAACCGCCCTGATCAATGGAAACATCGACCAGAACCGAACCGGGGCGCATCTTCTTAATCATCTCTTCCGTAACGAGCTTGGGGGCCTTCGCGCCCGGAATCAGCACAGCGCCCACCACAAGATCCGCGTCTTCCACAGCCTTCGCCAGGGTGTACTTGTTTGAGACCAAGGTAACAACCCGGCTGGACAGCACATTGTGGATATGGGCCAACCGCTCGACGGATATATCCAGGATTGTCACACGGGCACCAAGACCGACGGCCATTTGCGCGGCGTTAATACCCACATTGCCGCCGCCAAGAATAACCACATGACCCGGGGCGACACCGGGGACGCCGCCCAACAGAATGCCGCTGCCATGGTTCGATTTCTGCAAAAGATAGGCGCCCACTTGAACCGACATGCGTCCCGCGATTTCGCTCATGGGCGACAACAGAGGCAGGGAACCGTTTTTTTGCTGGACAGTTTCATAAGCGATCCCAATAACCTTGGCGCTAAGCAGAGCTTGAGTCTGCTCCGGGTCGGGAGCCAGGTGAAGATAGGTGAACACAATCTGTCCCTCCCGCAGCAGCGGGTATTCCGGCGCCAGGGGTTCTTTGACCTTATATATCAGCTCGGCGGCCTCGTAAATCTCTTCAGGAGCATTCACGACGCGTCCACCGGCCTCAATGTATTCCTCGTTGGGGAAGCCGCTTCCCACGCCGGCGTTATTTTGGATAAGCACCGTATGCCCCGCGTCAATAAAGGCTCTGACCCCTGACGGCAAGATGGCTACCCTGTTTTCGAAGGATTTGATTTCCTTAGGAATGCCAATAATCATGTTGTTCTCTCCTCGCATTGATTTTAAGTATAAAGGCCCACAGCGAATTCAATAATTCGCCTACAGCGAATTCAATAATTCGCCTACAGTGAATTCAATAATTCGCCTACAGCGAATTCAATAATTCGCCTACAGCGAATTATGACAAATCAGTTCGATGATGTCAAATCCGTGTTTTGATAATTGAGAAGGGATCAGTGGTTAGGGGTTAGGGGTCAGGAGAAGGGATTAGGGGGAAGGGGTTAGGGGTTAGGGATGGTAACTATCAGCTTTGCTGATAGTTGGGAGTTTGAAGATGAGGGCAAAAGTCCGGAATGAAGGCGAAGTCTTCCCCCAATGTCCGCTGGGGCCAATACTGCCATCAGTTCAGTAACTTTAATCAAAACACACTTTCATAGCAATAATTCCCAACTATCAGCACCGCTGATAGTTACCAACCCTAACCCCTAACCCCTAACCCCTAACCCCTAACCCCTAACCCCTAACCCCTAACCCCTGACCCCTAATCCCTTCTCCTAATCCCTTCTCCTAGCTAGCCTGTCACGGTGTCAGATTTTCGACTGACATTACGAATTGTATAATGAATGAATGAGATGAAGGATGAGAAGGTGGTCGCTTGCTCGAAGAAGAGTTGTGTGAGTTATTGGTTCAGTCCCCTGAACGAGGCTTGGAGGTGCTGATGAACCGGTACATGGCTTTTGTCTGCGCGATTGTCCGCGGAAAACTGTCTGAGGTCTGCGGCAAACGGGATGTCGAGGAATGTGTGAGTGATGTTTTCTATGAAATGTATCGTATGAGGGAGAGCCTTGACCTGACGAAAGGATCCCTGAAGGCCTATTTGGCCGTTCTGGCAAAACGCAGGGCCATTGATGTCTACCGCAAGCAGCGGAAAACCAACAATGTTCTGACTTCTCTGGATGTCCGCGATTGTGATGTGGCTCCGTCCCCGCATAATGTTGAGGAAGCGGTGGCCGACAAAGAATTGAGCCTGCTTCTGCTGAAAGAGATCCAAGAGCTCGGCTGGCCGGACAGTCAAATTGTGATCCGCAAGTACTATTTTGGACAGAGCACGAGAACCATTGCCCAGGCTTTGGGCATTAAAGAGAATACGGTAGATAAAAAGAAGTCCCGGGCTTTGGCGAAACTGAAACAGGCGATTTCTCATGTGTAGCCTAAGGAGGCAAGTATGGACGAAAAGATTATAGAGATTTTAGACACGCTTTCTGTGGAACAAACGGATAAGATGTTGCAAGAGAGCAGGGACGTTGTCGAGATGAAAATCAGCGGTGGCCAACGTCGGCGTATTAAGCAAGCCGCCTATAGAAAAGCGGGCTTGAAGAATCCGCGCCCTGTTTGTATCCCGAAAGTTGTTATCCCTCTCGCGGCGGCCGCTGTGCTGCTGGCCTCGCTTTACGCCGCAGGGTTAGATTCTGTGTCCGCTGCTTTTTCTCAGGTGTTCAAGCTGCTGCCTGGACAAGGGATTCAAGAAAATGAAGAGGGCGCCGGCTATATGCTTGCTCAATGTGTGACTGTGGAAAATGAAGAGATAATCTTCACTTTGGAAAACGTTGTGGCGGCGGACAATGGGATCACGGTGTCCTATATTATTGAGAAAAAGGACTTCGATGAACAGCTGCACCAGCGGCTTGTTGAAGATCCCTTTTCTGTTGATCAGGAAATCGCCGGCGTCTTTGAGTGGTGGCCGGATAGACCGGAGACAATTTCTTGCACTGGTTGGGGCATTCCTCCGGAGAAGGCGCCTTCTGTGAGTCTGCGTACCGAAGGAACAGAAGTAACGAAGTTGGCCGGAAAACAATGCATTTATGGAAAATATGAAAGGTCAACCTTTAGATATGAATGGAATACAGAGGAAGTCAGTGAGGCTATAACCTATACATTATCTCATGGGGACTACAATGTGTCTCTTGACTTCCAAATGAAGAACCTGACTTATGGTGCCCTTGAAGAGATTGGGCCTACCGGATACAACAATGATATTTCTATTACGGCTGTTCCCAAAGTTCTCAACAACAAACTCCAAGTCGACCTGTATTCCATCAACAAAAGCGGTTACAAGCTGCTAACCTATGGCGATGTTAATAAAGGCGGATCACGGGGTTATGGGCCTTATCTTGAAACAAACAGCGGGATCAAGCAGCCCTATGAGCCGCGTTGCGCCTTGGAACAGGAGTTTTATGAGTTCATGGTTGATGAAGTGAATTGCCGGTTTGTTTTTGACATTGAACCAACTGATAGAGAATTCACGTTTAAGATACCTTATCTCTTTGTTTATAGCGGCGAGGAGCAAACCGTTTTTCTTCGGATGCCTCAAGAAGGCGAAGTTGCGAGGCTTAATCAAAGGGTAGAGTTTTCGGAGGGGCCTATAGTCATCGAAACGGTCGAAACCGCAAAAGGTGAGATTCAAACTGAAGATTGGCCTGAGGTTGTTTTAAAAATAACTCTTAGATATGATAATCAATCGCCCAATATCATCATGTGTTTTCCCGGTGGGGTCATTGTGTTTGATGTGGACGATACTCAGATATGGCGGCAGTCTAATTTTGGCTGGGATGAAGGGGGGATAATCGGTGTACACGCTTTCATCAGCAGTCCGGAAAGTGATGAGGTGAAAGTCGTATTCCAATATCCCCAGTTTTGGCTGATGGATGAATATGCCCTAAGCTTCAGCCTATGATCCAAGGAGTAAGGGCCCGTTATATAGCCCTCTGTCCCAGCAGCAACATTTTGCCTACGGCCAGAAGTTCCCGTAAATAGTTATTGGGAACGCCATACCATTCCGTATAAGAGCCAATATGCCGGCAGGGCATTTCCACGCTTTGGGCCAGCCTGACCGCTCGAAACACGTGATAATCGTTGGTAATCAGCGCGCCGGAGAACCCCTGAGGAAACCGTTCCCGGAGTAAGGCTTTGGCAAAAGTCAAATTTTCAAGTGTTGATGTTGACGCGTCTTCCTGAACAATACTTGCCGGCGGCACACCTCTGGCAACGAGGTATCGTTCCATGGCCAGAGCCTCGGGGATATCCTCTTGGAATCCTTGGCCGCCGCAAACAACAATAACAACCTGAGGATTTAGGTTGTAATACTTGACAGCGTCGTCCAGGCGCCGGGACAACATCCGGCTCACCTCCTCGCCGCGGATACCCGCTCCCAAAACAATCAGCGCATCCTCATCATAGTTCACGTTGTGGCAGTTGCCATAAACACCAAGAATCATCATGAGAACAAGGGGAATGGCGCCAAGGACGCAAATCACCATGCGGGTCTTCCTGGAGAAGCGTCCCCAGAAAAACCCGCAAAAAAACAAGGCGGCGATGGCAACACCCAAAAGAACGTGTCCCGCATGGACGTTGGTGGTCAAAAGGAGAAACACCATATTACACAGCAATAGCGCGCCGGCCCCCACCATTAGCAGCCTTATGGCCAAAAGTATTTTGGGGTTCTGACCCTTATCCAGGGTTTTTTCCTGGGCTTTGTTATCTTTTCCGGCCATAACGATCCCTCTCTGTTCTATTTGAAATATGATATAATGATATCACACAAGAATAGGATATCCGATAGGGGGACGACGCGCGCTTGCAGAAAAAATTTCTTGCGCTCATCAATAAATACGAGGGGTATTTGGAAAAAGATGAGCAGCTTTTTAATATCATAGGGTACGTCAAGGTTACACTTGTTTTGTGTACGGGCCTTTTGGGCTATTTCTTAGTCTCCAGAAAGTTTCCTTTGGGACTTATTGTTCTGTTCGCGTTGGCATTGATTCTCTTAGTCGGCTTTTGGATTTATCACGCCAAGATCAAAGAGAGAACGGACTATTCCAAGGGGATTATCGCTATTTGCCAACGGAACATGGACAGAATTACCGGCGAATGGTCAGCTTTTCAGGACATAGGATCTGAGTTTGTCGACACAGACCATGCTTATGGCTGCGACCTAGATATTGCCGGCAAGAAATCGTTGTTTCAGTTTCTCAATACAACCCAGACATGGCACGGCCGTCAAGCTTTTGCCAGGGATTTGCTGCACCCGTCATTTCAACGTGACGAATTGCTTAGAAGGCAGGAGGCTGTGGCAGAACTTAGCCGCGATATAGAATTTGCCAGCAAAAGCCAGTTCGCTCTCTCAAAAACCGAAACAGGCGCTTCTACAAAAAAACTAACCGAGACCCTGAAAGACGAAACAACCTTTATCATGAATAAGGCTGTGAAGCTTATTCTGACCTGCTTGCCTGTGTTAACGTTGCTGCTCATTGTCATTGGTTTCGTGCTCCAGCAAAAAAACATGTATATAGTCGGGGCGCTCATGGTGGCGGTGCAAGGGTTGCTATGGGTTGTGGGCGTGCCGAGAACCCTGGCTTATTTCGGCGTTATGGCGGATCTGCCCCCTAAATTAGAAGCCTATACGGAAGTCATACGCGTTCTCACCGGCAAAACGGTCACCTGCCACGAGCTCAAGCAGATACAAGACAAGACAAAGGCTGTGACACAAGCCATAGGAGAGCTAAGTAAAATAGCGTACGGAATAAGCGTCAAGAACAACGCGATTCTTTATTTCCTGGTCAACACATTTCTTTTGTGGGATTACCAGTGCGGTTTCAGGCTTCAGGAATGGAAACATAAATATGCCGGCTTGGTTGAGCAATGGTTCTGCACGGTGGGCGATTTTGAGAGTTTGTTGTGCCTGTCGCATCTGCCCAACATCTGTGAAAACACTTGCTTGCCAACCATACACGAAAGGGGTAACGCCGTTGAAGCAAAGGCGCTGGGGCACCCCTTGCTGCTCAATGAGAAACGGGTCAACAACGATTTTTCCTTCAATGATACTATTTTTATTATCTCCGGATCAAATATGTCGGGGAAAACCACATTTTTGCGAACGGTGGGGGTCAATATCGTCTTGGCTCGCGCCGGCGGCTTTGTGTGCGCCGCCAAAATGGGGCTGCCCATCCTTGATATCGTTACCTCCATGCGCATAGCCGATGATTTGAATGAGGGTGTATCCACCTTTTACGCTGAGCTCAAACGCATCAAGACAATTATCGACTGCGCCCAAAACCAACCCGGCATGATATTTTTGATTGATGAGATCTTTAAAGGAACGAATTCTATCGATAGGTTAACAGGCGCGAAAACGGTTATAGAAAAACTCGATAACCTGAGAGCTGTTGGTCTTATCTCAACCCATGATTTAGAGCTGTGCGAGTTGGCGGGCCGCCATGACAGAATCAAGAATTATAGCTTCTCCGAGCGTTATGAAGCGGATAAAATATGCTTTGACTATACACTTAAGCCAGGGAAATCGAATACAACCAACGCGAAGTATTTGATGAAGATGGTAGGGATCGTTGACAGCGAATAGGAGTACTAGTACGGAGGGGATGAGCCCCATGACGAGGATTAGGGTGTGTCGGCGCGCCTTTGCGCCAGCATCAGGTCCACCATGCGGCCATAGCTTTGCACCCCGTCGCTGAGGTTTTGTGTTTTCAAGTAAGTATCGTTAATCTGTGCGGATATGTCTTTCATGCCGCCTTCAAACGGACGCCAATAGGCGCGCTCAGCATGAATATCCGCAACGATCTCCGGGCTATAGAGGCCATATAATTCATAATAGGCGTCCGCGTCAACATCATGCAGCTGATCCATGGCCCGTGCCGCAGCCATATAATAGCCGGAATAACACAAATAGGCGTCGCCTGAGTTGGTACAGACAACAAACGCGATGAACTCCGCTTCGTCTTCCCGGGCAAAACCCTGCCGATGAGCCATCTCATGGCAAAGGGTCACGCCTTTATGAAGAGGGGGGATGTCGTTGTTAAAGTTCGGTTCGCCGGTATAGGGAAAATAGATACCGGTAATGCCCGTATAGGAAACGAGGCGGGAGATCGCTATGGGTTTCGCGAATCCGGTGAGGCCAAAGATCCCGGCGACTTGATCATTCTTTGCCTTCGCGAAGGCAAGGCGCCCTTTTTCCTGAAGATCGGAAACAGTCGGCTGATAGGCCAGTGTCCCGTCTTCATTGGATGGCAGCGCCTCTCGGGCGTCGTTTGTTCTCTTAACCAGATCCGCGCAAAGGGCATAAAGATCCTCTTGTGTGCTCAGGGTATCAGACCATCCGGCCAGGACGCGGTAAGGCTGTCTATAATAGTTATATCCCCAAAGGCAATAAAGCAGGAAATAGCAGACGCCACAAACGATGAACAGCTTTTGCAGCCCGCGCAAAATCCTCCAGGTTCTGTTCTTTGTATCACGGAAAAGACGGACGATAAAATAAACCAGGACAGCCAAAAGAGCGATGGGCCCAGCCACCAAAAGCAGTTCAAAAAAAGAGAAATACGGCAGGTATTGAAATGGAAGCAACCGGGAAATAAAGGGATACAAAAAAGCGCTGTAGACATTTTCCGTAAGCTCGGGATGGTTCTGCGCGAATAAGGTTGAAAGCCAGGTGAAAGGAAAGAGGAGCAGCCACAGCATATTTATCAGGAATCGCCTTGGCCTTACTTTCATAATATTAACCTGCCATTGTAGAATATATGGAGAATATATGGTGCCAATTGAAGGCGCCGTACGGTGGGGATCGTCCTTATTCTACATACTTATATCCAACACCCCACGCCGTGATAATGTGAGAAGGGTGGGCGCTGTCTTTCTCGATTTTGCTCCGCAGCCGTCTAATGTGCACAGTCAGGGTGGAGGGATCCGAGAAAGAGTCGCCCCACACATCATTCATCAAAACCTCTTTGCGCAGAACTTTCCCGCGGTGTTCGACGAGATAGCGCAGAAGGGCGAACTCCATCTGACTAAGAATCAGCGGTTCACCGGCCAGAGAGGCCGACCGTTCGTTGATATCCAGATACAATTCACCCACAATAAGTCGGTTGCCTTTGGGGGCGCCGCTGTAATAGCGCCGGAAAAGGGCATTATAGCATGAGTTTTCCGAAAAGAGAAGAGCGTTGACGAATTTAATAATTTTTTAGTAATTGTTATGGTATTCTATGGTGTCAGAGAAAACAGCTGTCCGGGTTTCTCAATTTTTCGTCGCAGCGGGAAAGCACTATCCTAATCCTCGATCAAAATCGTGCAATCTTTCCGGTCTGTTTCACATCTGGCTGCGTTATCCTCCTTGACGGGCAACCAGCCCGCCTGGGTCGTCTGCTCTTGATTGGCTGAAGGATATCAGCCCGATGCAAAACAGACCAGAAATCTTTACACGATTTTAATCGAGGATCAGGATTAATAGTTCTCATTAATCAGCAAAGAGAGAAACTCGGACGCAAGCTGTTTTTGTTTATCGGTACATAGAAGAGCTTTCTGCGCGATATCGGCTACCGACTCATCATTCAATTCTTTGACGATGCCAAGCAGAAAATAATCGGGGGTCACCCTCAGCACTACACTCAATTTCAAGAGCGTTTCCACGGTAGGAACAGATTTATTGTTTTCAATGTTTGAGAGTTGGTTGGTGCTAATGTTTGTCATATTGGTAACGGCTTCCTGCGTTAACCCTAGGTGCTTGCGCCGCGCAGCGATCCGGTCGCCGATTTCGTTATAGTGGATTTCCAATGCGTTCACCCCATGCCCAATATGGTAGGGGAAATCCAAGAGGATTGTAATGCGTTGCGTTTGGATATATTGTGTTGCATTTGGAGGAAGTGCGTGATATACTGTAAAATATACCTTATTTATCTGACAATGAGAAATAATAGAAAAACCGTTCTCATGAAACGCATCCATGTCTAACAACGGAAGAACAGCAGCCGAGAAATCCCATTAATTATCCCAGTAAACAGATGAAAACCAAAATATAAGAAATGAGGGAAATTCCTGCGAAAAGCTCTTGACTTTGTCTAAAGATGGAATATAATGACTCTGGACGGGCGAAAACAAATCTTGAGTATGTCGGAATTTGTCGAAATAAGGTCTGGAATCAAAACCTTGTATGTGAAGAAAGGGGCGGGTATCCTGCCCGGCAAAGGAACTCATAATCAGACGAATAACGCGCAATGTGGTTTCAAAATCAAAGGAGGAAAAAAGAAATGCCAACAAAAGAAACCCAATCCCCGAAACAAAGCCCATGGAGAACCCCCGTAGCCTTCATCCTGATCCTAGCCGTCATTTTCAGTGTGAGCGCGCCCCAAGGGCCCCTCTTCGCGGAGGACATCATCCCAGCCATGCCGCCCCCGGTACTGGAAGACAACATAACCGATAACGAAACCTCCGACCCGCCGATCCTAGACGACGAGAACATAGACGGTCTTCCTGAAGACAACGAACCCGCGGAGGACGAACCCATCGACGGCATAGCCGGCATCATGGCCCTGGAAGATCCCCTGGATCCGGACGACCCGGACCCGGAGGATCCCCTGGATGAAGATCTATTCCCGCCGACCATAAACAGCTATAATCCGTATATGAGCAATCCCTTCTCCGACGAAGTCGGCGACCTCATCGGCGTCGACACCATCACTGGCGCCTTCACCACCGAAAGCACCGACATAGAACTCTACGGCGCGTCAGAACTGGCCTTCACCCGCATCTACAGCTCCCTCAACGCCGAAGACGACGTTCCTGTTAACGGCGTCTTAGGCTACGGCTGGAGTCACAACTACGACTACCGCGTCAAAGAGACCGACAAAAGCACCATCCTCATCACCCCGGGCAACCAAAAACTCGCCTTCCCCAAACAACCAGACGGCGCCTACGAAAAACCCCCCAACGCTGACTTCACCCTCACCAAAACAGCCAACGGCTATCTGGCGGTTTACCGTGACAAAACCCAGTATCAATTCAATTCGGCCAACCGCCTGACCAGCATCACCAAACTCAACGGCGACAAAACGGCCCTTGTGTACAACGCCGACAACACCCTCAAGACCGTCAGCAACCGCAGCGGCACCCTCACCTTCGCTTACACAGGGGGCAAACTAACCAGCGTCACAGACTCCACGGCCCGCAAAGTCACCTACGCCTACACAGCCAGCGGCATCAATTACACCGACATCGACAAAAACGTCTTCCAATATAAATACGACAGCAAAAACCGGCTCATCCAGATGTACGACTTCAAAGCCGTCTTCTACATGGAACAAGCCTACGACGACAAAAACCGGGTCACTCAACAATACCTTGTTAACCAAGGCACATCCGGCATAGCCTACAACACAGACACCCGAACCAACCTCGTCACCTATCCGGACAACACAACGACCGCCTACACCTACGATAACCAATCCAGACTTCTCAACAAACAAGACAGCATCGGCGCCCGGAGCTACACCTACGAAGACGGCCGCATGAAAACATACAAAGACGGACGCGGCAACACCACCGGGTACGACTACGACAGCCAAGGCAACATCACCACCGTCACCC
>WRHI01000062.1 GCA_009783315.1 Peptococcaceae bacterium
GTCCATTATGAATCACAGACAGCACGGACAGATCTCTATCGCTCTTTCCACGCTGATCTTTATAGCCGCGGTTGGGGCGGCTTGCTTGATGGGCGCTTCTACCGCGACGGCGGGCATGGACGCGAACCCTGAAACTATAGGGAAGGCACAGGCAGAAACAATGTCAGGAATCTCGCCGGAAACAGCATCGGAAGAACAAGGTTCATCTGAAGCTTCGGAAAAAGACCCGAACACATCAGAAACGCTAGAAACATTGGGAACAACACTAAACGCCTTACCATCCAACACCGGCGATCCTTGCGGCGATATTACAAAATGGCAATTTCCGGGTGACAACTCTTGGTATAGCAACGGCGACGGGAAGCTGGTGCATGATGTTGTGGCACCGCGATCCGCGTACGCGCAGCTTAAAAATACTGTTGTAACTGATGGTACAATTTCCGTCATATTAACCCTTGAGCGCCAGTCTGATTCGGATGATTTCTGGGGCGGACTGTCCATACGGAGAGAAGCCGGCAAAGATTTGTGGCAGACTGGATATATCATATATCTTAGAGTGAACGGAAGATTGTCTGTTTTTAAAGGAACACCTGCGGGTGATAAAGACATATTTGCTGAGGAAAGAGAAGATCTGACACATGTCCCTGTACTGGGGGTGCGATACGAGGATGTTAATAATGACGGCAGACCGGATCGGATAACCGGCGAAATTGAACTCAAGGTAAAGATGCGGGGGGACAGATTCGATGTTTATGTTAATGACACATGGGTCTGCGGATTCAATGATTCTACCTGGTCTTCGGGGTATGTAGGCCCTGTTGCGTATAACGCCAAAATCTCTTGTCGCGACTTTAGGGTTATTAATTAATTAATTATATTGCTCGCGTTCAAGTGAAAACTCGTACTCCGTCAAGTCCAAATCACTTAAATGGATTGCAAGTATTTCGACACGATGCAAGGAAGAACCGACGACGAATACCGGGTGTCTTCTAGGAGGATCTGGGGTAACTATCAGCGGTGCTGATAGTTGGGAGTTTGAAGATGAAGGCAAAAGTTGTAATGAAGGAGAAGTCTTTCCCCCAATGTCCGTTGGAACATGAAAAGCATTGATCAACAGGCCCTAATCAAATCACACTTTCTCAGCAATAATTCTCAACTATCAGCACCGCTGATAGTCACCATCCCTAACCCCTAACCCCTAGCCCCTTCTTCTAACCCATAATCCCTTCTCCAAACCCCTGATTCCTTCTGCTCAGTCATTGGCATAGGTTATTGATAGCAAAAGCTTAACATGGGCAATATTGAATTTTGCATAGGCTCCCGAAGTGAGATAGAATAAAACCATGTTTGAACGACTAAAACAATTGTTGCCACAGCTCATCCGGGAGGACGGCGGCATCCTTATGGCTGTGTCCGGTGGTCCGGATTCTATGGCTATGTCGGATATTTTGTGCAGGTATATACAGGAGTCGGGCCGCTCTGCGCGTTTGGCCGCGGTTCATGTTCATCATGGTCTGCGCCGGGAGGCGGATGAAGAAGAAGAGCTGGTTCGGGCTTTTGCCCGTGAGCGGGATCTGTTTTTGATTGTGCACAAGTTTGACGCCGGGGCATATGCGCAATCAGTGGGCAAGCCGATGCAAGAAGCGGCCCGGGATTGGCGCTACAACCGCTTTGCCGCAGACATGAAAGAGCTGGGGTGGGCACCGCCGGAGATGCTGGCGACAGCCCATCACTTGAATGATCAGGCAGAGACACTGCTATATCGGTTTTTGCGCGGCAGCGGTACAGCGGGGCTGGCCGGAATCTGGCCGGACAGATTGGAAAAAGGCTGGGATGAGCCTCTGCGGATTATTAGGCCTTTGTTGACTGTGACCAAGAATGAGATTCTCGCTTATTGTCAGGAGCGGGGGATTCATTATGCTAGGGACATGAGCAACGAAAGCGACCGTTACACCAGGAATCGCATTCGCTTGGCGTTGATGCCACAGCTTGAAAAGGAGTATAATCCGCGATTACAAGACGTGTTGAGCCATACAGCCGAGGTGATGCGCTGGGATGAAGTCTTTTTTCAGAAGGTTGTCGATGAAAAGTGGCAACTTTATGGACAGGTAACCCAGGGGCGGACGGTGACGTTGCTCTGGGCGGCCTGGCAGGAACCCGAAGCGATTCTTTCCCGTCTACTGCGCCGTGCCGCGGCGATAGCGCGGGAAGAACCACGCGGGCTGGAGCTTAAGTATATCAAAAAATTAATGGAAGGGAATTATTCCCAAGGGTGGTCTCAGGATTTGCCCGGTGTAAAGGTGACGGCGGCGGCGGCAGGAATGGTTTTTGGACAATGGACAATGGATAAGGCTGATATCCTTCAGCCTGTGGACCAATGGACAATGGACAATGGACAATGGACAATGGACAATGGACAAGGGGCAAGGGACAAGGCTGTTATCCTTCAGCCTGTGGACCAATGGACAATTGGGGTGGCTGCCAATGATGTTGTTCTTGTGCCGAATCAGTGGCAAAAACTTTCTCTGTCTGATGAGGAGGGAGATTGTCGAAAAGGTTGTGAAGCACAGTCCGTAGAGGATTTCCCTCATTGTCCATTGTCCATTGTCCATTGTCCATTGAATTGTCCATTGCCATTGATTGGTCTTTTCCCTGAGAAAACGGCGCGGGAGTTGCTGAGCCTTGAGCCTCATATACGCAAGATTGGCGAGATTTGGCTGGATGAAGCGGCTGTGGCAGGCCGGGGTGGGCCGATTGAATATAGGCGGCGGCGGCCTGGGGATAAGGTTTATGTTGCGGGGGTGGGTCATAAACAATTGAAGAAGATTTGGCAGGAGCATGGCGTGCCTGCCTGGCGGCGTGACCAACTGGGGGTTGTGGCGATGGGGACGTTGGTTTTGGCTATTCCCGCTCTTAATGTTGTGAGCTGCCCCGTTAACGCCGGCATGGGGCTGGTTTGTTGGTGGCTTATGAGCAGCTCAGGGGAACATTGTTTGTAGATGGATATTAATGGGAATGATTGTGAGAGTGAACATGTTTGCCGGGTCGGAGGATTTGGAAAACAAGTCAAGCTGTGGTATGATATTTTTATAGATAAGGTAAGGTGAACGGATAGGAGGGAGGATTCTCGTTTGAAGAATTGGCGAAACTTGGCGTTCTATATAATGCTTGCTCTTATGGCGGTTATGGTATACCATTTTGTGAGCCCGTCTAAAAGCAAACCGCTAGAAGTATCGTTTACTGAGATGACGCAGCTTATTGAGACGAATACAGTTCAGTCTATTAAGGCGACGCCTGACGGCGCGCTCTATAAGTATGAAATGGACATGAAGGACGGCACGGCGAAGCAGTGTGTGGGGCCCCGTCTTACTGACGAGATGCAGAACAAGGTGACTTCGGTTAACAATACGCCTTTGGAATATAAGATTCCGGCTGATACCAGCTGGCTGTATTATATTCTGATTTCTGTTGTGTTGTTGGGAGTTGTGGCGGTCTTTTTCTTTTTTATGATGAATCAGTCTCAGGGCGGCGGCGGTCGCGTTATGCAGTTCGGCAAAAGCCGGGCTAAGATGATCATAGATGAGAAAAAGGCGACTTTCCGCGATGTGGCGGGGGCTGACGAGGTCAAGGAGGAGCTTGAGGAAATTGTTGAGTTTCTGAAGTCGCCGCGCAAGTTCACAGAAATCGGCGCTAAGATTCCCAAGGGTGTTCTGTTGTTTGGGCCTCCTGGGACGGGCAAAACCTTGTTGGCGCGGGCTGTGTCGGGGGAGGCCGGGGTGCCGTTTTTTAGCATCAGCGGCTCGGATTTTGTGGAGATGTTTGTCGGGGTGGGTGCTTCGAGAGTGCGGGATCTGTTTGAGCAAGCGAAGAAGAATTCACCTTGTATTGTTTTTATTGATGAGATTGATGCTGTGGGGCGTCAGCGCGGCGCCGGTTTGGGCGGCGGTCATGATGAGCGCGAACAGACGCTGAATCAGCTCCTTGTGGAGATGGACGGGTTCAGCGGCAACGAGGGGATTATTATCATCGCGGCCACCAACCGGCCGGATATTTTGGATCCGGCGTTGCTGCGTCCGGGCCGGTTTGACCGGCAGGTTGTGGTGTCGCTGCCGGATGTGCGGGGCCGTGAGGAGATCCTGAAGGTTCATGTTCAGGGGAAACCGCTGTCGGAGGACGTGGATTTGGCTGTGCTGGCCCGGCGGACGTCGAGTTTTACCGGGGCTGACTTGGCTAATCTGGTTAATGAGGCCGCTTTGCTGACAGCCCGGAAAAATGAGAAGAGAATTCCGATGCGGTTGATGGAGGATTCGATTGAGCGGGTTATCGCCGGTCCGGAGAAGAAGAGCCGGGTGATCAGCGAAGCGGAGAAAAAACTTGTGGCTTACCATGAGGCCGGTCACGCTTTGTTGGGGCAGTTTTTGCCTCATTCCGATCCGGTGCATAAGGTGTCGATCATTCCGCGGGGCCGCGCCGGCGGCTACACGTTGCTGCTGCCGGAAGAGGACAGCAATTATCGTACGAGGACGCAGTTATTGGATAACATCACGGTTTTTATGGGCGGCCGGGTGGCGGAGGCTTTGGTTCTGCATGAGGTGAGTACGGGGGCCTCCAGCGATTTGGAGCAGTCGACGAACATGGTCAGGCGTATGGTTATGGAGTTTGGCATGTCGGAGGAGCTGGGTCCGTTGACGTTTGGGCATAAGGAGGAGCAGGTTTTCCTGGGGCGTGATATTACCCGGGATCGCAATTACAGCGAAGCGGTGGCTCAGACCATTGACAGCGAGGTGCGGCGTATTGTGGATGAGTGCTATCAGAATGCTCAAGATATCATTACAGAAAAAATGGATTGTCTGCACGCCATCGCCCAGGCGTTGATCGAAACTGAGACCCTTGACGTTAAGGAGTTTCAAAAGATTATCTCGAAGTTTGAGGAGCCCACAGCTGGGGTGGCTGCGGATCCGGAGGTTGACGATACCGCGTCCGGGAAGAATCCGGATGTGCTGGGAGCGGACGAGGAGTCCCGTGGCGATGGCGGCGGCCGCGGTAAAGGGTATAAGAAGGGGAAGCTGGCCGTGGACAGTTGACAATGGACACCGAATACCGAATATCGAATACGAGGGGTTTTTAATCATGGAAAAGACATTTATTATGCTTAAACCGGATGCTGTTCAACGTGGGTTGATAGGTGAGATTGTTGCCCGTTTGGAGAAAAAGGGGTTTAAGCTTGTTGCGGCTAAATTGATGCGGGTTTCCCAGGATCTGGCTGAGCAGCATTACCAGGAACACAAAGGGAAGGCTTTTTTTGAGCCGACTGTGGCGTATATTACGTCGTCGCCGGTAATGGCGATGGTTTGGGAAGGTAAGAATGTGGTGGCTCAGGCGCGGGCTCTTATGGGTGCGACGAATCCCGCTCAGGCCGATCCGGGATCGATTCGGGGCGGCTTCGCTGTGGATGTGAGCCGGAATTTGATCCATGGTTCTGATTCAGTGGATAGCGCCGCGCGGGAGATTGGGTTGTATTTTTCGTTGGAGGAAATTCAGAGTTACGCTAAGGCTGGGGAGGAGTGGCTTTCTGAGTGATGAAAACGGATATTGAAATCGCTCAACAGGCCCAAATGCTGCCTATTCTAGAGGTTGCCGCGAAGATCGGTTTGATCGAGGAGGATCTGGAATTTTACGGGAAGTATAAGGCTAAGATTTCTCTCGCGGTTAGGGAACGTTTGGGTGATAGGCCCGATGGTAAGCTTGTTTTGGTGACGGCTATCAATCCGACGGCGGCGGGGGAAGGCAAGACGACAACGACGGTAGGGTTGGGTCAGGCTATGAGCCGGCTGGGGCGAAAGGCTTTGATCGCTCTGCGGGAGCCGTCTTTGGGGCCTTGTTTTGGTATTAAGGGCGGCGCGGCGGGAGGCGGATACGCTCAGGTTGTACCGATGGAGGATCTTAATCTTCATTTTACCGGGGATTTTCATGCCATTACGGCGGCGCATAATCTGTTGGCGGCTATGCTGGATAATTCTCTCCATCAGGGGAACCTGCTGGGGATTGATCCGCGGCAAGTGGTGTTTCGGCGAGTGCTGGATATGAATGACCGCGCTTTGCGCAATGTTATTGTCGGGTTGGGCGGCAGGACGGAAGGGGTTGTGCGGCAGGCTGGTTTTGATATTACTGTGGCCTCGGAGATTATGGCGATTCTGTGTTTGGCGGAGGATTTGATGGATCTGAAGCAGCGGTTCAGCCGGATCGTCGTCGCTTATACATACGACGGTGATCCTGTCACCGCGGGGGATCTGCAAGCCCACGGCGCTATGGCGCTGCTGATGAAGGAGGCTGTGAAACCGAATCTGGTTCAGACTTTGGAGAATACGCCGGTGTTGATTCACGGCGGACCTTTTGCCAATATCGCTCATGGCTGTAACAGCGTGATTGCGACGAAGCTGGGGCTGAAGCTGGCGGATGTTGTGATTACTGAAGCCGGATTCGGAGCTGATTTAGGTGCGGAGAAATTTTTTAATTTGAAGTGTCGCTTGGCGGGCCTTAAGCCGGATTTGGCGGTGCTGGTGGCGACGGTGCGCGCTCTGAAGATGAATGGGGGCGTGGCTGTGAAGGATTTGGCCGGGCCGGATGTTGCTGCTCTGGCGCGGGGACTGGTGAATCTAGAGAAACATATTGAGAATATCGGTAAGTTCGGGGTACCGGTCGTTGTGGCTTTGAACCGGTTTCCGACGGACGGGCCAGAGGAGATTGAGTTGGTGCGGCGGCGTTGCCGGGAATTGGGGGCTGAAGCTGTTGTGTCCGAGGTGTTTGCCCGGGGCGGGGCCGGAGGCGAGGAGTTGGCTAAAGCTGTGCTTGAGACTCTGGCGGCTCAGCCGAGCCGGTTCGCGCCCCTCTATAATGTGGAGGAGCCTTTGGCGGCAAAAATCGAAAAGATTTGCCGGGAGATCTACGGCGCCGATGGGGTTGTGTTGACGAAAGAAGCGCTGGCTTCATTGGATAAGCTTGAGGAAATGGGTTACGGGCAGCTGCCGGTTTGCATGGCGAAGACTCAGTATTCGTTGTCGGACGATCCTGCCGTGTTAGGGCGGCCCAAAGGGTTCCGGGTTACTGTGCGGGAACTGCGGTTATCCGCCGGAGCCGGGTTCGTTGTGGCAATTACAGGAAATATCATGACGATGCCTGGGTTGCCGGTGTCGCCGGCGGCTGTCCGCATGGATATTGACGCGACCGGGAAGATTGTGGGGCTGTTTTAGGGATGACATCGGACAAGCGAATGGGGCGTTCCCTGGTTTTTGATGGGACGCCGTTGGTTATGGGTATCTTAAATGTTACGCCGGATTCCTTTTCGGACGGAGGACGGTTCTTGCGGCCGGAGCAGGCGTTGCGGCAGGCTGATCGTTTGGTTGCCGAGGGCGCCGATATTATTGATATTGGAGCGGAGTCGACGCGCCCAGGCTATGACGGGGTGAGCGCCGATGAGGAGTGGGCGCGTTTGGAACCGGTGCTGCGGCCTTTGTTGTCAAGGTGTCCGGTTCCTATATCTGTTGATACCCAGAAGGCTTGTGTGGCGGAGAAAGCTTTGGCTGCCGGCGCGTATATGATTAATGATGTTTGGGGGCTGCAAAAAGATCCGGCTATGGCTGAGGTTGTGGCTTGTCATCAAGTGCCGGTTGTATTGACCCACAACCGGGAAGAGATGGGGACTTTTGCGTCGGTTCAGGCGCTGTTGGATGATTTGGTGGCTTTTTTGACCAAGAGTATTGAATTGGCTCTGGGGCACGGGATATCTGAAACGCTTTTGATTGTTGATCCGGGGATTGGGCTGGGAAAGACCGTGGAGCAGAATCTTGTTATTCTTGGTCATCTGGCTGCGCTGAAAGGTTTGCGTTGTCCGATTCTGCTTGGGGTTTCACGGAAATCCGTTATCAGGGAAACGCTGGGGATTCCGGAAGCTTCGGATGAGGCGGCGTTGGCGCCGACGATTGCGCTGAATGTTTTAGGGTTGGCGGGGGGCGCTTCGATTTTTCGTGTTCATGATGTGGCGGAGAATAAGCAGGCTTTGCAGATGGCATATGCTGTGACGGCGGGATTTCAGCAAACCAAAATGGATTAAGGGATGGTAACGGTATGTTTTTTAATACGAGTACAGAAAATCCGCCTGTTTCCCAGGAAATACAATCCGGCAACAAGATCCGCTTGCGGGGTATGGAGTTTTTTGCTTTTCACGGTGTTATGCCGGAGGAGCGCGCCCTTGGCCAAAGGTTTGTGGTGGATGTGGATCTGACATTGGTGCACGCCGGGGCTTATTGCCGGGACGACCTGGATCTGAGCGTCGATTATACGCGGGTTTACTCCAAAATAGCCGAGGTAATGACGCGGACTTTCTGTACAATTGAATATGTGGCTGAGCAGATCGCGCAGGAGTTGTTAACGGATTTCGCCTGTTCGGGTGTTCGTGTGGAAGTTCATAAGCCGGCGGCGCCGATTCAGGGGGTGCTGGAGGATGTCTCGGTTGAGATTGTCCGGTCAAATATTTGGCGGGTTTTCTTGAGTTTGGGCAGCAATTTGGGCGATCGTGCCGCTTATCTGAGCGATGCGTTGGGGTTGTTGGGCTATCTGGGCACGCTGGAGAAGATTTCTCACGTGTATGAGACGGAGCCGGTGGGGGGCGTAGAACAGGCATGGTTCTATAATTTGGCTGTGGAACTGGAAACCCCTTTGGCGCCGTTGGTTTTGTTGGACAAATGCCGGCAGATCGAAGCTCTTTGCGGCCGACGCCATCAGGGGCCTTTCCGGCGACCGGGGGAGAGCGCATGGTTGGGATCGGATGCGCAGGCGGAGCCAAGTGTTCAGCCGGCGACGCGACTGAGGGGCGCGATGCCGGAGAAAGTTTTGCCGATAACCAGGTGGGGGCCGCGGACGATGGATATCGATATTCTCATAGTGTTCAGGGGACCCAAACAGCGCCGGGAGTTCATGCAAACCCAAGAACTTACGGTTCCTCACCCCCGCTTGGAACAAAGGGAGTTTGTGCTGGCACCCCTGCGGGAAATTGTGCCGGAGCTCGTGCTGCCTTCTGGTAACCAGGCCCGCCAAGTTGTGGGCGAGGGAAGAGTAACTCTTCTGGAGGAGCCGTTTTTTGCCTTGGAGGATCTCTAATCCTTAATACCTATCAAAAAAGTAGGCCGATAACGTTGGGAAAAAGCTTGGACACATGGCGTTGGCTGCGCTTTCGGAAACCGAATCACCACCGTCGTTGTAGCCGCAGATCCAGCGTGTGAACTGATCGCGCGACAAAGTGATGTCGCTGGGCGTTTGGACAGCGGACATAGAGGCAGTGCCGTTAGCCGCGGTGATGCGCCAATTGGCGTCTTCACCCAGAATATGTATGACTTTGGAGGGAGAGGCGGTTGCGGGCTGAGTATCGGCACGCATTCCCGATACTATGGCCGGCCAATTCAGGCCGTATAGCATAAGAAACGGTTCCCTTGTCAAGATCGGTGTTGGGTGTTGGGTGTTGGGTGTTGGATGTTGGGCGTTTTGAGGCGATAGCCAGGCGTTGGCGTCGGTTATGGGCAGGGAGAATTCGAAGGCCCGGACGCCGGATGCCGAATCCCGAAGAGCTATAAGCAGCGAAAAGCCCGCCGTGATATCCGCATAGGAGAATTCAGGCAGATAATAAATTCCGGATCGGTCGGCGCGTTCTGATTCGGGATCAACAAAAGCATAAGCCTGTTCGTTGGCTATACAGAAGCCGCCGCCTGTTTGCAAATCAGCAAAACGCCGCGCCAGCAGGCCACGGTCGCGAATGGCATAGAATTCCATATGCTCAGAGTGCTGTTGGTTGATAGTGGCGAGCCGGTCAAAATCAGGATCTGGCTCGATCGCGCCACAGGGCTCAAAAGGGTGCAGCGCCGATAGGGGTAAATGAGCGCGCAGATGATCAGCGACTGTGGAATAGCCAAGTTTATGGTAAAAGCTATGATCCGAGGGATGCAAACAAACGGCGGCGCAAGATTCTGCCAGATCAGTATGGACTTCATGCAAAAGCCCTCGCATCAGACCGCGCCGTCTGGTTTCCGGGTGCGTGGCAACGCCCAAAAGAAGGGCGGCCGGAATGTTGTTGCCGCGGCACGTCAGGGTGTAGGGCATGGCATAGACGGCAGCTCTCAGGCGATCTTTTTCCCAGACAGACCAGTTGGACAAAACTGGAAATTGATTGGCGAAAAACCAATCCACAAAGGCCTCGCTGTCTTCCGGAAAGCAAAGAGACCACAGTTCACGGGCCTGATTAAGATCAGATAAAGTTAACTTCCCGGGTCTCACTTCTCACTTCTCACTTCTTATTTCTCGCTTCTCATTTCTCGTTTCTCAGTCGCGCCTTGTATTTTTCGATCAGAAATTCTGGATGATAAGAGAGTTTTGCTTTGCGCAATCCTTCCAGGCCCAAATCTTCCTCGCGGTTGATGTACGTCAGATGAGCAAAAGTGTTTTGAATAAAGAGCTGGTTGATCAACGGATAGACGCCATGGAACTGAGCGTTGGCTTTTTCCATATGAATGAGCGCCGTGTCGGGTGAGATCTGATTGCCCATGGTGTAAGCTTGCACTTCGCCGTTGATGCGGATAACCGCCCCTTGCATGTTCAATTGGTCCGCGTACAGAAGACAACGTTGAGCCGCGTCATGATCGCGGTTCATCATCCCTTGGGTTTCGTCATTCTTGCTCTGATGCCAGAGTTCGTTCAGCCGCAGGCATTCTTCGGCGTGGCGGGAGACGCTGTAAGGCTCATATTCATAGCTGTAAAGGGAACGGAACTTGTTGATGTGGTTGCGTTTGGCGTGATATTTGTTGCCGCGTAGAGAGGCGAGTTTGTCGGCTGCGTAGACATAGTCGTCACAATCCCGTTCACGGGTGAAGACGAAGCGCCCCGGCATGATTTTTTCTATGCGCTCGCGGAATTCCGCGGTGATGCCGCGCATGAAAAACCGCTTACCGCGCACAGCAAAATACTCCAGCGCCAAGCTGAGGGCGTGATGGTAGGGTTGGTTCGGCGATGCTGGCAGAGGCGGCAGCAGGAATTCTTCGTCGCGGCGACAATGGAATCGGATCAGAAGGACGCCGTCAACAAAGGCGTAAGAGGTTTGGCAGAAAGGCTGCCAGATGAAAAGGTTGCTGAAGTTTGGTTCGGAACTGCGCATGGCCCATGGGGCGGTCCATGCTTCAATGTCGTTACGGGCGGATAATGTGATGTCTTGGAACGGGATGTCTTCAATTTGAAGAGCATACATATAAAACCTAACCTCCGTATTGTTTTTGTCTCTGTATTAATATATATGATTTCGCAAAATATATGATCGCTTGGTTGGGAGGGGGGCTTTGTTACATTTTTCATTGGGCTAACTATATCATAAAGATGGATATATGGCAAGCCGGCCGGGACAATGGACAAGGGTGATATCCTTCAGCCTGTGGACCAATGGACAATGGACAAGGCTGATATCCTTCAGCCTGTGGACCAATGGACAATGGACAAGGTTGATCTCTTTCAGCCTGTGGACCAATGGGCAGGTGACGGTGGGTGCATATTTAACAAGTGCATGAACTGACGATAAGGATAAGCAGAGCTTTCTGCCGCGGTGTTTTCCCGCAACTCAATGGTGAGTTGAAGGCAGATACCGCGCTGGCCAGTAACAGTGCCACGTCAGGGGTTGGGGAGCGGCAGACTCCAAAAGCCCGCGTATTTTTTTCGCCTTTCGGGGGCTACGTCAGGCGGTGAGGCGCTTGGATTCTACCGCTCCCCAACCCCTGACGCGTCCCTCATTAAACCGTATGCATGTGCCCTATGAATACCCCCGAATTGCCGGTTTTTGGAGCAATGAAACAGGGGACCGTATATAATTCTCACTGCGCTGTTAGCATGAATAAAGAGACTGCTCATACAATCTCAAGAGTGGAACAGTCTTATAATTGCTCCAAAAAATCTGCTATTCGGGGGTATTCATGGGGCATATGTATACAGTTCAATGAGGCACGAGGTAGGGTTTGGTGAGCGGGAGAATCCAAGCGCCTCTCTGCCTGATGCAACCTCAAAAGGCGAAAAAAATTCGTGGGCTTTTGGAGTCTCCCGCTCACCAAACCCTACCTCGGGACTGTTACGAGCCCACATAATATCCATCTCCATTCACCATTCGGTTGCGGGAGAACCTCGCAGTGGATATTTCTATTTATTTTTTTGTCGCTTCCTGCACTTTTAAAATATGCACCCGTGACAGTTGGCAGTGGACGAGTCTTGTTTTTCTCGGTATAATAACGAATGGTAGTAGGTTCCTAGAATAAGTTATTATTGAGGAGAATTTTGTTATGAAGCTTGTGTATGAGGGCAAAACAAAGCGTGTTGAGGAATTGGCTGACGGCAACTTTTTGTTGACTTTTAAAGATGACGCGACAGGGGAGGACGGTAAGTTCGACCCGGGGGCCAATACGGTTGGGTTGTCTATTGCGGGTTTGGGACGGGGCGGCTTGCGCTTGTCGGAGTATTTTTTCCGTATGATTGAAGGGGCGGGGTATCCAACCCATTTTATCAGCGCTGATATTGAGAAGGCAACCATGACGGTGAAACCGGCCCGGGTTTTTGGCGAAGGGCTTGAGGTGATTTGTCGCTTCCGGGCCGTGGGGAGCTTCGTTAGACGGTATGGTCTTTATGCGCGGGATGGCCAGGAGCTGGATGCGTTTGTTGAGGTGACACTGAAGGATGACGAGCGCCAGGATCCGCCTATTACGAAGGACGCGTTGGATATGCTGGGTATTCTTGCCCCTGAAGAATATGAGGTGCTAAAAGATTTGACCAAAAAAATCTGTTGCCTGATTAGGGATGAGTTGGCAGTGAAGGGGGCGGAGCTGTATGATATTAAGCTGGAGTTTGGCCGAGTGGATGAGGGAATTGTTCTGATTGATGAGATTTCCGGCGGCAATATGCGCGTTTATAAGGATGGCGTTTCGGTTGATCCGATGGATCTGGTGGATTTGGTTTTGGGATGAGATTGGTTTTGGTTGCGTTGAACGCGCGGTTTTCCCAGACAAACCTGGCGATTCGCTGTTTGAGGGCGGCGGTTTGGCAGAGGGTGTCCCCTGGGGATTGTGAAGTGATTTGCCGCGAGTTTACAATTCATGATGATATCGGATCTGTTGTGGGCGATATTTATGGGTTACGGCCGGATGTGGTGGGGTTTTCGTGCTATATTTGGAATATTGATAGGATGAAAGCTGTGATGCGGCGGCTGCGACTGGTCTGTCCGCGTACGGCTTTTGTTTGCGGCGGTCCGGAAGTATCCGGTCATTCTGAGGACTCTGAAGACGTCAGCCCAGCTTTCGGTTCGCGGTTTTTGGAGGACAATCCTGAGGTTGACTGGGCTGTGGCCGGTGAGGGCGAAGAGGTTTTTGCCGAGTTTGTTGAGAGATGTTTGCGTGACGGGGTTTCTGCTCAAGAGCTTGCTCGAAGGTTCGATGTTCGGGAAGCGGTATCCGGGTACCAACGCATATCGGATGTCGAACATCGAACTCTCGATTCCTGGTGGGTGGATCCGTATACGGTGGAGGAGGATTTTTCTCACCACTATGTCTATCTGGAAGCGTCGCGGGGATGTCCGTTCCGTTGCGCTTATTGTTTGTCAGCCCGCGCCGGCGTCCGCTGTATGGAGGTGGAAAAACTGGCGCCTGTGTTGCGGCGGCTTTTTCAGTGGGGCGCCCGTACGGTTAAGCTTGTTGACCGCACTTTTAACGCGCATCCACAAGGGATGCGTGTTCTGGATATCTTTCGGCATGAGTGGGAAAAGTTTGAGACGGAGTTGTTAGAGAACGGAAAGATTGAACCTGGAGCCGGCAGTGGGTTGCCTAAGGCCAGAGTTCATTGTGAAATGGCCGGTGATTTGTTGAGCGACAAGTGGATGGACTATCTGGAAACGTATCCCTCTGGGCTGATTCAGCTGGAGATTGGGGTTCAGACTGTTCATGAAAAAACACTGGCGGCGATCCACCGCCGTCAGGATTTTGCCCGGTGGGCTGATAAGGCGGCGCGGCTTCAACATGAAATGGGCATTCCGGTTCATTTGGATCTTATCGCGGGTTTGCCCGGGGAGGATAAGGCCGCCGTGCTGGCGTCCCTTGAGCGTGTGATCCGATTGCGCCCCCAGCGGTTGCAGCTGGGTTTTTTGAAGATGCTGAAAGGTTCGCCCCTGCGGGAAGAAGCACAGCGGTATGGGATTGTTTTCAGCCCGGACGCGCCTTATGAGGTTTTGCGCACGGAGGCGATGTCCTTTGACGATCTGTTGGAATTGCGCCGTCTTGAAGATATCTTGGATAGGTACTATAACGCCGGGTTCTTGCGGTATGGCCTGGAAGCTATGGTGCGGGAATTCCCCCCTTTTTCCGGTTTGTTGAGCGCTTTGGCGGCGTTTTGGCAAGAGAGAGGATGGTTTGGCCGCCAATGGCAACGCCGGGATTTGTTGAACAATCTGGAGCCTTTTTTACGGGAGATTATACCGGACGCCGCAGCCAGAGAGCGCTGCACGGAAGCGCTGCGTTTCGATTATTACGCCGCGGGTTTGTCTGCGCAGCCGTTGCCGGCATGGCTGAAAGGGCCGTCGGAAGAACGCGGGAAGTGCCGGGAGCAGCAGGATAAGGAATTCTGGCGTCTGCGTTTGCCGGCAGGTCAGGCGATGGATAAGAGACAATGGGCAAGGAGGGCTTCAGTTAGTTGTTTTCGCTATAATGTGCCGGATGAGCTGGACGCCGGTTCGGAGCTGCCCTTAGGGAGGTCTTGGCAGGCTGGGGCTCAGGATCCCAGAGATACCTTGTATTGGTATCTCTTTTTTGTGCGGGCCGGTGGAGAGGTTGAGCTATTTCCGGTTCAATTTAATGAAAGCGCTGCCGGTTTGTTCTAAGAAATAATAAGAATTATCCATTGTAAAATACCGCGACACTAGACTTTCAAACTGATGGGCGTTGTTGTCGAAATAGTTTTGTACTGTGCTTTGGGTCGGGTCGTTCGGGAATTTGAAATAAAGCTCGGATATATTATAGGTATACAGGCGTTCGATTTTTTGCTGAAAGTCTCTATGATTGAAGGCGCCGCTTGCTTTTATGGCGAAAAAACTCTCAAAGCTGTCTGTCGTGGCGGTACAAGCCGGTGTGTTATAACTGACTTGAAAGTCGCTGTCAATCAGATATGCCGGTTTGATACTATGTGTTTTTGTGATAACGCTGTCAGGGGAGTTGAAGAGGGTGTAATTGACATAGGTTTTGTCGGGAGTTGTGAGAATGGGTTCTGTGACATCGATGTTGTAATAATCTCCGTTGATGCTGATGATGTTCCATTGATGGCCTTCGCCTTCAAGTTTGCCGTATTGGGTTAGGCATTCTAAGCCCAAGGTGTTGGTCAGCAGCAAAAACAGCTTGGAGAAGCCTGAGCAAACCGTGGTGCTCTCAATGGCCGCTCCGTAAGCGTTTTGTCTGACGGGCCGATCAATTGTGATTCCTTGTTTGATCTCGGCGGCCAGATCGTCATCATATTTGACATTGTTGGCGATATAATTAAAGATCTTGAGTTCCCGCATAAGGTCGTCGTCATTGGGGGAGATAGCCTCCAGAATCTGGTTGACTTTGGTGTTGAACGCCTCGCGCATAGAGGTGATCTCACTATCGGCGACCTTGTTGTCCATTTCGCCTGTGACGCTGTTGAAACGGTCAGTGGCGTCACTTGTCATGTACTGCAGTATAACGCCTATGCTCATTTCCTCTGATTTATCATAATAAAAATTCTCGATGTGCGGGTTGACCCAAAAAGCTTCGGGATGGTCATCGATATAGTAATAAAAAATCCGCAAAAAATCGTTGATGGGTGTGGGCTGGTCGCGCAAATCAACATAGCGGTGGTAATTCAAAACCGCTATATGGATCCTATCATAAATCTCTTTGTACTCAGAGTCAAGAGATCGGTAACCATATTTGCTGTCATAACTGACGGGGGACAGAGCGTCGGTGATTTGGACATCTGGCTGTTCAGCTAAGTTTTGTTCGCGGACGAGCCGGTCAAGGAAACGGTTCTGGGGGCTGAGAGACGATGCGAACTTGGTGAGAGTGTCGCCGATGCTGCAGGCAGAGAAGGAAGTTGCAGTTATTATGATGATAAGCAGAGCGAGGACTTTTCTGGAAAGAAGATGGCGGCTGTTGGTCATAGGTTATAGTCTCCGTTAGGTTTAATGCTCCGTGGTGAAAGAGTGCAAGGACGGTTCAGGGTGATGAATGAAGCGGACACTCTATTATATCATGTTTTTTCAGAATAAGCACCACCATAGAAAATTATTGACAGATCAATATTATATGTCGTATAATATTGATGGATCCATAATGAGATCGGATGGGAGGCACTGTTTATGCGTTTTACTGTAGCGGGAACGCTGTTGGATTCTTGTGTGCTGGGGGCGTTGCAAGGCCGGCCCGCTTACGGCTATGAGCTCACCCAACAGATCCAAGCGGCTATTGATGTTTCCGAATCAACACTTTATCCTGTTTTGCGAAGGTTGCTGCAGAGTGGGAAGCTGGACACCTTTGACGAACCTTTTGACGGACGCAACCGCCGGTATTATAGAATCACCGGACAAGGGAAGGCGGCTCTGCAGGACGCTATGACGGCGTGGCACAGTTACAAAGAGAGCATCGAGACATTGTTGACGGGAGGGATCGAGCCTTGAACAGAAGCGATTTTATGATGGAGCTCCGCAAAGCTTTAAGACGTTTGCCCCCTTCTGAGGTGGAGAGCGCCGTGGGTTTTTACGAGGAATATTTTGATGACGCGGGGCCGGAGAACGAAGGGAAAGTGATGACTGAATTGGGATCGCCCAAAGCCGTGGCGGCCAAAATCATCGGAGAATACGCTGTCAATGAACTGAATCAAAAAACCACCTGGCGGGGTTATCCCCTCTGGTTGGTGCTGCTGGGGATTTTTGCTTCGCCGGTGGCGTTGCCGCTGGCTTTGGCCGTGGTGATAACAGCGGTAGCGCTCATTTTTACTTTGGTTGTCGTCTTTTTCTCTTTGGGAGCTGCGGCGGTGGCGGTGGTTTTTCTGGGAATTGTAGTTTTCTTTGCCGGGTTTGCCGCAATGGGGCAGAGCTTTGGCACGGGGGTGTTCTTCGTAGGTTACGGGCTATTCAGCTTGGCTGTGGGGACGTTCCTCGCTTGGGGTATTGTTAAGCTTTCCCGGGTTACTTTCGCGGCGCTGCAAAAAGGACTGGCGAACTATCTCATTCGGAGGGGGGAACGAAAACAATGAAGAGATTTTGGCTTATTCTCGGGATTGTTGCCGTAGCCGGCGTTGTGCTGATGGGAGCAGGTCTGGCTCTGGGCATGGTACCTAATCTTCTTGTTGACAGAGACGGCGTTCATGTGGGTGACGCTCATCGGCAGCAGTTCAGTTCAGGCGATTTAGGCGGGATTACCGGGTTGGATATTAAGGTGGGCTCTTCTCGTGTTGAAATTATTCCCACAGAGCAGACAGGGGCTAGCTTGAACGTTGATTGCGAAAGGAATCTGCCCGTTACTTGGAGCGTGGAAAACGATGTATTGAGAGTTCGGCAAGGGTTTGATTTTCTGGGGGCAGTGTTTAGCTTCAATTTTGGGATTCGTGAAGATATCATTCGGGTTTACGTACCTGGAAGCGTCGAGATGGACAGAGTTAAGATTGAGGGCTCCAGCGGTTCCCTCAATGTCAGCGGGTTAAATTGCCGGTCTTTTGACGCGTCAATATCGTCAGGTAAGATGAACATCAGCCGTGTGTCGGCTGATGAGTTCAGAGGGCATACCACCAGCGGCGCCTGTGTTTTGGACGATTGCCGTGGGGACGCCATGAATTTGTCTTTGACATCCGGCAAAATAGAGATGTCCGAGATCGACGCGGGGCTGCTGCGCTTATCGGCGTCCTCCGGCGCCGTGAGAGGGAGTGGTGTCAAAGCCCAAGGGCTGTCGGCGCGAACCACCAGCGGTTCTGTGCGCTTGGCGGGAGAATTGAAAGGGGACAGCACGATTGAGGTGGCTTCAGGAACCTGTATCGTGGAAACCACAGGCTCCCAAAAGGATTACAGCCGGTATGTTTCTGTGAACAGCGGTACTGTTACGGTTAATGGCACAAAAGTTCATGGCAACGATACCGACGCGGCGGCGCCTCATTCAGTGAGGGTTAAGGTTACGAGCGGAACGGCCCGCCTTGTGTTCTTGGACGATTAGGACGCCGTTCAGTCGCTATCAATTTAGGCGTTTTCACTCTTGAGAGAATTGTAAAATCTGCCAGGTCACACCGTATTTGTCCTTAACCATGCCGAACCATTCGCTGAAGAAGGTTTGTTGAAGTTCCATTAAGACCTCGCCGCCTTCTTTCAAGTCATTGAACATCTGCGTAACATCATCTTTGTTCTCGGTGCTGATGGTTGGGTTAATGTTGTTGCCACTGACAAACTCGGAGCCGGTGGGGACATCCGAAAACATGACGACAATGTTACCGATCGGCACACCGGCATACATGATCCTGTTTTTGTCGGCTTCCGGTACGGTGTAATCGGGATCGGGCGGCGCGTCGCCGTAGGTCATAAGGTTGTTAACGGAAGAATTGAATACTTTCGCGTAGAAGTCCACCGCTTCGCGGCAGTTGCCGTCGAAATTGATGAAGAGTTCAAGCTGCATAATTGGACACTCCTTTTTGTTTGTTTTGATGAGCCGCAAGTTGTTAGAGTGGGCGTTGCCCATAACTTAGGGCTTAGGGGCTTAGGGGCGTATGAGCTCATTATCAAATGTCACGCCAACCACTCTTGCACATATTTTTCGGCTACATCCATTCGGACGGCAATTTCCGAGACCGTCATCCCGCGCTCGCGAAAACGTTGAACCGCCGCACCTATATTTTCACCAACTTCAATGATATGACCATCGGGATCATAAAAACGCACACCCCGTTGTCCCCATGCGTGTTCAAGCGGCGGATGGACAAGTTCCAATTCATCAAGATTTTTAATGTATTCGTCAAAGTCGGCGGCTTCAAAATAGAGCTCCATATCATTTCCTTTGAACTTGACATCAATTCCTCCGATGAATCCACGCCAAGTTTCAAGCGTCTGTAAAGAAATGCCGCCGGTTAGCGTAACGTTCGCGCCGAAATCAATTTCGACGTCCAGGCCAAGATGTTTTTTATAAAACACTTTTGAGCGTTCCAAGTCAGCGACGACGATCAGAGTCCCGTGAAATTTCATTGATTTGCCTCCGTTTTTTCCTCTGCATATGTGTATCCTTCACTTTTCAAATTCTTTTCCTCCATAAACCCTGTAATTCTACAAGAACCCGTGGTTTCCTTTTACGGATTAGCCTCTCGCACAACAAAGAAACCCTGCACCTATTCTTGTTGTGTTGAGCTACCTCACAATGCTATAATAATTATAGATCAATCGGTTTTTGGAAAGGGGGCTTCTCGGTGCCATGTATCAGACAATCGAACAAATCCACAAAGAATACGATGGCAAATGGGTTTTCCTGATTAATTGTGTTCAGGGAGAGCATTTTTCAACTGCAGGAGGTGAAGTTGTCATTTCCAGCGAACGCAGAGATAAGGTACTGCGCGAAATGGAACAGTACAAGCATGAAAAAAGCAGAACATTGGTTTTTTATGCAGGAAAGATCCCGGAGGGGGTCGGTGTCCTGATACAATACAATAATCATAGACGTCCGTGCGCTGTTATGGGCGGATAATCGCAAAGAAAGGAACAACTTGATTCTTATTCTTGCACGCACGGGCAGCCATAACGACTTGTTTCATAGTTAATTTGACGATTAAAAACTCCGCGAGATAGTTACCACAGTACTCTCGCTCATAACAAGGAAGTCTTTATAGCGCCCACCTACTCGGCAACAGGTGTCCCGCTTGCTGATGATATTGATACGAGTACTTCATTCAGTACCAACTCTACCATCGAGCATGACGGCGTCTGCATACAGCCAGAAAACTCCGCCATCTTTGCCGCCGTTCATTCAAAAATAAGCCTAAAAATATAGCTTATTTGAAGCTCTTTTTTCGACAGTGAATTAATTGTTTTCATAGCATTTTCAAGCCACAGAACTTTATTTTTTGTATATCCAATATTAAGATCTTCCATACTTGTTTCCAAGCATCCATTATGGAGAATAATAATTCCTTTCTCTTTTAAATAATCAAACATATGTGAACGGTCAATAGAAATACAGCATTTTTGGCCAAATAAAATACAGCATTTTCGGCCATTTAGTGTACAGCACTTGCCACCATGATTTTTGATAGTGATAACCCCCTTTCTGCTATTGTTAACGATATAGGTTTTCTAGTGGTCTTAATCTTAAGGTTATTTGGGTGATTGCTCCGGATTTGGGAAGTTCTCCTCGCCTACGGCTCGTCAAACTTCCCAAATCCGGAGCGCCAGTCTTGGGGGCCTGTTGCTGACGACTCAAATCACTTCTTGAATATCCTTTCCTGATGTGCCAGTCTGTAGCTGTCGCCGTCCATGTCAAACACCTCGCACTTGTGCATCAGCCGG
>WRHI01000063.1 GCA_009783315.1 Peptococcaceae bacterium
TTCACTGCGTTTCGCTCAGACAGTTGGGTTTGCGGGCGCTCCCGTTCGCCAAGAGATTCATCCAGCCTTCCGCAAAGGCTTGGGGACAAGGCCTCGGCCGCCCTCCTGCCCCTCCGCCCCTCCGCCCCTCCGCCCCTCCGTCCCTCCGGGCCTCCGGGCCCGCTCCCCGCTGCCTTGAGCCGGGGCGTCAGCCAAGTGGGGATGCTGATGCACCCCCGCCACCTGTTCACCCTTGTCATCGCTCAATACCATCCCGGGCCAAAACGCCGACAGCATAATAGTGTTTTACTTCGGTCATTTCTGTGACAAGGTCGGCTTTATTGATAATAGCCAGCGTGGCGTAGCGCCCGGTTAGAATCAGTTCAACGGACGGCGGTTTGGCGTCAATCAGACCGAGCGTATCCTGCTCCCGGATCAGCCCCAAGTGAGCGGCTACGTTGATCTCGTCGAGAATCACAATGTCATAGCCGCCCTTTAGCAAAGCTGCTTTGGCTTTAGTCAGGCCTGTCCCGGCGGCGGCATAATCATCTGCTTGGGGAGTTCTGTCGCAGATTAAGCAGCCGTTGCCGTATTGTTCCACTGTGATCATGGGTAGATGCTGCCCGATTGCCTTAATTTCGTGATACTTTCCGGATTTCATGAACTGGCCCAGATAGACCTTTTTGCCGGCGCCTACAGCGCGCAGAGCCAGACCCAAAGCTGAAGTGGTCTTGCCTTTGCCGTTGCCGGTGTAGACATGAACGAAGCCTTTTTCCATTGTGTACCTCCTTTAGTCAGATTGAGTGAGATGTCCGAATCATAACGGATCATAATAAAAAACCCCAGTCACAGGGCTGGGGCTTTGTTTGCTGTCAATCACGCCGACACGATCCGCCGTTCACCAACCAGAACCACACGGGAAGTGTCGCAGCGGCCGGAAGCTGTTAAAACGCGTCTTATGACAAACCACGCACTCCATAACCTGTGAAGTTTCATGGCGCCCTATTGGGAGGTTTTCCGACTTAAACATCCGCGCTTTTTCGCCTTCCCGAGAAACTCAGTGACTGTGTGTGCCGATCCCGCCAGCGCTTTTCACCGGGGGATTAGCACGACACTTGAAAAAGCTACGTTATCACGGCAGCAGGACTGTTTGGGGTTTGCACCCAATTCTCTGTTCCAATAAGCGTTCATGTGTTATGAATTTGTTGGGTCAATTCCCATAATAGCATAGAGAAAAAGAAAAGGCCAGCAAGTTATAATGGCGATGACTGTCCGCGAAACGGAATTCTTGAAATGCTTGTCCGCAATGGGCCTTCGATGAAAGGGATTGAGCGGTCTTCTGTAGAATATTCTCTTATTCGAGCTTTATTGCGAGGCTTAATCAAGAGCGGGGGGAAATCAACATGGATATCATATTAGCCGGAGCGGTGCGCACGGCTATTGGGGGGTTTGGCGGAACGCTGAGTCAGATGCCGGCCCACGCGCTGGGGAGCATTGTTATCAAGGAAGCTTTGCAAAGGGCGGGGATCGCGCCCGAACAAGTGGATGAAGTTATTATGGGGTGTGTCTATCAAGGGGGCCAGGGTCAGAATCCGGCCCGCCAGGCTTCTGTTAACGCGGGAATTCCTATAGAAACGCCGGCTTGGACTATGAACATGCTTTGTGGATCGGGGCTTCTGGCTGTGGCTAAAGGGATGCAGACGATCATGAGCGGCGATGCCGAAGTGGTTGTTGCCGGAGGCATGGAAAACATGTCGCTGGCGCCCTATTTGTTGCCCAAAGCCCGTACCGGCTACCAAATGGGCAATGGGGAGCTTGTGGACGCAATGTTGTGTGACGGTTTGCAGGACGCTTTTCAGCATTACCATATGGGTATTACGGCCGAAAATCTTGCTGAGAAATATGGCATTACCCGGGAAGAACAGGACCAGTTCGCACTGGAAAGCCAGCGCAAAGCGGGTGTCGCTCTAGAGGCGGGGCGGTTCAAAGATGAAATTGTGCCTGTGGAGATTCCACAAAAGAAAGGCGATCCCAAAATCTTCGATACGGATGAGCATCCGCGTCCCGGTGCCACTTATGAGAGCCTGGCCAAACTGAGACCCGCTTTCAAAAAGGACGGCACGGTAACCGCCGGCAACGCTTCCGGAATCAATGACGCCGCTGTAGCCATGGTGGTTATGTCTGAGAAGAAGGCGGCGGCCCTGGGTGTGAACCCCTTAGGCCTTGTCAGGGGCACCGGGTATGCCGGTGTCGATCCTGCTATTATGGGAATCGGACCTGTCCCAGCGACAAAAATCGCATTGAGCAAAGCGGGTCTTGGCATAGGTGATTTGGATCTGATTGAGGCCAACGAAGCTTTCGCGGCACAAGCCCTTGCCGTTGCTAAAGACCTCGAGTTTCCGGCGGATCGGGTCAATGTGAACGGCGGCGCTATCGCGTTGGGCCACCCGATCGGCGCCACCGGCGCAAGAATCCTCAGCACGTTGCTTTATGAGCTGCAAAAGAGTCAGAAGAACCTGGGACTGGCGACCTTGTGCGTCGGCGGTGGCCAGGGTGTTGCGTTGATTGTGGAAAGAGCTTAACGTTCTGTCATACCTTGGTTTCAACACGGGGTTATGTGTTCGGCTTCAGGCTGTATGGCCTGAAGCCTTTCTTGCCTCAGCATGGTGATAAGGGGAAATTAGCGATTCAGAACGAAGGAAGAAAGCTGAGCTAATAAGTAACAACTATTAAACGTTTGTCCCCAAGATCTGTTATAGAGACTGAGATGAATTTATTGTCGTCGTAACGGCCTGCATAATACCACCCTTTAGTTTCGATACGAGAAGTTTGCTCAGCCTCAAGCTTCTTCAACGCCTTATCATAAAACGTGATCAAATCTGGCAAAGGCTGGTTGCTGTGCATGGTTAATGATTTTGACGCGTTGATAACAACAGTTGCGTCCTGTGGCGTCATGGTCGAGGCGATATCGCTTTTTGCCTTAGAGGAGCACGCAGGTAAGCACATAATCAGCAGCGCCATTGCGGCTATCAATATGATTTGCATGGCCGTTGCCGTTGTTGCCGTCCCGGTATTTCTGGCATTATCCGTCTTTGTTTTCGTCATATTAACTCCTTCATGTTCACACGCATGTCCAAAGGCCTAATGAGTTATAATTCATAAAGAGAGCACGGTTTTATTCGAGGATTAGGATGAGGCACGGCCGTCGGCCGTGCCTCACGTTGTCTCAGAAACACTGTTTCCGGCCCCGGGAGGTTTTGTGAGAACCTTCTAGGCTTCTAGGCTTTGATTTTCTTGCATTCTTCTGTCAGCAAGGGAACGATCTCAAAAAGGTCGCCTACGATACCGTAGTCGGCTACAGTGAAAATATTGGCTTCCGGATCTTTGTTGATGGCCACGATAACTTGGGAAGAAAACATGCCGGCCAAATGCTGAATAGCGCCGGAGATGCCGCAGGCGATATAGAGAACAGGCGAAACGGTTTTGCCTGTTTGCCCCACCTGGAATTCATAGTCTCTCAGGCCGGAATCCACAGCGGCGCGGGAGGCGCCTACGGCGGCGCCCAGCACGTCGGCCAGGTCTTCCAGAATGGAGAAGTTTTCCGGGGCTTTCATGCCTCTGCCGCCGGAGACAATAATGGTGGCTTCAGTCAAGGGTACGCGTCCGGATGCCTGCATGATGACTTCTTTCAGAATGGCTCTAAGGTCGGCGGCGTCAACACTGACGGCGACGTTAACCACTTCCGGCGTTTTCGGCGACTCAACAACAGGAAAGCTGTTGGGCCGAATCGTTGCCATGATGGGGCGGGCCGCCGGGCTTGCCACTTTGGCGTTGACTTTGCCGGCGTAAAGGGGACGACTGAAGGTGACGAAGGCAGCGTCGTCCGCGGCCATAGCCGTGCAGTCAGAGGCCAGTCCGGCGCCGGCGCGCTGAGCCACCCGTGGCGCCAGATCTTTGCCGACAGCGGTGTTGCCGAACAACACCAGGTTAGGTTCGTTTTCATTGATAAGTTTGGCCAGAACAGACGTGTAAGCGCCGGTGCTGTAGTCGGCCAGTTTGGCGTCATCGGCGACAAAGACTTTGTCAGCGCCGTATTGACCGGCTTCGCCGGCCAGATTGCCGATGCCTGATCCTAAGATAACAGCAGCCAGCTCTTCGCCTTTTTCCGCGGCCAGTTTGGCGCCTGCGCTCAGCAGTTCCAGAGATACCTTGCGAATGCTGCCCTGTGCCTGCTCAACGACAACCCAAATTCCTTTAGACATTAAGCTTTTAATCCTCCTCGTTTGATCAATTATCTAAAACGTTCACGAAACATCCGTGAAGATAGTGGCAGTTGCCGCAGGAGTTTGCGGAGCAAACTCCATAGTTCACGAATCATCCGTGATGATTGTGAACTATATGACCTTTGCTTCTGAGTGCAGGAGTGAAGCCAGTTCTGAGGCGGCCTGGGCAGGGTCGCCCTGAACCAGGCGTCCGGCTTGCCGTGCCGGCGGCAGAGAGTATTCCAGTACCGCCATTTTGGAGGCCACTTCGTCGGCACTCAGGCCGAGGTCGGCCAGAGATAAGGTTTTCAGTTCTTTTTTCTTGGCTTTCATTATGCCGGGAACGGAGGGATAGCGTGGGTCGTTAAGGGATTTTTGCGCTGTGACAACGGCGGGCAGGGGCATTTCGATGATCTCAATGCCGCCGTCGATTTCCCGGGTGACTTCCGCTTTGCCGTCTTTGATTTCCATTTTGGTGACCACATTGGCATGAGGGATACCGAGGATTTCGGCAATTCTGGCCGGAACCTGGGAAGATTGGCCGTCGATAGCGACTTTGCCGGAGAGAATCAGATCGTAGTTCTGGGTTGAAATGGCTTTGGCCAGCACCTGAGCAGCTGTGAATTCATCGGTTTCAATCAGAGCCGGATCGTCAACCAGAACCGCCCGGTCTGCGCCCATGGCCAGAGCCGTGCGCAGAGCTTCGACGGCTTTCTGAGAACCCATGCTGACGACGATGACTTCGCCGCCTTGGGCTTCTTTCAATTGTAGAGCCGCTTCTACGGCGTTTTCGTCATAAGGGTTCATAATCTGGGTCACACCGTCGGCGCTGATTTGGGTGTTGCTGCTCAGGACGATCTTCGCTTCGGTGTCGAAGACCTGCTTAACAAGCACTACAATGTTCAATTTTAACTTCCTCCTGTTGGATTAATGATTAAAACTCTTTCAGCACGGCTGCGGAGATGACAATCCGTTGGACTTCGCTGGTGCCTTCATAGATTTCGGTGATCTTGGCGTCGCGCATCATGCGCTCTACCGGGTATTCGCGGGTGTAGCCGTATCCGCCGAACATTTGGACGGCTTTGGTGGTGACCCACATGGCGACTTCAGAGGCATAGAGTTTGGCCATGGCGGATTGTTTGCCGAAGGGCTTGCCGGCGGAATCCAAGTAGCCGGCCTGATAGATCAGGAGACGAGCCGCTTCTATCTGGGTGGCCATGTCGGCGAGAACAAACTGAGTGTTCTGCTGTTCGGCAATGGGTTTGCCGAACTGGACGCGTTCTTTGGCGTACTTCAGACCAGCCTCGTAGGCGCCTTGGGCGATGCCGAGAGCCTGAGAGGCAATACCGATACGACCGCCGTCCAGAGTCTTCATGGCGATTTTGAAGCCCTGGCCTTCTTCGCCCAGGAGGTTTTCCTTGGGAATGCGGCAGTCTTCAAAGACCAGTTCGTAGGTGGCAGAGGAACGGATACCCAATTTCTTTTCTTTCTTACCGAAGGTGAAGCCGGGAGTTCCTTTTTCGATGATGAAAGCGCTGATGCCTCTATGGCCTTTACTGCGGTCGCTTTGGGCAAAGACCACATAGGTGTCGGCGTAGTAAGCGTTGGTGATGAAGATTTTGGAACCGTTGATCACCCAGCTGTCGCCGTCGGCCACATACATGGTGCGGGTGCCGGAGGCGTCGCTGCCGGCCATGTTCTCTGTCAAGCCGAAAGCGCCCAAGGCTTTGCCTTCCGCCAGCGGTTTCAGGTATTTCAGTTTCTGTTCATGGGTGCCGAATTTGTAGATGGGATAGGAGCCCAGGGAAACGTGAGCCGAGAGGGTCACGCCGACAGAGGCGTCCACCCGGGACAGTTCTTCTACGGCGATGGCGTAGGAGATATAATCGCCGTCCACACCGCCGTATTCTTCCGGGAAAACGATGCCGGTCAAGCCCAGTTCGCCCATTTGATCGAAGAGCGCGCGGGAAAACTCTTCTTTTTCGTCCCGCTCTTCCAGGCCCGGTAAACATTGCTCTTCGGCAAACTTTCTCACCATAGCGCGCATCATGTTTTGGTCTTCGGTTAACTCAAAATTCATAGTATCCTCCTTGCAGAAATGGTTTGGATTATTGTCTTAGTAGCTGTAAAATCCGCGGCCGGATTTACGGCCCAGCCAGCCGGCGTTGACGTATTTGCGCAACAGGGGACAGGCTCTGTATTTGGAGTCGCCAAAGCCTTTGTACAAAACTTCCATAATGGCCAGGCAGGTGTCCAGACCGATGAGGTCGGCCAGCGCCAAGGGTCCCATGGGATGGTTCATGCCCAGTTTCATGACTTCGTCAACAGCTTCGGGAGTGGCGACACCTTCATAAACGCAGTAAACCGCTTCGTTGATCATGGGCATCAGCACCCTGTTGGAGACGAAACCGGGGAAATCGTTGACTTCCACAGGAGTTTTTTCCATTTTCAGGGTTATTTCTTCAATGACCTTGTAGACGTCGTCGGTGGTGGCCAGGCCGCGGATGATTTCCACCAGTTTCATGACCGGGACGGGATTCATGAAGTGCATGCCGATGACTTTTTCCGGGCGGTTTGTGACGGCGGCGATTTCGGTGATGGGCAGCGAGGATGTGTTGGATGCCAGAATGGTATGTTCCGGGCATATCTGATCCAGTTTGGAAAAGATGTCAGCTTTAATCTGCATGTTTTCCACGGCGGCTTCAACGACCAAATCCGCGGTTTTGCCGTCTTCCAGAGATGTTGATGGGGTGATCAGGGCTTGAATCTCCGCCTTGCGGTCGGCGGCCAGTTTCCCTTTTTCAACGCTGCGGCTAAGATTTTTGTCTATAATCTTCAGGCCCCGTTCAACGAATTCGTCCTTAATATCATTGAGAATAACCTTGTAGCCGGCTTGGGCAGCCACCTGGGCTATACCTCCGCCCATTTGGCCTGCGCCTATAACCATTATTGTCTGCACATTCATTTGCAATCAAAAACCCCTTTCCTGAGTGTTTGTTTTTCGTGAATCCGTGAAGCGGGTCTTCGGCAAGCGCCTTCTTAATGCGAAGGTTTTTCGATGAGGATCCTTTCGGGCCGCTGGTCGACTGGCGGGCACCACCTCCTTATCGATGATTGTGATTCGTGTGTTCGAGGGAAGGGGGATCGGAACCAAGGCTCAAGGGCAGTTCCCCCTAACCCCTGACCCCTAATCCCTAACCCCACTAAAATGGGTTGAGAGCCCAAAGGGCCTCAAACCATTTTAGCGATAAGTTCTGAAGGATCAACAACGGTTAATCCTTTTTCGGGATCAACAATTTCTTTGATACCGTCTGTGAGCATGGTCATGCAGAAGGGACAGTTGGCGCCGATGACCTGAGGGTCTTTTTCAAGGGCTTGCTTCAGGCGCGCCTGGTTGATGCGTTCGCCGAGATGTTCTTCCATCCACATGCGGCCGCCGCCGGCGCCGCAGCAGAAGCTTTTGTTGTGATGGCGGTCCATCTCAACCAGAGTGACGCCGGGAACCTTGTTGAATAAGGCCCGGGGCGCTTCGTATTCTTGCTGGTAGCGGCCCAGGTAACAGGAGTCGTGGTAGGCGATTCTTTGTGGTTCCGGGGCGGCTTCGGTGTTCAGGGACAGCTTGCCTTCGTTGATGAGCTGATTGATCAGCGCGGTGTGATGGATGACTTCGTAGCTGCCACCGAATTCCGGGTATTCGTTTTTCAGTGTGTTAAGGCAATGGGGGCAAGCTGTGACGATTTTTTTGACTTTGTAGGCGTTCATGGTTTCAACGTTCTCGGCGACAAGGGTTTGGTAGGCGTATTCGTTGCCGGTGCGCCGGACGAAGTCGCCGCAGCATTTTTCTTCTGTGCCGAGGATGGCGAATTTGACGCCTGCAGCCGTGAGGATTTTAACCACGGCGGTGGCGACTTTTTGGGAGCGGCCGTCGAAGGAGCCGGCGCAGCCGACCCAATAGAGATACTCGATGTCTTCAGGGTTTTCGGCGTCGCGGAGCAGAGGCACATTGAGATCTTTAGCCCAATCTTCGCGTTTGCTGGAGCCCACGCCCCACGGGTTGGAATTGTTTTCGACGTTACGTAAGGCGATGAGCAGCTCAGAGCTCAGGTCGCCTTCCATCATGGCTTGGTAGCGGCGCATGTCGACAATTTTGTTGACGTGCTCGTTGGAGACGGGACACTGGATCTGGCAGGACATGCAGGTTGTGCAGGACCACAGCACGTCTTCGGTGACCACATCCTTAATGAGGTTTTTGTTCAGGATAGCGGCGTCTTCGGGGCTCTTTTCGGCGATTTCGGCCAGCTTGTCTTCGTTTTCTTCGCCGGTGGATTTCAGGCCGTATTTCAGCATAACCTCGCCTTTGTCGAGGAGGTGGTGTTTCAAGGTGCGGCTAAGGAGTTCTTTGGGATTAAGAGGTTTGCCGGAGAGGTTGGCGGGACAGTTGTCCATGCAGCGGCCGCATTCGCCGCAGGAGAAGCTGTCCAAAAGCTGTTTCCAGGTGAAAGCTTCGATGCGGGAGATGCCATACTCTGTGACACTTTCATCTTCAAGATCCATGGGCTTAATCTGACCGCCCACCGGTTTCAGCGACGCGAAGTAGCTGTTGAGAGGCGCACCGATTAAGTGCAGGTGTTTCGAGTTGGGAATATAGACGGTAAACGCCAGGAGGACGCCGATATGGGCCCACCAGCATATTTGGGCAAACAGTTCCAGGGTGGATGTTTCCATGCCGCTGAGCAAGCGGCCCGTCAACTGGTAAAGGGGAGAAAATTGGAACGAGGTAATGTGGGGATCCATAGCCAGTCGGGCGCCGACGAAAAGCCAGTCAGTGACGATGACCAACATAATAAAGAAAACGACCAAAAAGGCTTCCAACGTCCGGTACAGGCGTACAGGCTTGATGATCCATCTGCGGATGAGGGCAACGACCAACCCAATGAACACCGCGGTGGCGAGAACGTCTTTGATCATAAAAAAGATGGCGCCGGCGGTGGTTTCAACCAAAGGCAACGAGTAATCCGGGAACAGTCCGTCAAAAATGAAGGGTAGTTCGCTGATTACAATGAAGACAAAACCCCAGAAAATAATGAGGTGGGCGATGCCGTAGGATTCTTGCAAGAGCTTCTTTTGCAAAAGGACGTTTTCGGCAAAATTCCGTAAACGGCTCGGGATCCGGTCAAACCTTTTCTCCGGAGCGCCCAGCAACACATAGGCGACTTTTTTACGGAACGCCACGACAAAAGCGACGATGGCAGAGATGAACAGGAGGGAAAAAATAACAAGCCAAATGATACGCATTGAACCATCTCCTCATAATAGTGTATTGGTGAACCGGTTCGTATCCAGAAACGGGACTTTAGTCGCAGAAAACTTGCCCGCAAAGCTGAGCTCATAGCGCGTATGAGCGGGAGCACAGAGACGAGACTTACAAAAGCAATACGTGCAGACCCTAAACACTCTGAAAACAGGGCCTCTAGCGGAGAGCGCAAAAAACCAGAAATTGGTATTTTCTGAGTGACTTTTCAGGTCTTGTGTTTATCAGCCCCAAACTCTTCGAAGTATTCTAATCATTCGCTGTAAGCGAAACATAGAATTCGTTGCGAACGGAACATAGAATCCGCTGCGAACGAATTATAAAACTCCGAACAATACTTCTAATTCTATATAATCCTGCGCTATCCTCTTTAATCTTTGACAAGATACAGCCAAAAGTATGAGAAAGTTTTAACATATTATCCTGATCCTCCATTAAAAATGTTCTAGGATTTGCGAGGCTATTCTGCGGCCTGCTGACTCCGCAAACAGAGTCAGGGCAAGAGACCCGGTAAAATATTAATAAAAGACAGTGTTGGCACAAAAAGCCGGATCAAGACAAACCTGCTCAAGGCGGAGGGGCGACGGCGGGCCGGCCAAGTCCCCTGCCGCCCCTTCGCCTTGAGCCGATAGACCCGCATCAACCCCATGTTTCCGATGGGATAATATACCAGGACGCGCCCTTTGACAACCGCGGGATAATCATGTAATGTATAAATAAATGAAATACTAAATTATAAAACGACATAAGGGGTCTTAAAGATGAAACACAAATGGGCAACGCGACTCCGCGGGCATGACTGTCTTCATGCGTATTTATTATAACCGGGTTGAGCTCGTGCCGGAATTCATGGAAGAGTCCGCCGATCTTATACAAATGCAGGTGGGAGATCCGTTCATCTGAGGATCAACCTGACGAAAGCGCCGAGGCGTGTAGGAAGGGAGGGTGTATACTCGGAATCCCGCGGCTCTACGAGACCGGGACACTATGGTTGACGAGACACAGATTGCGGCAACGAAATTATTCGAATGGAGGAAAGATTCATGAAAAAGAAGAGTGTTCAGTTTCTGTTATTGGTTATAGTTCTCACAATGTCGGTTGCGACCCCGGCATTTGCAGCCAGACTGGAATTCAAGACGGGTTATAATATCTATACTGGAAGCACGATTGTTACAGTGGTTGACACATATTATGACCGGGTCGGTTATAATATCTTTGGCAGTCTGGCAAAGCCGAGCCAGACAGTGGGAGTCGTTCAGAAAGTGCTCGTGCTTGCCAATGACCCCCCGGGACCGATTGACGGCAGTTATGGGAATCAGACAATAAAGGCTCTTAAAGCCTATCAAAACTGGCGAGGGTTAACGGCTGACGCTATCGTCGGTCCTCTGACATGGGCGGAACTGGATAAAACCTATAAACTTAAGGGTTCCCCCAATTTATATATCTATTTTCCTTACAAATAATGCGAATGGGCCTCTTACCAACAAGAGAGAAACAGCATTATAGGCGGGAAGGCGCCACTTTCAGTAATGTGGGGCTTGAAAGGCTGGGGCGCAAAGCGCCCCTCCTGTCCCATCCCATCCCATCCCATCCCATCCCATGGTCCCCGATGGAGCATCTTCCCAATATTGATCTCTTGACAGCCATAAAGAGACCTATTGTTGTCTTGCTGAAAAAATTTCATAGTTGTGAAACGATAATAAGGAGTCTTAACGATGAAACGCAAATGGATAATCATACTTCTCGTGCTATGTCTCATTCCGACCCTTTCAGCCTGCGACCCGCCTGCCACCGGAAACAACGGCTCCGCCGAAACAGGCGTTGCCGCTGTTGCTGACGCCGCCGCCTATGAAGCCCTGATTGAGACGGGGTATATAGATCTGGGCAAAGACCGTTTTCCTCCCCTCGCCAAGGTGGCGCCCGGGTGGGAGCCAATTGATTTTGATGTCTTCGACGGTGTGCCGGGGGAGATCATAGCCGGCGTATACTATGCCATCGAACAGGGCGGCCAGGCTCAGGCAGCCCATGACGCAGAGCTGTATTTCCGGCACTTGCTGGAAGAAGAAGGTTTTGAGAAAGTCAGGCCCGACGCTGTGGCAGTAGACGAATATACTGTCTATTACCTCCGAAAAGATTCCGCTGACGCGGGCATGGCTGTCTTCATGCGTATTTATTATAACCAGGATGAGCTCGTGCTGGACTTCATGAAAAAGTCCGCAGATCTTATACAAATGCAGGTGGAAGATCTGTATGTTTGAGGATCAACCTGACGAAAGCGCTGAGGCGTGCAAGAAGGGAGGAGCGCGCGTCCGTGGAATCCCGCGATTCAGCGAGTTCGGGGTACTATGGTTGACGAGACAAAGATAGCGGCAACGAAATTATCTAAATGGAGGCAAGATTCAGTATGGGCAAAAAAGGACTGTCAAAGTCCTTTTTTGTGTAGGCGGTTTGTTTTTATCCTTTCCCGGATTCCCTTATGTGCCGAAGAGAAAATCCCAAAAAACCGGCAAACTTGCGTTCATAACAGCTCTATGGTATATTGAAGACTGGTTTAATCCCAATCATCGGTTTCGGATTGAACCCGTGGCGACGGAAAACATGTAACAGGCTATATGCGCTGTACAAAAGCCACGCAACAAAACACACAGGCTGACCGATCGACGGTTCCTTTTCATTGCCCATTGGTCCACAGGCTGAAGGATATCAGCCTTGTCCATTGTCCATGAAAAGGCGTTTACGGGATGAAGCTTGTGGAAGCACAAAAACAAAGGAGGATACCCATGGCAGTTATCTCAATGAAGCAGCTGCTGGAGGCAGGCGTCCATTTCGGACACCAGACCCGGCGCTGGAACCCCAAGATGGCCCGTTATATTTTTACAGAAAGAAACGGGATCTACATCATCGACTTGCAAAAGACGGTGCGTAAGGTTGACGAGGCTTACAACTATATGAGAGATGTGGCGGCTAACGGCGGCACGGTGCTTTTTGTGGGCACAAAGAAGCAGGCCCAGGAGCCGATTAAGGAAGAGGCGGAGCGTTGCGGCATGTATTTTGTCAACGAGCGTTGGCTGGGTGGTATGCTGACGAACTTCCAAACCATCCAGAAACGGGTGCAGAGACTGCATAAGCTGGAAAAGATGGAGGCTGACGGCTATTTTGACGTTCTTCCAAAAAAAGAAGTGGCGAATCTAAAGCATGAAATGGGCAAGCTGTCGCGCTTTTTGGGCGGCATCAAGACTATGAAGAGATTGCCCGACGCGCTTTTTATCGTGGATTCCCGCAAGGAACGGATTGCGGTGGCGGAAGCGCGTCGGCTAAATATTCCGATAGTCGGTATTGTGGATACGAACTGTGATCCCGATGAGATTGATGTTATCATTCCCGCTAATGACGACGCCATCCGCGCTGTCAAACTGCTGACGGGGAAAATGGCTGACGCTATTATTGAAGGGCAGCAGGGCAGCATCGACGATGAGGAGGATCAGGTCCAAGATCAGAGCCGGAAGCGGGACCAGGACCAGGACCAGAACCAGAACCAGAGTCAGAGCCAGGAACAGAGCCAGGTTCTGAGCCAGGAACAACAGCAGCAGCAATAACAACCGCTGCAGGCATAAAACTTCAGAATAGGAGGGATTCGTTTATGGCTGAGATAACCGCGGCACTCGTAAAAGAGCTCCGGGAGAAAACCGGCGCCGGTATGATGGATTGCAAAAAAGCCCTTGGAGAATGCGACGGCGATCTGGATCAGGCTGTCGACTATATGCGCAAAAAGGGTCTGGTGGCGGCATCAAAGCGTGAAGGGCGTATTGCCGCGGAAGGCGTTGTGGCTTCGTATATTCATGGCGGCGGCCGCATCGGCGTTTTGCTGGAAGTCAATTGTGAGACGGATTTTGTTTCCCGGGGAGAGGAGTTCCGTGAGTTTGTCCAGGATGTCGCTTTGCAAATTACGGCTCAGAATCCCCTCTATGTCAGACGTGAAGATGTGCCTGAGGACAAGGTTCGTTATGAGATGAGCATCTACATGGAGCAGGCTCTGAACGAGGGAAAACCTCAGAATGTGGCGGAGAAGATCGCCCAGGGCCGCCTGGAAAAATACTACAAGGAAATCTGTTTGCTGGAACAGGAGTTCTTTAAGAATCCTGAAATGACGATGGAACAGCTTGTGAGCAGCATGGTTGCTAAGATTGGAGAAAAGATTTCGGTTCGGAGGTTCACCCGGTATGTTGTCGGGGAAGGCATCGAAAAGAGAGAAGAGAACTTCGCTGAAGAGGTTATGAAGGAAATGACGAAATAGTCGTTCGTGTGGAGAGGACGCTTACGTGTCCTCTTCGGCGGTCCCCGGCTTACGGCTTACGGATTTCGGCTTTCGGGTTTGTGAACAACGATGAAGGATAAGCAGCGAAAGACGAACAGCGGCATCGAATCGGGAACCGATTACCGAATACCGAGTACCCAACACCGAAGAAGGAGGGTCGTGTATGGCAGCAGCCGATGTGGAACCGGCGCCTACATATCGCCGGGTTGTGCTAAAACTGAGCGGGGAAGCGCTGGCAGGGAACAGAGGTTACGGTATTGACCCGGAAATGCTGGTGGCGATTGCCGGACAGATTCGGGCCGTGCGCGACCTGGGTGTGCAAGCGGCTCTTGTGGTAGGCGGAGGCAACATTTGGCGGGGCATCGCAGGCAGTTCGAAAGGGATGGACAGAGCCACAGCCGATTACATGGGTATGTTGGCGACGGTGATCAACGCTTTGGCGTTGCAGGATTCCTTGGAGCAGCAGGGGGTTCAGACGCGTGTGATGTCGGCTATTGAGATGCGTCAGGTCGCGGAGATGTATATCCGTCGCCGGGCGATCCGGCATATGGAGAAAGGACGGGTCGTTATTTTTGCCGCAGGGACAGGGAACCCCTATTTTTCTACAGACACCACAGCGGCCTTACGCGCGGCGGAAATTGAAGCCGAAGCGATCCTGATGGCCAAAAAGGTGGACGGCGTTTATGATTCGGATCCGATGAAAAACCCGGAAGCGGTAAAGTTTGAGCGGCTGAGCTATTTCGATATTCTGAACCGGTCTTTGGGTGTCATGGATTCGACGGCGGCGTCTCTGTGCAAGGACAACAATATACCTATAATTGTTTTTAAGCTGGAAGAATCGGGGAATATTATGAGGGCTATAAAAAAAGAAGCCATTGGAACCTATATTGGATAAGGAGGGAGCACGATGATAGAGGATATTTTGAACAGCGCCGAGGAACGCATGAACAAAACCATCGACTTGCTGCGCAGAGAGTTGGCGTCGATCCGCGCCGGACAAGCCAATCCGGCAATGCTTGATAAAATTATGGTAGACTACTACGGCACGCCAACCCCCATCAACCAGATGGCGACAATTGCGGTGCCGGAACCTCGTTTGATGATAATACAGCCCTGGGATAAGGGGGCGATCAAAGATATTGAGAAGGCCATCCAGAAGTCGGATCTTGGTATCAACCCGGCTGACGATGGGCAGGTGATCCGTCTGGCTATTCCGCAGCTGAATGAGGAACGGCGCAAAGAGCTGGTCAAAACCTCGCGCAGAAAGGGCGACGATTCCCGCGTGGCTGTGCGCAACATACGCCGGGACGCCATTGAGGCTTTGAAGAAGGCGGAAAAGGATAAACTCTTGACGGAAGACGATTGCAAGAGGGCCCAGGACCGCACCCAAAAAATCACAGATAAACATATGAAGGATATTGACGATGTTATTGCCAAAAAGGAAAAAGACATTCTTGAAGTGTAATTTGTTGAAAGCTATAGGGGAATTCCACACAATCCTTCATGAATTATTTTGCGCCGGTTGGCGCATGGGCATAAAGGAGGGGCGCGGTTGAGCTCGACAGAGGCTCTCGATCTCAATAATTTACCTCAGCATGTCGCAATTATTATGGACGGAAACGGCCGTTGGGCGCATAAACGGGGTCTGCCCAGGACGATGGGGCACAGGGCGGGTATGGACGCTTTGCGCGCGGTTGTCAAGGCGTTAGACGCTATTGGCACCAAATATTTGACGGTATACGCTTTTTCCACCGAAAATTGGAAAAGACCTGAGGAAGAAGTGGGCATGCTAATGTCTCTGATCCGTGAATATATTTACAAAGAGCTTATGGCTTTGCACCGCCAAAAGGTTAAGATTTCAATTATCGGCGAGCGAGAACGACTACCGGATGATGTGAGGAAGAAACTTGAGGAGGCTGTAGAGAAAACGAAAGACAATCCGGGCATGCGCTTCATAATTGCTTTGAATTATGGCAGTCGTGAAGAGATTGCCCGTGCCGCCCGTTGTCTGGCGGAGCGGGTGCTGGCGGGGGAATTGATGCCCCAGGATATTGACGGGCAGGCTTTCGCCAAATGTTTGTATACTGACGGGACGCCGGATCCGGATCTTATTATTCGCACTTCGGGGGAAATGAGGCTGAGCAATTTCTTGTTGTGGCAGGGCGCTTATGCCGAGCTGGTGGTGACGGAGTGTTTGTGGCCTGATTTTCGTGAGGCGCATGTGCATGAGGCGATCAGGGAATACCAGATGAGACAGAGAAGGTTTGGCGGCATAATCGAGGGTTCGTAATTCAAGATGCGAATTATGGCTGAGAGCAGGGTGTTGACCGCTTCCTCAGCAATAGAAAGGGCAGCGGGCATGGTTAAGCGCTTGTTGATTTCCATTGTTGGAATCCCGATTTTGATAACGATATCCTGGTTGGGCGGCCAGTTTCTTGTCGCTATGTTGGCGGTGCTTGCCGGACTGTTGTTATGGGAGTTCCTTAAGTTGGGGAACCTGTTGGATATCAATCCGCTCAAAAGCGTGGTCTGGCTGCTGGCGGCAGGTTGGTATGTGCTGTTATTTCTTGGGTTCCAGCGCTATTTGGTGCCTTATTTGCTGCTGGCTTTTCTGGTTCTTGTCTGTGTTTATACGGTGGTGTATCCCAAATACTCATGGAAGGACGCGGCCTGGAGCCTTCTTGCCCTGATTTATCCGGTGGCGCTGGTTAGTTGTTTTTATCCTATCCGCATGGCGGTGTCAGATGTGTCGGAGGGATTTTTGTGGGCGTTGTACTGTCTCTTTATTGTTTGGGGAACAGATACGGGGGCCTTTTTGATCGGCAGTTTGATTGGGCACCATAAAATCGCGCCGCTGATGAGTCCCCACAAGTCCTACGAAGGGGCTGTGGGAGGGTTGGTGGTCAGCCTGGCTGTAGGCGCCGGGTTTTGGTATTTCTGTGGGCTGGCACCGCTGTGGGCGATGTTGATATTGTCTTTTGTGGCCAGCTTCTTTGCCCAGCTGGGAGATATGTTCGAGTCGACGCTGAAACGAACGGCAGGCATCAAGGATTCCAGCGCTATGTTGCCGGGTCACGGCGGGTTTATGGATCGGTTTGACAGCTTTATGTTTGCGGTGCCGGTGGTTTTTATTGGTCTGCATTATTGGATAAAGTATCTCTGATCAATGGACAATGAAAGGCAATTGACAATGGACAATGGACAATGGACAATGGACAATGGACAATGAAAGGCAATGGGCAATGGGCAATGGGCAATGGGCAATGGGCAATGGACAATGGACAATGGGCAGGGGACAATGGACAGTGGACAATGGATAGTGGACAGTGGGATGCAGGTTGTGAGAATGAGATGTTTGTTTGTTGAGTTTTTATGATAGGTTGGGTAATGGGCTATGGGGGCTAAGAGAATTGCTGTGGTGGGGTCGACGGGGTCTATTGGAAGGCAGACGCTGGAGGTGGCGCTGGCTCAGCCGGAGGCATTGGAGATTGTGGCTTTGGCGGCCGGGTCGAACAGCCGGGAGTTGGCTGATCAGGTGCGGCGGTTTAGACCTGGAACCGCCGTTTTGTGGGAGGAGAAGGCGGCGGGGGATCTGCGGGTCGCTCTAGGGGATTGCCCTGTGCGCGTTGCTTCTGGGATGCAGGGTCTGTTGGAGATGGTGACGGCGCCTGAAGTGGATACCGTTGTTATGGCTGTGAGCGGCTGTATTGGCTTGGAGCCGACTTTGGCGGCGTTGCAGGCAGGGAAACTGGTGGCTTTGGCCAATAAGGAGACTTTGGTGGCCGGAGGCGATCTTGTTATGGCTTGCGCCCGGGCGCGGCCGGGGTCGCTTGTTCCGATTGACAGCGAGCATTCGGCGATTTGGCAGTGTTTGCGGGGGGCACCGGGCGACGCGGCGGCTTCCTGTGATACCGGGGATGTGGAGCGTCTGATTCTGACAGCTTCCGGTGGACCTTTTCGGACTTGGGGGGCTGATCGTTTGGCGGCGGTGAAGCCTGCGGACGCCTTGCGGCATCCTAATTGGCTGATGGGTCCGAAGATTACTGTTGATTCAGCGACTCTGATGAATAAGGGTCTGGAGGTTATCGAGGCCCACCATCTGTATGATATGCCTTATGAGGCGATTGATGTGTTGGTTCATCCTCAGAGCCTTGTTCATTCTATGGTGGTTTATACTGACGGCGCCGTGTTGGCGCAGATGGGTGTTCCGGATATGCGGCTGCCTATTCAGTACGCGCTGAGTTATCCCCGGCGCTGGCCTTGCAGCCCGGTTCCTGTGTTGGCTGGACAAGCGCTGACCTTTGAAGAGGTGGATGGCGCTCGCTTTCCGGCTTTGGGTCTGGCTTATGCTTGCGGCCGTCAAGGGGGGCTTATGCCCGCGGTGATGAACGCGGCGAATGAGGTTTGTGTCCACGCTTTTTTGCGGGAAGAGATTGCTTTCCCGCGTATTTTTGAAGTTGTTGAAAAGGTCTGCGGCGGATTTGATAGGAAGGCGGCTTTGAGTTTGGCCGGTGTTTTGGAGGCGGATGCTTGGGCCAGGCAGGAAGCTGAGAGCTTGTGCCGTTTGTTTTGATTGGATTAGGATGAGCGTGGGAGGGCTTCGGCTATGACTTTGGTTTGGTTTTTGCTCATTATCAGTGTTTTGGTGTTTGTCCATGAGTTTGGTCATTTTATTGTGGCCAAGCGGGGTGGTATCAAGGTGATTGAGTTTGCTTTCGGGTTCGGGCCCCGGTTGATTAAGGTACAGCGCGGTGAGACGATATACAGTGTGCGGGCGTTGCCTCTTGGCGGATTTTGCCGGTTTTTGAGCGAACATGAGTTGAAGGCGGATTTGGAAGAAGGCGCCATCAGCCAGGAGGATTATGAGGAGCAGTTGCCGCGTTCTTTCGAGCGCAAGAGCTACGGACGCCGTATGGGTGTGATTACCGGCGGCTCGGTTTTTAATTTTGTTTTTGGTGCCATCTTATTTGTTTTGCTTTTTGCGGTCTGGGGCGTTCAAGAGGGGACGGGCAGCAATCTTGTTGCCGGGGTTGTCCCGGATTATCCCGCCAGTCAGGCCGGGATAGAAGCAGGGGATCGTATTGTCATGATTAACGGGGAGGACACGCCGGACTGGAGCGCATTGACCGCGCTCATTACCGCGGCTCAGGATCATGAGGCGCTGATCCGGGTGGAAAAACCTGACGGGAGTGTCCGGGATATCTCTGTAACACCTAAGTATGATTCGGTGGCGAAGCGGGCCATTATTGGTATCAACAATGAATATGTCAATAAGAAGGTTTCGCCGTTGGAAGCGATGAGGCTGGGCGCTATACAAACGGTGGAGTTCACCAAGTTTCTTGTGGCGACACTGGTCGGTATGCTTACCGGTCAGCAGAGTACAGAGCAGCTGGGCGGACCCATCAAACTGGCCGAACAGATCGGACAGGGTGCCCAGCAGGGAGCCTCAACCCTTTGGGGGCTGACGGCGGTGCTGAGCATTCAGTTTGGTGTCATCAATATGTTTCCAATACCGGCGGTGGACGGTGGCCAGGTTGTTGTTATGACCTATGAGCGGATCCGAGGCAAGGAGCTGAAACCGGAGATGAAAAGTCTGATCCAGATGGTGGGGCTGGCGTTGCTGACGCTGTTGATGGTGGGGCTGCTGTTCAAGGATATTATGGGGATTTTTCAGGCGTGAGCAGTGCCGAGGAAATGGTCGCAAAATTGATATAGCATTCAACGGTTACCGTGTGATTGCGGAGGACAGATCCAGAACCTCACGCAAAGAGAGCTCAGTTATCTCAGCAATTTTTTCGGCCGGGAATCCTGAGGCAAGTAGATTCTTTGCCAGGCGGGCCTTTTCAAGGGCGATACCGTGGGCCTCGCCGCGGGCTATGCCGCGGGCTTCGCCGGCCTCAAAGGCCTCTTCCTGCCAGATAGTAATGAACCGCTTCTGCCAAGGAGTCCTCAAGTCCCAATTCTGTGTTTTCAAGTTCTCTGACCTTGGAGACAAAGGCTACATATCCGTTATAGTATACTGTTTGGAAATGGTTTTTTCAATGTGTGTCAAATCTGTTTGTTTCCCTTTGACCCTTTGATCCTTTGCGGTCTTTGACCCTTTGTCGACCCCCTTTGTTTCGCTTCTTGATAGGTAGGAAAGGGGTCTCTAACTCCCCAGGAAATGTAACCATAAATTACCACTCAAAACGCCGCGGATTTAAGAATCAGTTAAGAACCAGTTCAAGACTGGTTAAGATGTGGCGTGATATTCTTTGTATCTTCTCTTCGGGAGCAAATCCACAAAGAAAAGCCTGCAAAGACTCTTCTATCTAGGCGTTGCAGGTTTTGATTTTCGCGAGACGTTGTAGCGCAAATCAGCCCCTTTTGGCTTGTCCCAAAGTTTTTTTGATTTCTTTTAGGGTCATTGTTTTTCTTCCGAAGTC